>NZ_JBXWPA010000041.1:0-899 GCF_059611165.1 Ruegeria sp. CDSB013 | reverse complement strand
ATCGCGCCTCCTGCAGTCAGAACCCATCCCGCCATCGAGATTGGCCCGAACGCGGCCAGAGAAGATGGCAGCAGGAAAATACCGGACCCGATCATATTGCCCACCACCAGCGCGGTGCACATCCAGAACCCAAGGGTTCCTTTGGGTTTAGATCGGGTGTCGGTGGGCATAATGCGACCTCATGCCAACGCGGAAAGGCTGAGCCCGGCCATGATGATGACGATCAGGATCAGTAAAAGCGGCCACATGAAACTGAGCCAGCGTTCATAGGGCACACGCCCCAGGGCAAGCCCGCCCATGACCACCGCAAAGGTGGGGTTAATCAGGTTCACCAAACCGCTGGCTGACTGATAGGCCGTCACGACCAAAGACCGTTCTACGCCGGAAAAGTCTGCTAGCGGCGCCATGATCGGCATCGTCAGAACCGCCAAGCCCGAAGATGACGGGACGAGGAAGGACAACAGCCCCTGCAAGGCGAACATCGCATTGATAAAGGCCACTTTGCCCAAACCATCCACGGCACCTTCGGCCCAATACAAAATGGTATCTGTGATGCTTCCTGCGTCCATGACCACTACGATCCCGCGTGCGATCCCGATCACCAGCGCAACGCCCAGCAAATCCCGGGCACCGTCAACGAAGGTCGAGGTGAATTCCTCTTCCCCGATCCGTGCGATCAATCCCACGACTATCGAGGACACAATGAACAGGCCGGACATCTCGGCCATCCACCAGCCTCCTGCCGCGACACCCCAGATCATCACGCCAAAGCTGGCCGCAAAGATCAAAAGGATCAGCCCATGCATACTCGTAAAGGTCGGAGCTTCACCGCCCGTGCGGCCACCTTTGAGGAAATGCGCCTCATTGCTTTCGCGCTTGTCGGCAACGATGGACAGATC
>NZ_JBXWPA010000040.1:0-1079 GCF_059611165.1 Ruegeria sp. CDSB013 | reverse complement strand
ACCACCCCGGAAGACCGTCCGTTCGGCTCCACATAATCAACCACAAAGAAGATCGTCCGGTCCGCATCGCCCGTGGGCAACCCATTCAACGTGTCAGTCGCGTTGACGCGTTCCAGCAGATCGCCGACGCCGTCAAACGTGATCGCCGCCTCGCCAGTCGGCGTCGCATTTTCCACCAGTTGCGGATCGCCCTGTGCCAGCAGATCATTGCCGCGACCGGACCCGTCCAGCCAGCCAGTTACGGTGTTGCCTGTGCCAAGGCTGACATTCTGCCCCGCTTCAAAGGCCGCAACCATGCCCGCCGTCACCGGAATACCTTGGGGGGCACCAACCGTAACCGTTACCGTGGCGCTGTCGCCCCCGGTTACCTCATAGGTAAAGCTGTCATCCCCTGTGAACCCGGCATTGGGCGTGTAGTCAAAACTGCCATCCGCATTGACCACCACCGACCCATTGGCCGGGCCAGTCAGCAGCGCGGCGGTGAAGGCGTCGCCTTCGGGGTCGCTGTCATTGGCCAGCAGTCCGTTCACCGCATCCACAGACAGCACCGTGCCCTCTGCTGTGGCATAGCTGTCATCCACAGCCTGGGCCGGATCGTCCACCGGTGTTCCAGTCAGGGTCACCGTCGCCTGATCCGTGCCGCCCCGACCATCGGAAACGTTGTAGATAAAGTTATCGACCCCGTCGAAATCCAGGTCCGGCGTATAGGTGAACGTCCCGTCCGCATTCAGCACCAGGCTGCCGTTCGACACGTCGCTGACCAGTTCCACACTCAGCGGATCGCCTTCCGGATCGCTGTCCACACCGCCGCCGTTCTCGGCCAGAACATCGCCGGAAACCGGCGTGTCCTCAATAAAGGCCACCGCATCATCTGCTGCGACCGGGGCTGTGTTGTTCGGATCGGATATATATTTCGTCTGCAGGAAGTCTTCGACCTGTTGGCGCTCACTCTCATCAAGCGCGCGGTCGTAGATCAGCACCGCCGCGATGTTCATCTCTCCTTCGGCGGCCCCCTTGATATGGGCCCCCAGCACCAGCTTGGTCAGGGTGGTGTTGAACGTATGCGTGTCAGTGTCGAT
>NZ_JBXWPA010000039.1:0-1176 GCF_059611165.1 Ruegeria sp. CDSB013 | reverse complement strand
TTACTCGACGATTTTCGACACGACGCCGGCGCCGACGGTGCGGCCGCCTTCGCGGATGGCGAAACGCAGGCCGTTTTCCATCGCGATCGGTGCGATCAGCTCAACCTCGAACGACACGTTGTCGCCAGGCATAACCATCTCGGTGCCAGCTGCCAGGGTCACGGTGCCGGTCACGTCAGTTGTACGGAAGTAAAACTGAGGACGGTAGTTCGCGAAGAACGGAGTGTGACGACCGCCTTCTTCCTTGGTCAGGATATAGGCTTCGGCTTCGAACTTGGTGTGCGGTGTAACCGAACCTGGCTTACACAGAACCTGACCACGCTCAACGCCTTCACGGTCGATACCGCGCAGCAGGGCGCCGATGTTGTCGCCCGCTTCACCGCGATCCAGCAGCTTGCGGAACATTTCAACACCGGTACAGGTGGTTTTCTGAGTGTCGCGGATGCCGACGATTTCGATCTCGTCGCCAACATTGATCACGCCACGCTCAACACGGCCGGTCACAACGGTACCACGACCCGAGATCGAGAACACGTCTTCAACCGGCATCAGGAACGGCTGGTCAACAGCGCGCTCAGGTGTCGGGATGTACTCGTCCACGGCAGCCATCAGCTTGCGGATCGATTCTTCGCCGATTTCCGGCTTGTTGCCTTCCATCGCGGCCAGAGCCGAACCTGCGATGACAGGAATGTCGTCGCCGGGGTAGTCATACGAAGACAGCAGCTCGCGGATTTCCATTTCCACCAGTTCCAGCAGCTCTTCGTCGTCAACCTGGTCCACTTTGTTCATGAACACGACCATGGTCGGGATGCCAACCTGGCGGCCCAGCAGGATGTGCTCACGGGTCTGCGGCATCGGGCCGTCAGCAGCGTTCACAACCAGGATCGCGCCGTCCATCTGTGCGGCACCGGTGATCATGTTCTTGACGTAGTCGGCGTGGCCGGGGCAGTCGACGTGTGCATAGTGACGCGTGTCGGTCTCGTATTCCACGTGGGCGGTCGAGATGGTGATGCCACGTGCTTTTTCTTCAGGCGCGCCGTCAATCTGGTCATACGCTTTGAAGTCACCGAAATACTTGGTGATTGCTGCGGTCAGCGTGGTCTTGCCGTGGTCAACGTGGCCAATCGTGCCGATGTTGACGTGCGGCTTATTACGCTCAAACTTTTCCTTTGCCAT
>NZ_JBXWPA010000038.1:0-1369 GCF_059611165.1 Ruegeria sp. CDSB013 | reverse complement strand
GACATGGTGTGATCGCGGTGGTCGCTCTCCTTGGGCAAACGAGGCCTGATATTATCAGCCTCACCAATCAAAAGCCGTGAGGAGAACGACCATGAGCCATTATGTTGGTCTCGACGTTTCATTGAAAGAGGTCTCGGTTTGCGTTGTGGATGCGGAAGGCACGGTCTTGCATCGCGCGTCTATTCCGACCGAACCAGATACCATTGCGGAATACATTTCGCGGAGAGCCCCCGATGTGGAGCGCGTCGTGCATGAAAGCGGGATAATGGCCACTTGGCTGACGCGTGAACTTGCGCGCCGAGCTGTGCCGATCACCTGTATCGACGCGCGCATGGCGCATAAGGCTCTGTCGGCGCGCCTCAACAAGTCAGACAAGGCAGACGCGGAAGGGTTGGCACAGTTGGCGCGGACCGGCTGGTTCACCGAGGTCCACATTCGCAGTGAAGCGTCGGACCGCGTGCGAGCACTGGTTGCAGCGCGGGAGAGATTGATCCGCATGCGCAAGGATCTTGAAGCTCATATCCGGGGCGTCCTGAAGACTTTCGGCATCCGCATGGGGCCTGTCCTGCGCGCGCACTATCGACAAGGGTTCCGCGACCAGCTGGCCGAGGCTGGTTCTTGTGATCCAATGTTGGAGCTGCTGGCGCAAACGATGATCCCGATCCACAAAAAGCTTTGCGCCTCGGCGGAAATGCTGGGTGATGAATTGATACATGTCGCCAAACAGAACCCACTGGCGCGGCGCCTCATGACCGTGCCGGGTGTGGGGCCGCTGGTTGCGTTGAATTTCATTGCGACAATAGATGATGCAAGCCGGTTCCGCCGGTCGCGCGATGTCGGCGCGTTCCTGGGGCTGACACCAAGACGATATCAATCCGGTGAGATCGACAGAACAGGCCGCATCTCCAAGTGCGGGGATGCCGAGATGCGTCGATTGCTTGTTTCCGCCGCCACGTCCTTGATGACACAGGTCAGGCGGTTCTCAGCCCTCAAATCCTGGGCAATCCGGCTCAGTACGCGAAAAGGCTTCAAGAAGGCCGCTGTGGCCACCGCGCGCAAAATCGCGGTGATCCTCCACGCGATCTGGCGCGACGGGACAGATTTCAATTGGACAAAGGAGCCTGCAAGCTGACAACCAGAAAGCCCGCCCGAGGATAGGGTGGGTTTGGCGTCCTCCGGGACGGAGGCAGATCGATCTCGCGTAAAGCGGTCGAGGTGGCGCAACCAGCATCAACCTCGTGAATGACATTCCAGACGATCAGCCCCGGACGCCATCATGAAGCAGCATCACCTGACTTCGGAGAGAACCAAGACCCCGGCGGACAACAAATCCAACGCCCTTGACAATACCGCGATCAGAGAACCGCTT
>NZ_JBXWPA010000037.1:0-1629 GCF_059611165.1 Ruegeria sp. CDSB013 | reverse complement strand
TGTTTCCAGATATTCTCGAGTGTCGGCGTCCCACGAGCTGGGGTCCTCTCCATGAGCGACCACCGCGTGGAGTTCCATGAGCTTCCAGACTTCGTCCTTGGTCGCAGCAACTACTTTACCTGGGCAGGCCTCCATGCCTTCGCAATCCTTGCAGGCATATGAGTATGCAGTGTTCATCGCTTTCACCTCCGTGCGCTCGGAAAGTTGGTTAGAACTCAAGAAACGTCGGCAGCCCGTCGTCGAGTTTTATCCATGGCTGCTGATGCGAAGCGAAGACATGGGCTTTTGGCTGAGTAATCGATGGGTCGTCCAACGTCACAGCAGAAAACCACGCGTCAGCGCTCCAGTCCTGGCCCTCAACTTCATTTAGGGCGGCATAGGTCAACGTCGTTCCACAGTCCCGACAAAATCCGCGGCGAATACCCGGAGTTTTCTCAATGTGTTGGATTTCGCCTCTGATAACGGCGAAGTCTTCGGCGGCTACCTTAGCCCAAGTTACAAAGGCACCGCCAAGGGCCATTTGGCATGAACGACAATGGCAATGTCCCGACCAGACAGGTGGTGTCGCGATCTGGTATCGAACCGCACCACAGTAGCATCCACCTTGAATTTTTTCCATCGTATCAAGATCTCCTGGCATGCGGCTAGGTTGACATCGGCACTAAAGCATCCGCTCCAAAATTTTATAATAGCCGCTCAGATTTCACTGTGAATAATGTCAAGAATGCCGATATCATGCGACTCAAATAGTTTAACCAAGCATTAGAAAATCTACAGTATGGATTGGTTGCACCTTCCCCCGATGAACGCTTTGCGCGCTTTCTCAGCAGTTGCGGAAGCAGGGAGTTACACCGTGGCGGCTGAACACTTGAACGTGACCCAAGCGGCTGTCAGCCAGCAGGTGAAATCGTTGGAAAGACATTTGGGTGTAGCTCTCGTTGCCAGACGTGGGCGCAGCATTGAACTGACTGAGCCAGGCATCATTCTTTCACGTGAACTGGGTATCGGCTTTGAAATTATCGGAAGGGGTGTGCAACGACTGGCGGAACATGCAGCGCACCGTCCCGTTCAAGTGACAATGTCACCAGCATTCGCGGTGGAGTGGCTATTGCCGAGAATGGCAGAGTTTCAACAACAACACCCAGAGATCACTTTGATGCTGAACCCAACTTCTGAACTGGTTCAGATAAAGCCAGGTGGCATCGATGTCGCCATTCGGTATCACGACAGACGCATGCCGAGAAAAGAAGAGGATACTGTTCTTGTCTCCGACATGGTCGTGATCGGGGCACCTTCACTGTTGGGAGGCCAAGATTTGCCTGACCCGGCCTCTTTAACGAAGCTGCCCTGGTTGCAGGAACTGGGCACAAATGAGGCGGCCGACTGGTTCACCTATCATGGGGTCGTACCTCCCGAGCCATTGACCATAAATCACATGCCGGGGAACCTGATCATGACAGCGGTTCGCCGGGGCGACGGTATCACGTATTCCGCCAGAGCTTTTTTCGAGGACGATCTGTCATCTGGTCGAATGATTGAGTTGTTCTCTGAGCCACTCTTCGGCGTCTATTACATCCAGACTCAAGCAGAATTTCAGCGTCCCGAGGCTAAGGTGTTCGTCAACTGGCT
>NZ_JBXWPA010000036.1:0-1630 GCF_059611165.1 Ruegeria sp. CDSB013 | reverse complement strand
GCCCAGCTATTGCTGGAGCGAGTTGCGCAATTCCCAGGGGTCACACTTGGCCCGACACGCATATCGCTTCCTGGCGCAATTGGTTTTCAGCTTGATCCCGACATGTTGTTGTCCCAACCGAGCTCTATCGTTGGTGGGTTTGAGTTTGCGCATATGCATCCTGATGGCAGCTTGCACGCTTCGCTGCACCCGGCAATGGCGCTGCGGGCAATTGAGGCCGGCTGGGCCGTAGCACACCCTTGGGCCGATCAACGCCCCGGATGGAGCGGCTTTGTCATGATCTATACTCCAACCACACCAGAAGAGCTGGATGTCGTCATCGATCTGGTAGAAAGTTCGTACACTTTCATCACTGGCAAAATCCTGGGCTAAATGCCAACCTGCTGACCTTGCTGTTGCTAACTAATGCGAAAAACAGTCAATAATCAGTCTTACCGGAATTTCAGGTGATCTATGTTCCACTGTTCCGGACGGGCATGATCCAGAGATGTGGCGCACCCACAATGAGTGCAACTAGGATGTATATGGCGACACATCCTCGAAACTTGTCAAAACCACATACCCCAATTAGGTATTTGGTATGTTTCGCCTGGTCCTGTCGATACTTCTTGTTGTTGCATTCTCTGGCGTATCCGCTGCGTCGGTGAAGCATGGCTTGACCCATGGATCGGATCATTCTGGTCATCATGCTCAAATGGCGGACGACGATCCGTTGGCTAATGCCGAGAAGGTTGTTGCGGATTGTTGCGACACCACCAGCGGCATGGGTTCAGCATCCTGTTTTGGTGATCTTGTCGCCACGGCGGGGATTTCGCCGATCGCTCCATTGGTGATTTCAGCGGGCGGTGTGACGCACGCTGGAGCCAATTTTGCGGGCCTCGCACTGGGCGTCCCCACCGGTCCTCCGAAAGCCTGAATGGCTACGGGTTCTCGCCCGCAATCCGTTCAAATTTCACATCAAAGGACCGACAGACATGATCACACGTCGTCACTTCACCACACTATCTGCAACTGCTCTCATCGCGACCGCTCTTCCCGTCCGTGCAAACACCCCAATGCACGTGCTCACCTCACCAGATTGCGGATGTTGTCACGCATGGGCCGACTTGGCTCGCGCACGTGGCTACGCCGTCACCGTTGAGGAACTGACAGACCCCGAGGCACAGAAGTCAGCGCGGGGTATCCCGCTGAACCTCGCCTCTTGTCACACTATTGAAGCCGATGGTTATGTCTTTGAAGGCCATGTGCCGTTCGAAGCACTGGAAGCCGTGTTGAAGGATCGGCCTGGCATCACAGGGCTTGCTGTTCCCGGCACGCCAATGGGCTCCCCTGGTATGGGCGACGATCCGTCCGCCCGTTACGACGTCATTGCATTTGGGGGAGAGGCTGGGGTCGGTACGGTGTACTACCGCGCGGGCACCGCGCAGCCATTCGACACCTGATGCTAGGGCGCACAACACTCTTGGTCACCGGTGGGCTTGCGCTCGCCGGTTTCGCCGTAGCTTTCGTTCTGGCCCAGCCCTCCGAAGCGGTCGGTCTTTTGGCACCGGATGGCCCAGAATGAACAAAGCCGCCTTGCGGCGGCTTGTTCGGTACTTTGTTCGACCCAAGTGGTTGCGGGAGTAGGATT
>NZ_JBXWPA010000035.1:0-2107 GCF_059611165.1 Ruegeria sp. CDSB013 | reverse complement strand
TAGTCCCCGTATTCCAGCCAGTTTGCCGAGCCTTCGCTAAAAATCAGAAACTCGGACCTGTCCTCCCCAAGGAGGGCGACGACAAATCCGGCGGGCGGCTCAGAGTTTCCGAAGTAACTGTAGGCCGTCATGGCTCTGATCGGCTCGCCGTTAACCGTTACTCGCGCGTCCCATTCTCCGTCCGGGTTGTCCAAAATTGCGGGTTCGATTACGCGTTTTATCGCTCCGCCACCACAATAGACGATGCCTTCGGGTGCTTCGTATGAGGCCTCTTGGCTAACATCCGAGTTGCACGCAGAACGAAGGGATCGAATTGCCGCGCCGGAACCTTTTAAGTCAAAGATTCCATAGCTGACATCTTGATCAATCATGGACAGATTGACCGATGCATTTGCTGCAAGCTGGTCCAGAACAAAACCATAGTCCGGCTGACTATTGAAACTGACCTCGACGGGATAGTTGTCGACGATCTGTACGGCAGCGTTTTCTGCGCCAACCTGAAATACCCCAACTTCGGTGGTGCCGTTCTTCAAGAAACGAATGGAAAGCCCCTGCTTGTCCGCAATGTCCTGGCTGTCCTCGAATCCAGCCGGAGCAAAGCGAATACGGTCACACTGAAGTTCCAGCGTTATGTTTCCTGTCTGAGTAAACGCATTAGGGTTGGGCCCGGAGCTGAAAGACCACTCCGCTGATGCTGTGGTCGCCACTGCCATCAGTAGCATTCCAATGGAAATGGTTTTGCAGCTCATTTTTTCTCTCCATTGAGTTACGGTTCGCACTGTCGTTCAGCAGAAGTTCCATCCAATTGCCCGGACAGCCAGATCAGG
The DNA here is from genome assembly GCF_059611165.1 of Ruegeria sp. CDSB013. Lineage (NCBI taxonomy): Bacteria > Pseudomonadati > Pseudomonadota > Alphaproteobacteria > Rhodobacterales > Roseobacteraceae > Ruegeria > Ruegeria sp. CDSB013. Next base: position 1,280 of record NZ_JBXWPA010000035.1, on the reverse strand, counting down.
AAACAGGTTCGCCGTATTCGTTTGCACCTTCTTGGGAAGGTCGTGTCAGCCACCAGATCATCAGGATAGACAGAACCAATTGAAGAATTGAGACAACAACAATACCGGTCACGCCCAGTACTGCCGCGGGTCCTCGTAATGCATCGGGGTTTTCGGTCCCTTGCTCCAATACCGAAAAGAACGCCACCCCACCCAGCATAACAAATAGCGTTGTAATGCTGAGCGCCATCGGCAGCAGCAAATACCAGCCAGGTCGTCCTGTATCATGCAGCCTTCGCCAACCGGCGGCCAGCATAGGTATGAGAACAGCCAGCTGGAAAACAGAGGACAGGACCCGAGATCCTTGCCCAGTTTCTGGGTTGGTCCCGAATATGATCGTATCCAGCACAGCTAAACCAGCACTCACGAGAACCACAAACAAGAAGAACCACCAGTATTCTGAGCGTATAGCCCGACCGGAGAACTGGAAGTATTTCGAGAAACACGTCTTAACGGCTTCACCAAATCCCATCTTTCAATCCCTTCATTGTTTCTGTGCGACCTCAAATCGCTTCGCCGCTCAGGGGAACACACTCGCAGCTCCCACTTACTTTTTTGTTTGAACGCAGAGGCCTATTGTACGAGAGCGTAGAGAAATTTACGCGCGGAAAAAATATTGATTTATTTAAAATTAGATTCAAACATGCGAATTCAACACCACTTTATTTTACCTCCGTTGTTGTCGTTGCTGCTCGCTGTGCCGAGCCCTTCCGACTGCTGGAGTGAGTGCTAGCGGTCGGAAGGCACTTTATAATGATTGAGCGCTGGGAGGACGCGATGCTTAGACTTAACGAACTCGCCCTCTCTCCAGAGTTTGCTCTAGCATTTGCTAGTGGCGTCATTCAGCCTTCGCACGTTATTGGCGGCCCCGATAGTCAACAAAATATCGTCCCGCCGACCAAGCCCCCCACGGCAAGTTTTGGGAAAGGTAGTCACAGGATCAAGGTATGTTCAATTGGCTGCACAGGCGCGAGAGCTTCAAACAAGCGCATCCAATTTCACTAATTTCAAGGGAACCAGAGGGAGAAGAAAATGTCTAACAAGATGGTGATGATTGCGGGCGCAACTTGTTTCGCACTGCTTGCGGCCTGTGACGACACGGGTACATCCAGTGCGTCCGCCGAACTCACACCCGCTCAGCAGGCGTGTTTACGAGATGTAGCCAGCACAACAAACAATTCACAAGTCGTGGTGCTCTCATCCGCGTTTAGCGAGGCCGGAACACAGGTCACAGTCGGCGT
>NZ_JBXWPA010000034.1:0-3038 GCF_059611165.1 Ruegeria sp. CDSB013 | reverse complement strand
CGTTAAGGCGCATTATTTGCGCCCTAACGCACCAGGTCAGGCTGTGAGGCCTTCTGGTTCTGGGAGTTTGTTTGCGCGGCAGGCGGCGGTAAGTGTGTTGGCCAGCAGGCAGGCGATGGTCATGGGGCCGACACCTCCGGGGACCGGGGTGATGGCGCCGGCGCGTGCGGCGGCGCTGGTGTAGTCGACGTCGCCGACCAGTTTGTTCTTGCCATCGCGTTCAATGCGGTTGATGCCCACGTCGATGACGGTGGCGCCTTCTTTGATCCAGTCACCGGGCACCATTTCGGGGCGGCCAACGGCGGCCACGACGATATCGGCGCGGCGGACCACGTCGGGCAGATCCTTGGTGCGGCTGTGCGCGATGGTCACGGTGCAGCTGTCGCCCAGCAGCAGCTGCGCCATCGGCTTGCCCACGATGTTCGAGCGTCCGATCACAACCGCATCCATCCCCGACAATGAGCCATGGTGATCGCGCAGCATCATCAGACAGCCCAGCGGGGTGCAGGGCACCATCGATTTCTGACCGGTGCCCAACAGGCCCACGTTGGAGATATGGAACCCGTCCACATCCTTGGCCGGGTCGATCGAATTGATCACCAGATCTTCGTTCAGATGCTTGGGCAGCGGCAATTGAACCAAGATTCCGTGCACAGCCGGATCGTTGTTCAGCGTGTCGACCAGCGCCAGCAGGTCCTCTTCCGAGGTATCGACATCCAGCTTATGCTCGTACGAGTTCATGCCGACCTCAACGGTCATCTTGCCCTTGGAGCGGACATAGACCTGGCTGGCTGGGTCTTCGCCGACCAGAACCACGGCCAGGCCGGGGGTAATGCCGTTTTCCTCTTTCAGCTTTGCGACCTGATCGGCCACTTGCGCGCGCACTTTGGCCGCAAAGGCCTTGCCGTCGATAACCTGGGCTACCATCCTTTGATCCCTTCTTTCAAAAACGGATCGGGCGCGTGAAGCGCCCGGTCATTCAGTCCGGGCCGAGAACACGTTCCTCACGTGCAATCGACCAGTCAATCAACATGCGCCACAGTCCTTCGGCCAAATCCGGATCCATTCCCAGCTCGGCCGAGCTTGCGCGCACGCGGTGCACCACGTCTTCGACACGGTCCGGGATACGGGCAGGCAGGCCCTCGCCCGGCTTCAGCTCGGACGCGCGGTCAATGTAGCCTGCGCGCGCCACCAACATTTCGATCAGTTGGCGGTCCAGCTTGTCGATCTGAACCCGCAGATCCTGCATCGTTGCACAGTCTTGCGGCGGTGTCAGAGTGGGCATCGCGATCTCCTCATGGCCCGGGAAAACCCCGGACCACGAGATGTCCTATTCGGCGGCTTAGAACAAGCCCTCGATCTCACCTGCGTCATTGAGGCAGATGGTTTCCGCAGCCGGTTTGCGTGGCAGACCGGGCATGGTCATGATCTCACCGCAGACCACCACGATAAAGCCGGCCCCCGCGCTCAGACGTACCTCACGCACCGGAACCGAATGGCCGGTGGGCGCGCCGCGCAAAGTGGGGTCGGTCGAGAACGAATACTGCGTCTTGGCCATGCAGACCGGCAGATTGCCGTATCCGGCCTCTTCCCACTCGCGCAGCTGGTTGCGGATCTTGTTGTCGGCCAGAACCTCGTCGGCGCGGTAGATACGCTTGGCGATGGTTTCGATCTTTTCGAACAGCGGCATGTCATCGGGGTAGATCGGTGCGAAGTTGGCACTGCCGCCCTCGACGATCTCAACAACCTTCTCGGCCAGCGGCGCAGAGCCTTCCGAGCCCAGCTCCCAGTGACGCGACAGAACCGCCTCAACCCCATGCGCGGCGCAATAGTCGCTGACCGCCTGCACTTCGGCATCGGTGTCGGTAACGAAGTGGTTGATGGCAACCACAACCGGCACGCCAAAGGATTTCACGTTCTCGATGTGACGGCCCAGGTTGGCACAGCCCGAGTTGACCGCGTCGACGTTTTCCGCACCCAGATCGGCCTTGGCAACGCCGCCGTTCATCTTCATCGCACGCACGGTGGCAACCAGCACCACTGCAGACGGCGCGATGCCCGCCTTACGGCACTTGATGTTCATGAACTTCTCGGCGCCCAGATCGGCCCCAAAGCCAGCCTCAGTCACAACGTAGTCAGCCACTTTCAAAGCAGTCTTGGTGGCAATGACCGAGTTACAGCCATGCGCGATGTTGGCGAAGGGGCCACCGTGGACAAAGGCCGGGTTGTTTTCCAGCGTCTGCACCAGGTTCGGCTGCATCGCGTCTTTCAGCAACACGGTCATCGCGCCTTCGGCCTTGATGTCGCGGCAGTAAACAGCAGTCTTGTCGCGGCGATAGGCCACGATGATGTCACCCAGACGCTTTTCCAGATCCTTCAGGTCGTTGGACAGGCACAGGATCGCCATGACCTCGGACGCCACGGTGATGTCAAAGCCGGTTTCGCGCGGGAAGCCGTTCGACACCCCACCCAGAGACGCCGTGATCTGACGCAGGGCGCGGTCATTCATGTCGACCACGCGACGCCATGCGACGCGGCGTACATCGATCTCGGCTTCATTGCCCCAGTAGATGTGGTTGTCGATCATCGCCGACAGCAGCGAATGCGCCGAGGTGATGGCGTGGAAATCCCCGGTGAAGTGCAGGTTCATTTCCTCCATCGGAACAACCTGCGCGTACCCGCCCCCTGCAGCGCCGCCCTTCATGCCGAAGTTCGGGCCCAGCGAGGCTTCGCGGATACAGATCATCGCATTCTTGCCAATGCGGTTCAGACCATCACCCAGACCAACGGTCGTGGTCGTCTTACCCTCACCCGCGGGGGTCGGGTTGATCGCGGTGACCAGCACCAACTTGCCGTCTTCGCGACCCTGGACCGAGTTGATGAACTCCTGGCTGACCTTCGCTTTGTCATGGCCGTAGGGCAGCAGATCAGCAGAATCGATGCCAATCTTAGCGCCAATTTCCTGAATAGGCTTCTTCTGCGCCTCGCGCGCGATTTCAATGTCCGATTTATAGCTCATTGGGCAAAACCCCCGGTTG
>NZ_JBXWPA010000033.1:0-3266 GCF_059611165.1 Ruegeria sp. CDSB013 | reverse complement strand
GGATCGGACTTGGCTATGCTATGCTTTCCTTTTCTTACTGCCAAAAATCGGTGAATTGTCCGCCGGTTTAGCTGCAAGCGGGAAATGGGAACACTCGCTGTACGGTTATTCTCTGCTGGGGTTTCTCCTATACTACTTGTTGGAAGCCAGCCGTGAAGTGGGGGCCGATAACAGGTTGTCGCTTGGCTTGGACACAGTGGCACTCGGAACCTATAACTGCTTGCTTGCCATCACAGTCATGCAAACGACGGGAACATCGCCTGAACTGTACGCGATTGGAACGTTGGCCTATTCACTGCATTTGTTTGGGGTAAATATATATCTCTATAAGACCCACCCCGGGCATATGTCTGGATGGCTACGCGCATACTTTGTCGAGTCGCTTGCAGTCGGCATATTGATCGGTCTCAGCGCGGACAAAAGTAGCATGATCTATTCAATTGCGAATGGGTTGACAGGGGGTGTGATAATAGCCCTGTCTCTTCGGGTTAAACTACCCAGCCTTTCGGCAGTGAATACAAAGGCTCTGTTGATTGGCGTGGTATTTGCTGCAGTCGCAGTCGAGGTCACACGGTACTAACTAGAAGACACCGAATGTATTTTTGGGCTTGTCTTTAGGTAGAGGCGTTCGATGTTTCTCAGTCTTTTTGTAATGTAGCCACCAAGACTTGGTCTGGCCCAACATTCTCTTCAATGGCCGCTGTAATCCAGTTGGTCAGCGCATCCAGTGCCTCAGCGGTAACGGCTATGGGCTCGAAACTGCCCTCGGAGCGAGCACAGCATTGCCCCTAACGCTTTTTTGTTGATCCAACTGACGGCCCAATCCTGTCGTTGCTTAAGCAGCGCTCCGCTGCGCTGCTGCTTCCCCATTGCGGTCCTTCGGCAACCCTTGTCTTATGCCCCCTCTTCATAGCGCTTTCGTTCTGCATCCGTGGCATTACGCCACTCCGCGCGAAGTAGGTCCATTCGCCGAGGAATACTGTTTTCGAGAACCTCCGCCTCAATGATCCGTTCTGTCCGAAAGTAACGAAAGCCTTCTCGCATCTCGCACCATGCAGCGATGATGCGGCTGGTGTCCCGATAACCCAGCAGTATGGGCCAGATCACACGACGAGTTTGTTGGCCTGAGTGGTCCGAATATTTCAGAGCTATTTTTTGGCGGCGTCGAATGGCCAGACGAATGGCCGCGGCGCCGAGTACTTCAACCGGCTGCGCGACGGGCGCAACGCTTACGGCCGGCTGAAGAAACGACGTCCGGTACTTGTCAGGTGCGACAGCTTCCAGCTTGGTGATTAGCTTCTCAGCCGCCAGCGCAAGCTCGGGTTCGCCTCGCGTCTTGACCCACAACACGCCAAGCGTAACGGCCTCGATTTCGTCCGGGGTCAGCATCAGCGGTGGCATATGAAAGCCGGGCTCCAACACATAGCCGACCCCGGCCTCGCCATTGATCGGCACGCCCTGGCCCATCAGCGCAGCAACATCGCGATACACCGTACGCTTGGTCACGCCCAGTTCTTCACCAATAGACTGGGCAGAGATCGGGCCTTTGGCACGCCTCAGGATCTCGATGACTTCAAATAGCCTGTCGCCGCGCCTCATGTGATCTCCTTTCGATGAAACAGAGCATACTGACAGTATGCTGACAACACGCTGTCAGCATAGGCGCGGTAGAAGCAGGAAAAACATTATAAAATGGAGATCAGAAGATGGGACATTTCATTGCTCTAACCCTCGCCGCTGTTATGCCAACAGCACTCGTTGCGGAGTCGGCGGAGCAGCGGGGAACTGCGCCGATCATGGCCATGGGCGCCTATGTGCCGACCGACAACATGGAGGAATCGGAGGCCTTCTACCGCGCCCTGTTCGACAGTGAACCGACAATCGGGCTACCCGAATTCGTGGCGTTCGATGTGGCTGGTGGCTGGTTCGCAATCGTGTCACGGGACAAGTACGCACCGGGGTCCGAGGCAGGTTCGGGTGCGGTTCCCTACCTGCAATCCGCCGATCTGGAGGTCTTGCACGCCCGCGCCACCTCTGCCGGTGTGACCGCGCCGGAGATCATCGAAGAGCCGGGCATCCACTTGCTTAAGATCACCGACCCCAACGGTCAGTTGATCGAGTTTTTCAGACTGACCGGTCAGTGACGCTCACAAGACTCAGCACAATCTCAAAGGACATCCCACCATGCAAATGAACTACTTCGTCGTCGGTACCAACGACATGGCCGCCGCAACGCACTTCTATGACCAGCTTTTTGGTCAATTAGGCCTAAAGCGCGTCTCGCCCACCGACAGAATGACTTACTGGCTCGGACCTAATTTTGCCTTTGCAGCTGCCATCCCGTTCGACGAAAAACCCGCCACGAATGGCAACGGAACCATGGTCGGCTTCAGCGTCGGGTCGGCTGAAGAGGTCGTAAGGCTGCACGCATTGGCCATCGAGCTTGGTGGCACGAGCGAAGGCGAACCGAACCAACGTGGACCGCGCTTCTCGGCCTACGTCAGGGATCTTGACAGCAACAAGATTTGCCTCTCCGCCTAATGCAGGTCGCAAACGCACTTTCCGATTGAATGGAGAAGACTTTGAAACTCGTTCTTTTGGGCGCGAATGGGCGGACAGGTAAGCTTGTGCTCGTAGCTGTGCACGCACGGGACATGGAGGTCACAGCGGTCGTTCGTTCTGCAGTCAAAACGACCGATCTACGACACCCAAGATTGCACGTGGTGGTCGGTGATCACTATGATCCTGAGTTTCTCGCATCAGTGTTTCGCGACCACGGCGCCGCTGTTTCGGCCATGGGCGGTGAGCTGCCAACAAAAGCCGCCACTTCTGTGTATTTCCGATCTTCTTACGCCATCGTCGAAGCGGCGTCGGCGACCAGACTCAAGCGGGTCTTGGTGACTTCAACGGCTTTGCTATTTCCAGACCAAACGCTGCTCGGAAAGCTCCTTCGTTTCGTTGTGCCGAACGTTGTACGCAGCGCCGATCGCATGGAGGATATCTTGAAGAACTCTGGCCTAAACTGGACCTCGGCCCGCGCGGGATTTCTCAAAAACCCGGTGTGACGGCATACCGTGCCCAAAGAGATGCTTTTCCCGAAAACAGAACAGCAGTTTCCCTGTTGGCACTTGAACAATTCCTGATTGATGCCATCTCGGACCCTGAGACCCAAGGGGCGGCATACGGCGTGGGTTCTGTCGCAAACTTTTCAGATGGCAGAGCATTAGTGGAATTGGTGAGCGGTTTACCCTGCCAGTTGGGCGAAC
>NZ_JBXWPA010000032.1:0-4435 GCF_059611165.1 Ruegeria sp. CDSB013 | reverse complement strand
AAACGCACCCCCTTGTATGACTTGCACGTCGAACTTGGCGGTAAGTTGGTTGATTTTGCTGGTTGGGAGATGCCTGTTCAGTATCCTTTGGGGATAATGGGGGAGCATAAGCAGTGTCGTGAGAAGGCGGCGTTGTTTGATGTGTCTCATATGGGTCAGGTGATCCTGCGCGGTGAGAATGTGGGTGAGAAGCTGGAAGCTTTGTGCCCGCAGGCTTACGCGACGCTGAAGGAAGGCAAGGCGCGGTACGGGTTTTTCACCAATGCGGACGGCGGGATCATGGACGATTTGATCGTGTCGAATGCGGGGGATCACTACTTTGTGGTGGTGAATGCAGCGCTGCGCCATCAGGACATTCCGCATATGCGTGATAATCTGGACGGCGTCGAAGTGACCGAGATCTTCGACCGCGCGCTTGTGGCGGTTCAGGGCCCGGCGGCGGAAAACGTCGTGGGTGATCTTTGCCCGGCGGCGCGGGATCTGAAGTTCATGGAAACCACGGTGGCCGATATCAACGGTGTTGAGTGCCGCATCTCGCGGCTGGGCTACACCGGCGAGGACGGCTACGAGATCTCGATCCCCGAGGACAAGGCGATCGAGGTCAGCAAGGCGTTCCTGGCGCATGAGGATTGCGAAGCCGCCGGTCTGGGCGCGCGCGACAGCCTGCGGCTGGAGGCCGGCCTGTGCCTTTATGGCAATGACATCGACCAGAGCACCTCGCCGATTGAGGCCTCGTTGGCTTGGGCGATCCAGAAGCGCCGCAAGGAAGAGAGCGGTTTCCCGGGCGCCGAGCGCGTGCAAAAAGAACTGGCCGAAGGCCCCGCCAAAAAGCTGGTTGGCATCAAGCCCGAAGGTCGCGCCCCGGCGCGTCAGGGCGTGGAAATCCAGTGCGCCGAGGGCAATACGATCGGTCAGATCACCTCGGGCGTGTTCGGCCCCACGGTCGGCGGACCGGTGGCGATGGGCTATGTGTCCAAGGGCCACGGTGAGCCGGGCGAGACGGTGAACCTGATCATCCGGGGCAAGCCGCAGCCAGCGCAGATCGTGGCGCTGCCCTTCGTCAAACAGAATTACAAGCGTTGAAGTCAGGAGAGAGACAACATGGCAACCTATTATTCCGAAGAGCATGAATGGCTGACCGTCGAAGGCGACACGGCCACTCTGGGCATCACCAAGCACGCGGCTGAACAGCTGGGTGACGTGGTGTTCGTGGAGCAGCAGGAAGCAGGCGACGAGTTTGAAAAAGGCGGTGAGATCGGCGTGATCGAATCCGTCAAGGCCGCCTCCGAGCTGTATGCCCCGGTCGATGGCGAGATCACGGAAGTGAACGAAGCGCTGGCCGACAACCCCGGCGCGCTGAACGAAGACCCCGAGGGTGAGGCCTGGATCTACAAGATCAAGATCGCGGATGCCGCGCAGCTGGAAGATCTGATGGATCTGGACGGCTACAAGGCCCTGATCGGGTAAACCCAAACGGCGGGTCCTTTTGCGGATCCGCCCCTTCATCTGGCTAAAAATATCCCCGCCGGAGGCTCCTGCCAGAGCGGCCGGGCGAGACATTCCCTGAGGAGCATGACCTATGGCCTTCAAACTGACTGATTACGAAGCCTATGACTTCGCCAACCGCCGCCATATCGGGCCCAGCCCGACGGAAATGCGCGACATGCTCAAGGTGATCGGCTTCAAGACGCTGGACCAGCTGATCGACGCCACCGTCCCGCCTGCGATCCGGCAAAAAGAGCCGCTGGACTGGGGTCCGGCGATGACCGAACGCGATGCGCTCTTTTACATGAAAGAGGTGGCGAGCAAGAACAAGGTTCTGACCTCGCTGATCGGTCAGGGCTATTACGGCACCACCACGCCGGCGCCGATCCTGCGCAACATCCTGGAAAACCCGGCCTGGTATACCGCCTACACGCCCTATCAGCCCGAGATCAGCCAAGGCCGTCTGGAAGCTCTCCTGAACTTCCAGACCATGGTCAGCGACCTGACCGGTCTGGACGTGGCCAACGCCTCGCTCCTGGACGAAGCCACTGCGGCGGCCGAAGCCATGGCGATGGCCAAGCGTGGTGGCCGCTCAAAGGCCAACAACGCGGCCTTCTTCGTGGACAAGAACTGCCACCCGCAGACCATCGCAGTCATCAAAACGCGCGCCGAGCCTCTGGGCATCGACGTGCAGGTCGCCGACCCGGACACGCTGGATGCGGGATCGGTCTTTGGCGCGATCTTCCAGTATCCCGGCACCCACGGCCATGTGCGCGACTTCACATCGGAAATCGCCGCGCTGCACGAACACAAAGCCATCGCCATCGTTGCCGCCGACATCCTGTCGCTGGCGCTGCTGAAGTCTCCCGGTGAGATGGGCGCGGATATTGCCATCGGCTCGACCCAGCGCTTTGGTGTTCCGATGGGCTATGGCGGGCCGCACGCAGCCTATATGGCGACCAGTGACAAGCTGAAGCGGTCGATGCCGGGCCGGATCATCGGCGTGTCGATCGACGCGCGCGGCAACAAGGCTTACCGCCTGGCGCTGCAGACCCGCGAGCAACACATCCGCCGCGAAAAAGCCAACTCGAACGTCTGCACCGCGCAGGCGCTGCTGGCGGTGATTGCCTCGATGTATGCCGTGTATCACGGCCCCGACGGCATCAAGGCCATCGCACAATCGGTGCACCGCAAGACCTCGCGCCTGGCCGCCGGTCTGGAAGAGGCAGGCTTCTCGGTCGAGCCAGAGGTGTTCTTCGACACCATCACGGTTGAGGTCGGCCACCTGCAGAATGTCGTGATGGAGGCCGCCGTGGCCCGCGGTGTGAACCTGCGCAAGGTCGGCGAGACCAAGGTCGGCATCAGCCTGGACGAACAGACCCGGCCCGAGACCATCGAGGCCGTCTGGGGTGCCTTCGGCATCGATCGCACCGATGACAGCTCAAACAAAGTCTATCGCCTGCCCGATTACGCGCTGCGTGAAAGCCCTTACCTGACCCACGAGATCTTCCACAAGAACCGGGCCGAGGCCGAGATCACGCGCTATATGCGCCGTCTGGCCGACCGCGATCTGGCGCTGGACCGGGCAATGATTCCGCTGGGCTCGTGCACCATGAAGCTGAACGCCACGATCGAGATGATCCCGGTCACCTGGCCCGAGTTCGGCAATCTGCACCCGTTCTGCCCCGAAGATCAGGCGCAGGGCTATCATGAGATGATCGACGATCTGAACGACAAGCTGTGCCAGATCACCGGCTATGACGCGATCAGCCAGCAACCCAACTCGGGCGCGCAGGGCGAGTACGCAGGCCTGCTGACCATCCGCAACTATCACGCCGCGCGGGGTGAGGCGCATCGCAATGTCTGCCTGATCCCGACCTCGGCGCATGGCACCAACCCGGCCTCGGCGCAGATGGTGGGCTATCAGGTTGTTCCGGTGCAGGCCGATGAGAACGGCAACATTGACCTGAATGACTTCCGCGCCAAGGCCGAGAAGCATTCCGATCATCTGGCCGCCTGCATGATCACCTATCCGTCCACCCATGGCGTGTTCGAGACCACCGTTCAGGAGGTCTGCCAGATCACCCATGACCACGGCGGTCAGGTCTATATCGACGGCGCCAACATGAATGCCATGGTGGGTCTCTCACGTCCGGGTGACATTGGCGGTGACGTCAGCCACCTGAACCTGCACAAGACCTTCTGCATCCCGCATGGCGGCGGCGGCCCCGGCATGGGTCCGATCGGCGTCAAGGCGCATCTGGAGGAACACCTGCCCGGTCACCCGGAATACGGCACCGCCGTGGGCCCGGTCTCGGCCGCGCCATTTGGCTCTCCGTCCATTCTGCCGGTCAGCTGGGCCTATGTGCTGCTGATGGGCGGCGCCGGTCTGACGCAGGCCACGAAAGTGGCAATCCTGAACGCCAACTACATCGCGGCACGCCTGCAGGAGGCCTATCCGATCCTCTACACCTCGGACACGGGCCGGGTGGCGCATGAATGCATCCTCGACACCCGACCCTTGGACGAGGCGGCACAGGTCAGCGTCGACGACATCGCCAAGCGTCTGGTCGATAGCGGCTTCCACGCGCCCACCATGTCCTGGCCGGTGGCCGGCACCTTGATGGTTGAGCCAACCGAGTCGGAACCCAAGGACGAGCTGGACCGCTTCTGCGACGCCATGCTGTCCATCCGGGCCGAAGCGCAGGACATCATCGACGGCAAGATCGACGCGGAAAACAACCCGCTGAAAAACGCCCCACACACGGTGCGCGATCTGGTCGGCGACTGGGACCGGCCCTACTCGCGCGAACAGGCCTGCTTCCCCCCAGGCTCCATGGGCGTCGACAAATACTGGTCCCCCGTAAACCGCGTCGACAACGCATATGGCGACAGAAACCTAATCTGCACATGCCCCCCAATGGACGCTTACGAAGAAGCCGCTGAGTAA
>NZ_JBXWPA010000031.1:0-5872 GCF_059611165.1 Ruegeria sp. CDSB013 | reverse complement strand
TGGGATTTTTCTAGGTTTGGCGGTGACCTACTCTCCCGGGGCTTAAGCCCAAGTACCATTGGCGCGGCAGTGCTTAACTTCCGGGTTCGGGATGGGACCGGGTGTTTCACTTGCGCTATGACCACCAAACCGAGGAAAATCCCCACGTCGGCTTTTGCGGAGCAAAAGCGACGGGTGGCAGGCAGCGTATTTGCATGCAAATGCGCGTTGCCACTCGGTAGTTATGTCAATCAACACCGCAGCGTTTTGCTGCGAAGTTATCCATGTTTACTGAGGTGTATGTTTTTGATTTGTCTTTCCATTACTGGATCAAATCAAGCCTATCGGGCGATTAGTACCGGTCAACTGAACGCATTACTGCGCTTACATCTCCGGCCTATTGACGTGGTGGTCTTCCACGGCCCTCAGGGAGACCTTGTTTTGAGGGGGGCTTCCCGCTTAGATGCCTTCAGCGGTTATCCTGTCCGATCATAGCTACCCAGCACTGCCGTTGGCACGACAACTGGTCCACCAGTGGATCGTTCACCCCGGTCCTCTCGTACTAGGGGCAACTCCTCTCAAGTCTCCTACACCCACGGCAGATAGGGACCGAACTGTCTCACGACGTTCTAAACCCAGCTCACGTACCTCTTTAAACGGCGAACAGCCGTACCCTTGGGACCTGCTCCAGCCCCAGGATGAGATGAGCCGACATCGAGGTGCCAAACACTGCCGTCGATATGGACTCTTGGGCAGTATCAGCCTGTTATCCCCGGCGTACCTTTTATCCGTTGAGCGATGGCCCTTCCACTCGGGACCACCGGATCACTATGGCCGTCTTTCGACTCTGCTCGACTTGTCAGTCTCGCAGTCAGGCTGGCTTCTGCCATTGCACTCAACGAGCGATTTCCGACCGCTCTGAGCCAACCTTCGCGCGCCTCCGTTACGCTTTAGGAGGCGACCGCCCCAGTCAAACTACCCGCCACGCAGGGTCCCGGATCCGGATAACGGACCGCGGTTAGACATCAAGAGTGCGAAGGGTGGTATCTCAAGGGAGGCTCCACAAAGACTTGCGTCTCTGCTTCAAAGCCCACCACCTATCCTGCACATCACAATCCTGATGCCAGTGCGAAGCTGTAGTAAAGGTGCACGGGGTCTTTCCGTCTAACCGCGGGAAGCCTGCATCTTGACAGGCAATTCAATTTCGCTGAGTCGATGTTGGAGACAGCGGGGAAGTCGTTACGCCATTCGTGCAGGTCGGAACTTACCCGACAAGGAATTTCGCTACCTTAGGACCGTTATAGTTACGGCCGCCGTTTACCTGGGCTTCAATTCAAGGCTCTCACCTCTCCTTTTAACCTTCAGGCACCGGGCAGGCGTCAGACCCTATACGTCGTCTTGCGACTTCGCAGAGCCCTGTGTTTTTAATAAACAGTCGCCACCCCCTGGTTTGTGCCCCCAGCCCCTAGTTGCCTAGGAACCGGGCCTCCTTCTCGCGAACTTACGGAGGTATTTTGCCGAGTTCCTTCAACATCGTTCTCTCAAGCGCCTTGGTATGCTCTACCAGTCCACCTGTGTCGGTTTAGGGTACGGTCTTATAGGAGGGCTATTTCCAGGAACCTCTCAGCAGCCCATTCAATCCGATAAGGATGAACTACACCTGAGATCCGTCACCACTCCACGGCCTAGGAATATTAACCTAGTTCCCATCGCCTACGCCTTTCGGCCTCGGCTTAGGGGCCGGCTTACCCTGCTCAGATTAGCTTTAAGCAGGAACCCTTGGACTTTCGGCGAGAGTGTCTCTCACACTCTTTGTCGCTACTCATGTCATCATTCTCACTAGTGATCTCTCCACCGGATCGCTCACGCGCCGGCTTCATCGAAAAGACTCGATCCTCCAAGGTGCCCCGAAAGACACTAAAGAGGATAAGTCTTATGTCACACTACGCTCTGCTACCATGCCTTACGGCATCCTAAGCTTCGGCTCATGGCTTGAGCCCCGTTACATCTTCGCCGCAGGACAACTTATTTAGACCAGTGAGCTGTTACGCTATCTTTAAAGGATGGCTGCTTCTAAGCCAACCTCCTGGTTGTTTTGGTCGTCCCACCTGCTTTCCCACTTAGCCATGAATTGGGGGCCTTAGCTGTAGGTCAGGGTTGTTTCCCTCTCCACTACGGACGTTAGCATCCGCAGTGTGTCTGCCATCTAGTACTCCCGGGTATTCGGAGTTTGGTTAGGATCAGTAAGCCTGTGGGGCCCCATTACCCATCCAGTGCTCTACCCCCCGGGGTATTCGGATGACGCTCTACCTAAATAGATTTCGCAGAGAACCAGCTATCTCCGAGTTTGATTGGCCTTTCACCCCTAGGCACAGCTCATCCCGATCCTTTTCAACGGATGTGGGTTCGGTCCTCCAGTAAGTGTTACCTTACCTTCAACCTGGCCATGCCTAGATCACTCGGTTTCGGGTCTGATCCCACGAACTCATTCGCCCTATTAAGACTCGCTTTCGCTACGCCTACACCTAACGGCTTAAGCTTGCTCGTGAGACCAAGTCGATGACCCATTATACAAAAGGTACGCCGTCACCCCGCAAGGAGGCTCCGACTGATTGTAGGCGTTCGGTTTCAGGTACTGTTTCACTCCCCTCGTCGGGGTGCTTTTCACCTTTCCCTCACGGTACTGGTTCACTATCGGTCAGCAAGGAGTACTTAGCCTTCGAAGGTGGTCCTCCGATCTTCAGACAGAATTTCACGTGTTCCGCCCTACTTAATACGTCCATCAGAGCTTAGAATACGGGGCTGTCACCCGCTATGGCCATGCTTCCCAACATGTTCTTCTCACTCATCTGGCTCGGCTGGTCCCCGTTCGCTCGCCGCTACTAGGGGAGTATCAATTGATTTCCTTTCCTCCGGGTACTTAGATGTTTCAGTTCCCCGGGTTTGCCTTTATAACCCTATGTATTCAGGTCATAAATACTTGATTAAGCCACCTATTGATCATCCAGAGGATAACAATAGAGAGCTTTCAAGTGGGTTGCCCCATTCAGAAATCCATGGATCAAAGCTTATTCTCAGCTCCCCATGGCTTATCGCAGAGTATCACGTCTTTCATCGCCTCTTGCTGCCAAGGCATTCACCAAACGCCCTTCTCGCGCTTGATTTGATCCAGAAAAAGAAAGACTTGATATTTGCACTACCGCCTATTCGGCTACTTGAGTGCGTTTGACCGCACACAACCGAAGCTGCGCCAGTAATCAAATCAATCACGATGACCCAGCTGGTAACTAAAGGTCATCTGTTCTTCTGAACCAAAAACATACATTTCCCGCCCCCGCCACTTGGACGAGGACAAATGAGCAACCCCATATGGTCTCTCAGCCGTGCAGCTGATCAACGCAGGTCGCTCGGGTTAGTATATTAGACTTGGACAACTCTGTTCGTTTCGATCGGGATACGCAGACAGGGCCGGCTAGACCCAAACTGCGCCGCTTATCCGAAGATAAGAACGACCGAGATCAATGCCACACTCGGCACGATCAAACAGTGTTGATTGATTTCTCTCTAAACGATGTCAAAGCTTCCGAAGAAGCGACGTCCGATTGGACGGTGAAGAACCAAAATGGTGCTTAACGGTCAAATCGAAGGTAAATGGTGGAGCCTAGGAGGATCGAACTCCTGACCTCCTGAATGCAAATCAGGCGCTCTCCCAGCTGAGCTAAGGCCCCATAAAGTGGCTCTCGTGACATTCATCCAAGATGAATGCACTGCCGCCTCTCACTTTTCGGCTTCACCGAAAGTGAGTTGGTGGGTCGAGGAGGACTTGAACCTCCGACCTCACGCTTATCAGGCGTGCGCTCTAACCACCTGAGCTACCGACCCAGACAGGCCGGTCGGCCTGATGTGTTCTGAAGAGATATGAGGACGGCTCGGTCCATGAGTTTGATCAACTTTGTTTGTTGATCTTCTGCTAAGTGTATCACGAGATTTGCGAACAAATCTAACTAGATACATCCTTAGAAAGGAGGTGATCCAGCCGCAGGTTCCCCTACGGCTACCTTGTTACGACTTCACCCCAGTCGCTGATCCTACCGTGGCCGCCTGCCCCCCGAAGGTTAGCGCAGCGTCGTCGGGTAGAACCAACTCCCATGGTGTGACGGGCGGTGTGTACAAGGCCCGGGAACGTATTCACCGCGTCATGCTGTTACGCGATTACTAGCGATTCCGACTTCATGGGGTCGAGTTGCAGACCCCAATCCGAACTGAGACAGTTTTTTGGGATTAACCCATTGTCACTGCCATTGTAGCACGTGTGTAGCCCAACCCGTAAGGGCCATGAGGACTTGACGTCATCCACACCTTCCTCCCGCTTATCACGGGCAGTTTCCCTAGAGTGCCCAGCCGAACTGCTGGCAACTAAGGATGTGGGTTGCGCTCGTTGCCGGACTTAACCGAACATCTCACGACACGAGCTGACGACAGCCATGCAGCACCTGTCACTAGGTCACCGAAGTGAAAGACCCATCTCTGGGCCGGTCCTAGGATGTCAAGGGTTGGTAAGGTTCTGCGCGTTGCTTCGAATTAAACCACATGCTCCACCGCTTGTGCGGGCCCCCGTCAATTCCTTTGAGTTTTAATCTTGCGACCGTACTCCCCAGGCGGAATGCTTAATCCGTTAGGTGTGTCACCGAATAGCATGCTACCCGACGACTGGCATTCATCGTTTACGGTGTGGACTACCAGGGTATCTAATCCTGTTTGCTCCCCACACTTTCGCACCTCAGCGTCAGTATCGAGCCAGTGAGCCGCCTTCGCCACTGGTGTTCCTCCGAATATCTACGAATTTCACCTCTACACTCGGAATTCCACTCACCTCTCTCGAACTCTAGACTGATAGTTTTGGAGGCAGTTCCAGGGTTGAGCCCTGGGATTTCACCCCCAACTTTCCAGTCCGCCTACGTGCGCTTTACGCCCAGTAATTCCGAACAACGCTAACCCCCTCCGTATTACCGCGGCTGCTGGCACGGAGTTAGCCGGGGTTTCTTTACCTGCTACCGTCATTATCTTCACAGGCGAAAGAGCTTTACGACCCTAAGGCCTTCATCACTCACGCGGCATGGCTGGATCAGGGTTGCCCCCATTGTCCAAGATTCCCCACTGCTGCCTCCCGTAGGAGTCTGGGCCGTGTCTCAGTCCCAGTGTTGCTGATCATCCTCTAAAACCAGCTATAGATCGTAGGCTTGGTAGGCCATTACCCCACCAACTACCTAATCTAACGCGGGCCAATCCTTTGGCGATAAATCTTTCCCCCGAAGGGCTCATACGGTATTACTCTCCGTTTCCAGAGGCTATTCCGTACCAAAGGGTATGTTCCCACGCGTTACTAACCCGTCCGCCGCTCACCCGAAGGTGCGCTCGACTTGCATGTGTTAAGCCTGCCGCCAGCGTTCGTTCTGAGCCAGGATCAAACTCTCAAGTTGAAAAGCATTGCTGCTTATCCTTGACGTTCGAACCTCTGCACATCTCATCAGGAGGCTAATCCTGATGAAGTCTTCTGTTTGATGTACACAGATTTCCTAAGAAATCAGTGAACCACTCAAACAGTGAAGCTGACACTGGATCATCGAGCCAAAGCCCTACCAGCGCGATATACAGACATTCAATCCGTCGAAACGAACCAAACCGCCCACATATCTCTTCAGTTATCCATCAATGTCAAAGAACAGAACACCAAGAGCCAAAAATCAGACCGTTGCGCCAATAACATCAGCGCGCCCGCCTAAATCATTCCCTAAGATGCCCACCGTCTCTCCGATGCGTCCGGCTGTCTCTCCAACCCGTCCGGCCGTCTCTCCGACCCGTCAGCACCGCCTCAGCAGCGCCGGTGAAGGGG
>NZ_JBXWPA010000030.1:0-5901 GCF_059611165.1 Ruegeria sp. CDSB013 | reverse complement strand
TCCGCAATTTGCACGAAGGTCAGCTAAGCACTGTATAGTCGACATCAATTGCAACTCAAACTGAGTTGGTGCGCAAGATCATTTTCCGCGCACCAATCTCAGCCGAAACTTATCACAACTCCACTACGACTTTTCCGACCGCAGATCTATTCGTAAGGTGGGCGTAAGCTGCGCCGACATCGGCCGACCCGAACGTCTGTTCGTCAACAATCGGTTTAAGTGCGCCGTCATCCGCCAGATCTGCCAGTGTCCGCAAGATGTCACCGTGGGTTTGCCGTCCCACATTGTGCATCATCGGGATCAACATGAAGACGACATGCAGAGACAGGCCTTTGAAATGCACAGGCGTCAAATCAATCTCGACCATCGCAACCGTCGAGGCAACTTGACCATTGAGTTTGGCCGCGGCGAATGAGTTTGTCATGTTTGGCCCACCAACGCTGTCAAACACTACATCGAAGCCTACGCCACCAGTGTGCTCGGCAACATAGTCCTCGACTTTTTGCGTTGTAAAATCCACGGGACGCGCACCAAGTCCTTCGATCAAGGCCATTTGATCTGCACCGCGACCTGTTGCGGACACGGTTGCGCCAAGGTGGCGTGCGATTTGAACCGCGACATGACCAACCCCACCCGCGCCGCCCTGAACCAGAACAGTCTGCCCTTTGCCAACACTGGCTCTGGTCAACCCTTCGTAGGCCGTAATGCCGACAAGAGGCAGCGCGGCGGCTTCGCGCATGCTCAAAGTCTTGGGTTTGTGTGCAATAAGGCGGGCATCTGCATTGATGTACTCTGCCAGAGAGCCCGGAAGGTCCATCAAACCGCCGGCGCAACCGTATACCTCATCGCCTATGGCAAAATCTGTCACGCCATCGCCAATTGCGACGACTGTGCCAGCAAAGTCCATCCCAAGCACCGCCGGTAAGGCGGGGGACAGAAGCAAATCCTCGCCCATGCTTCGGATCATCGTGTCGACGGTGTTAACGCTGACAGCGGCCACTTTGACGACGACATGTCCAGAAGTTGCGACAAGGTCGGGCAGTTCAGTGAGTTCGAACGGTGCTTCGGGTCCGTATGAGTTAAGAACCATTGCTTTCATTGGGATGTACCTTTTTGAATTTCTGTTTGGCGCGGCTCGCAACAACGCACGCCAGAAGAGGCCATTGCGTTGGAGGGTAGCTCAGTTGATGTCCTGAACCTGAATCACCAGATCGCCCCAGTTGCGCTGGTTTTCGATGTCGTGTTCCAAACCTTGTTCATCCGCGATGGTGAACCGTTTGACCGCCGGAGTTTTACTGGTGGCCTGATAGAGCCAATAGGCTTCGGCCTTCAGCGCCGCATCAATTGGTTTGTCGATGGATTCGTAGACCATCTGCTTGCAGGCATTGATCGACTCTGCCGGGAATTTTGCGATCCGTTCGGCCAGTGCGGTCACGTAGGGACCAATTTCATCCGGCTCCAACGCCTTGTTGATGGTGCCCAAACGCTCGGCATCATCTGCGTCATAATCTTGCGCGCTCAGGATGATCTCAAGCGCTTTGCCAAGACCGGTCTGACGCGCCATGCGTGAGGCACCGCCACCGCAGGGCAGAATGCCCATTCCAACCTCCATCTGCATGAACTTGTACTTGCCCCGCGCTGCAAAACGCATGTCGAGGGCCAATGCCAATTCATGTCCGCCGCCGCGCGCAAACCCTTCCAGCTTTGCGATGGTTGCCTGCGGTACCTTACTGATCCGCTCGCAGACGGATTGCAGATCCAAAAGCTGCGCATCCTCGCGCGATACGGCCTCAGTCGACATGTCCTTGAGCAGTTCGGTGTCGTAGTGGCAGACCCAGATTTCCGGGTTTGCAGATTGAAAGATCACGACCTTGGTGTCGCGATCTCGCTCCAGCCGCATGGCCAGACTGTTGAGATCTGCCAGCATTTCCTGGCCCTGCACATTCACGGAGCCAAAGTTGAATGTCACTGTAGCGATACCGTTCTCAACGGCTACGTCAAAGGTTTGAAAGTTCTCGTATTTCATTAGGCATTCCTTTCTTGGGCCTCGACGCTGCACACGTGAGGGGTAAGGGAGCGTTAAAGGTGGAAGTGCGTGGCGTTTTAGCGCCGCCCGGGTCAGTTGGTTTGGTTAACCAATTCTCTGATGGTATTCATGACGTCGGCAGCGTGGCCCCTGTCGAGTGCTGCCGCGTGTGGATCTGAGAATGCCCCACTGTCATTGTCAAAATAGGCGCCCGACGCGTCAGCGAACCGCTCGCCCAATGCCGCATCAATCAGGATATCTGCGCCGATATTCATATCGTTACCAGCTAAGCCAAAACCCTCTTTCACCATCTTTGAGGCCAAAAGCGATCCAGGATTTACTGCGACCAAAACCTGCGCACCGGATAGCGATTTGGCCCATTCTCGTGTCCAGATGGTGATCGCCAACTTGCTTTGAGCATATGCTTCCATATCGGCCATCGGCAAATTGCCTCGCATGGCCTTGGTGTTTACCGGGGCCTGAGCTGCCGATGACAGGTTCACGACACGCCCGTCGATAGGAATGATCGGCAGCAGCAACTCGGTCAGCAGATATGGCGCAAGCGTGTTCACTACAAAGCGGATGTCCTGCCCGTTCTCAAGCACAGTTTGCGGGGCTTTCAGCACACCTGCGTTGTTGATCAATACATCAAGTTTGGCATGCTTAGTGCGTATTTTTTCGGTCAGTTTTCGAACCGCGCCCAGATCGCTCAGATCTGCGGTATAGGTTTCGACATCCCCACCAACCTCGGCAGCTGCGCTCTCCAACTTGGGAACACTGCGACCATGCAACAGCACTTTGTGCCCTTCGGCGGCCAGTTTCTTTGCCGTAAGCAATCCAATGCCGTCGGTTGAACCTGTGATAAGAATAGTCTTGGTCATAGGTATTGTCCTTTAGGAAAAGTCAGGCAGCACAACGTCCGCCAGATGTTCGAGGGTGGAATCGATAGATGCTTGGTTGAACCTTAGGTTCAGCGCGACATGATTGATCCCGAGCGTTTCAATCTCGTGCAGATAGCTGCGAAGGAAGTCGGTGCCAGACTGAAACCCGAGATGGATCGGGCGCGGAGGTGCGGCGGGATCGGCAACGACATCGATATAAAGCGATTGCATGACAGGCTTGTCCGGTTGGCCCGCCCCCCGAACGCGTCGTCGGTAATCCGCGATAACCTGCCCTTGGGCGGACGCATTGCGCGGATAGGTCATCCAACCGTCGCCGTTCTGCGCCACCCAATCGGGCGATTGCTGGCTGCCACCGGTTACGAGCATCGGTAGTCGTGTGCCGTGTGGCTTTGGCAAGATGTCTATCCCGCCAGACAGTATGCCCTGAACGCATTCATGCTTGGGATAGTCCGATCCAACTGCACGGATGTAGTCAACGCTATCGCGGAAACGAGCCCCCCGGTCGTCATAGCTCTGGTTCAACGCCGGGTACTCTTCGGGACGATCACCAGACGCAACACCCATAAGCAACCGTCCACCCGAGAGCACATCTGCGGTCGCTGCTGCCTTGGCGACATGGGCGGGGTGGCGCAATGGCAAGATCACACTCGAGGTTCCAAGCGCTATCCGGTTGGTCACCGTTGCCAACGCACCCAGATAGACAAATGGATCAAAAACCTGACCAGGATCACCGAAGCTTGGGACATTGAACGGCACGTCGCGTAGCCACAGTGCCGCAAAACCGAGTTCCTCAGCTTTCTGAGCCGCTTCCAGATGACCCCGCAGCGTCGGTTCTGCGCCGACTGCGTATGCTTCGAGCGGCAACACAAGGCCAACGCTCAGGCGCCTGGGACGAAAGACCTTGTTGTAGGCCTCGTTGATCTGGGCAAACTCAGACGGCTGCATTTTATCCAACATATCTGGTCCTCCTTCAATAGCGCACCAAAGTGCGGCTCTCGATGCTTTTGCGAATGGTGGCGACGTTTGGATCCTCGACCATATCGAGGGCGCTATGTGCAATCGAGGGCAGGCCTTGATTGTCATAGATGTTGAAAATCGCCACCTCATCCGGCGTCATCTTGGATTGGTAGATCCATTCATGCTTGGGGTTTCCCACCAGCCCCATGATCTGCCCTTTGCGGTCAGGATAGATCAGATCCAGCAGGACCCAGTCAGACGGGTCAACCGACGACGGGCGAACAAAACCAAGAGGGGCCGAATTGATCGGCTGTTCGACAGGACGCCACACATTGACGAAGGCATAGTGACCTTGCGCCCATTCCGCTGCGACCTCAGCACCCAGCAGGTCGATAAGCCGTTGTTCTGCACCATCCTTGCTGTAGTCACTGTGGACATTGCGCGCAGGTTTGCGCGTCGCACTTGGGTCATCAATCCGAACGGTATGATCGAAAATCACAACCTCGCGCGCGCCCAGCCTGTCCGAAAGCGTCGCTGTCAGTTCAGTATCGTAAGTCGGTTTCCAGGCGTCGCCTGCAAAACCCCGAACCTGCGTTTTCAGCGTCGTGAATTCAACAGCATCAGACACAAATGTAACGGAGTTGACCGTCGCACGGGTGTCCCCTAATGCGACAGCTGTGGAGGACAGTTCGGGGGAAACCAGGTTTCCAGCGATCCCGCCTGCATCCAGTTCAAAAGCTTGCCGGTGCGGCTTGTGTACGTGGTAGTTGACTGTGGCTGTCCGCGTCATGTGCGCCTACTTCCCATGCAGTATTGAAGCGATGAGAGGGATTTAACGCCGATCAAAACACATATAAACTGCCCATTCACGGAATGATAATTCGGGTTTGCAATATAATGGGACTTGATACTGACGCATTGCGATTGTTCGTAAGGGCCGCAGAAATGCTGAACATCAGCGCGGCAGGGCGCGCATTGGGTATGGCCCCGGCTGTATCCAGCGCAAAGCTCGCCAAGTTGGAGCAAAGCCTGGGTTCCGAACTTTTACATCGCACAACGCGAAAAGTGTCACTGTCGGTCGAAGGTACGGATTTCCTGCCCTTCGCGCGCGAGATCATCGCGCAGGAGGAAGCTGCCCTTGCGGCTCTGGGCAAGCAAACAACTGCGATCAAGGGCACATTGCGCTTTGCCGCGCCAAGCAGCTTTGCGCAACTCTACATCGCTCCGATCCTGCCGAAGTTTCTTGACCAACACCCTGACCTCACGCTCGACTTGCGTCTGTCAGATGTGCAATTCGACCTGATCGAAGGGAGTTATGATCTTGCACTTAGGAACGCGCCACTTGTCGACACTAGCCTGAAGGGTCGTAAGCTGGCCGAGGACAGACGCATTCTTTGTGCTGCACCCCACTATCTGGACATGCACGGCAGTCCGAAAGTACCTGATGATCTAAAAAAACACCACCTGATCGCTTTCCAAAACCGCCAACTGCGGCCATTGACAGGGCCGGCAGGCGAGAACGCCGTTTTCGATCCCGCATCAGCCAAAGGTCAATTGATAATCGACGACGGTCAAAGCCAGGTCCGCGCCACGTTGGCCGGGGCTGGTATTTCCCTGAACGCTCTATGGAGCGTGCATGACCAACTGAAGTCACGCCGTTTGATACGGGTTCTTCCAAACTTTGAAGCCGCAGAGGACAATGTCTTGTGGCTGATCTATCCCAAGTCCAACGTATTGTCCCCCAAAGTGCGGGTATTCATGGACTTTCTCGTCGCAGAGATTGGCGCAAATCCCCCTTGGGAAACGTGAACTCAAATTAAGTTTAGCGCGCTGTCAGACATCCTGACGCCAATGTCGGAGACGGGCATTGAGCGGACACGCCTTGTCCAATCGCAAAAGTCTGGTTCGTCCGCAGATTTCCTGTTCGGAAAGCACGTGATTTCGCGCCTGCGGCGAATGGCAGGAATGCGGACTGCTACCGCAGCATCCTGACCGGTTAGCCAACGGCAGAAGGGG
>NZ_JBXWPA010000029.1:0-6010 GCF_059611165.1 Ruegeria sp. CDSB013 | reverse complement strand
CGTTACAGCAACCGCCAATGTTCTCAGGAACACATTCATCGCGTTGACCATCCGCCAAAATTTAAGAATAAGTGCTCCGCGCGGTATCGGCACCCTTGCACGCATCATTCAACCTTTAACGCTTCGATATTGATCAAGAGCTCTATCTCGTCGCTCACTGCTGGCGCAAACGCCCCAAGTCCGAATTCAGACCGCACGATGGTCGCCGTGGCCACCAGCCCCAAGGTCGAGGTGCCCTCCTTTGCACCGAACGGATATGGCGCTGACTTGTTGAGCGTTGTTTCCAGAACAACAGGCTTGGTGATGCCATTCATGGTCAGGTCGCCAGAAATATTCGCGGAATTGTCCCCGGTGACTTCTATGCTGGTTGAGGCGAATGTGACCACATCACCGTCACTCGCGCTGAAAAAGTCATCGGACATGAAGTGTTGAAGACGGGCATCCCAGCCCGTGATCATGGATTTTACAGGCATAGACACTGTGACGGATGAGGCAGACGGATCATCTTCGTTGAATTCGATCTCGCCGCTAAAACCTGAGAACATTCCAAACGTTTCTGAGAACCCGATGTGGTCGTAGCTGAACAGTACCTGACTGTGTCCAGGATCCAACTCATAAGTTCCACTCTCGGACAATGCGGCTGTCGCGCCCATCGATAAAAGTACCGCCAGCGGGGTTGCTGCCACTTTGAACATTGATACGCTCCCGTTTTGACAAGACGTGTTTGTGGGATTTAGGTTTTGACCGACCATACTTTTAGAACAAAATGTTCTACTATGCAACAAAATGTTCTATAGGAGGGGTGATTGAAAGAAGATCCCAGGCTGATCGCCACGCGACAGACGGCGCTTGATGCGGCACAAACGATACTGATGGATGAGGGCGTGCTGCACGTAACTCATGGCGCAGTTTCAAAGGCAACGAGCATTTCGCGCAGCACACTTTACAGGCATTGGCCAGATGCGCGTAGTCTGCGTGATGCAGCGTTCAGGCGCATCGCTACACCGCCGAACATACCGCCCAAAACCGATGGCCCGCTGCGATCTGACCTGCGCTGGCTACTCGGTGTACTGATGGGAGCCTTGAATGACACACCATGGGGTCAAATTGCTCCTCAGGTGGTCGCTGCTGCGTCCACCGACGAAGAAGCAAGGTTAGTGATAACAGAATTCATGAAAGACAGGTTCGCGAGTGTTGAAGCAGTATTTGCAGCCGCAATAGACCGCGATGAGATCACCGCCGACGTTCCGGTCGACCAACTCATAGAACTAGCAGTCGCGGCACCTTATTTCCGCAAGCTCATACGTCACGAGGCACTGGACGAAGAGTGGTTGGACAAACATGTCGATCTGCTTTGCAGTATCGCGAAAACCAATTCGGGACAGTGACCACAGCTTGACTTTGCAATCAAAGCGACCTGCAACTGGCGCGAGACCTCGACAGAACAGCAAGTTATGATCAATAGCCTGTCCAGCCAGTTCCTCATAGCTGCTTCTCCAAAAGGTCTCGGCAAACGTTCGCGATGATCGTTCGTAAAACTTTTCAAATTCCGCTTTCTGCGCATTCCTGTCGTTGGGGCATCGTGCAGCATCGGTCAATTTGGGCTCGCAGCGGACGTTCAGTAATTTCAGCCCGATTTCTGCCTTGCGGACATTTCTGCCGTTTGCTGCGGCGCAGAACTCCGGAACCAATTGAATGATTGCTCAGCAGGTGGAGTGGACGAACAGAACTATCTTTCGCTGTCTCGTCTGATAGCGCGGACCCTCATTGTCTATCTCAGGGCAAAAGCCTTCATCTACCACGGGATCGATATATAGCTTTCGGCAGACGCTCTATTTAGGAAAAAGGCCATTAGAAGAAAATACAACAATATTGGGGCAGCAAATATAGCCCTTCTTATCGTAGGTTTTAGGGAGCTATTCTTGTCCGGGCCAAATGTTTCGGCCTCGGCGTCGTTCAAAGGCGGGAATAGCTCCCTTTTGCTTTGCTTAACCATAGTCAACTCGTAAAAATAAACTATTTGCTATTTTCCAGACCTTACATTAACCGAGTGTTAACGCACCTATTATTTCCGATTTAGCAGTTTTTTTTGATCGCCGCTGGAAACACAAACTTGAAAACCACTGCTATTGTTAACAGTTTTATTTTCCCAAGTGATTCTTTTGGAAATAAAAGCCAAGTTGTTAATATTCCATTAAAGATAACAACTCCTGAAAGTCGAATAGCTGCCTCATTCTGGCCGTGTTTGAGCAACATTTTTAAGGATGGCATTCGTTCGCCACCGCTGACCAGTATTTCTCTAAACGAAAAGGATTTCTACCGTGTTGAACTTCCTTAAAGTGAGCGTCTCCGCAATCGTACTGTCTACATTTGTAGTCGCGCCAGTCGTGACCGTTCTCGCTTCCGATTACGCATACGCAAAAAATGGTAACGGAAAAGGTGGAGGTAACGGCGGCGGAAAAGGGGATAATGGAGGTGGCAACGGTGGCGGAAAGGGCGGCAACAACGGTGAAAAGGGTGCCAAAAGGGGATGGGGTTCCGACAAAACGCTGAACGGGGCAAATACGAAGTCTGCCAGCAAAAGTCGTAAGTCAAAGAGCGGCAGTCGTTTGGGTCGGGCTGTGAAGGAAGACTTTCAGGCCTTGGGCCGTAACCTGAAGCAAAACGGTGTCAAAGGTCTATTCAAAGGGAACAAGGCACGGACCACCACAACACGAACAAGCAAAGCGAGTGTCGCGCAATCCCCGAGACCACCAAGCAGAAAAGCAAAACTCCTTGATGATGGCACGCTTGCCCCGCGTAACCTCGGCAAACTGAATGGTGCCATTAACTCCAGTGTAAATGCAAAACTCGCGCATATCGCGAACGGACAGTATGCGAAAGGTACAGGGCCGGTGAGCCTGGCCGCTGGCCTTGCCGTAGCCGACGCAAATTTCAATCATGTCATGGGTGAAGATTACGACTTGAGCCCTGAAGAAGTGAAGGAAATTGCTGCGGCGTATGATTATTTGGACACGGCTCCAATGACGCTGGAGGAAGCTGAACAGGTTCTTGCCGATGAGGCGTCCACTCCCGGTACGATTGCGCCTGAAGATTTGGAAACCGCACAAGCGGTGAAAGATGCGCACGACGTAACAACAGATGAGGACGGAAATACGATAGCGCAACCGACGGACGATCAGTTGGCGGCTGCGGAGGCGGTGCATGACGCGGAGGCCAGTTTGTTGGGACATTACAAAGGCGATTTTTCTGAGGACAAAATCGTCGCGGAGGAACAGCAAGACCGCGTCCTCGGCGCGGTCCGTGCCTCCAATCCCGATGAAGAATCGGTAAAATCCACACTTGGCATTTCGGATGACGGAAGCGTTTATGCCGACGGCCAGGAGGACGATGATGTTGATGGAGAACCGGAGGAAGTTGATCAAACCCCGGGTGGAGAGGCGGAAGACGAATTTGCAAGTAACGGCTGAACGTAAAGTTAGAGGCCCGAAGGCAAAGATTTAGACGCTATTTCGACAGTACCGGTCTCCCGTTGGATTGAAACTGATCCACTAGTTGGATGGCACTATCACCTCTTTGGGGGTCACCAAAACAAACCTTACGCGGGACTAACATGTCTGCTTTGGGCTCATACCTCCGGTCGGGGCACGTCGCAGAGAATGGCGGCAGAGAACCCTAAGCCGCCGCTGACTACACTTTGGTCTTTTGCAAGTGCGGCAGGTTGCGAACCGCGCAAACCGGACATTCCCACGCGCTTCTCAGATGGCAGGGTAGCAGGACGAAGTTAGCTTTCGCTGCGGCTGCGCCAATGTCGGCATCGCGCAAGTTGCTCTCGGCTTAGATGCCAAGATTATTGGTGTTTTGCCGGTGGTCTCAGTAAGCAATTCTGATAGCCTAGTCTCAAAAATCGGGGCTTTCAGTTGCGCAGTCAGGACCTAAACCTTCTTGTCATTTTCGATGCTATTATGACCGAGGGGTCGATCACTCGGGCGGCCGAAAGATTGAACATCACTCAACCGGCAGTCTCGAATGCAGTTGGGCGGATGCGCGAGATCTGGAAGGATGATCTTTTCATCAAGGATGGAAGAAACATCGCGCCCACCCTGTTTGCCCAGAATCTCTGGGTGAAGGTAAAAGAACCATTGGAAGAGATTGACGAAGCCATCAATCCCAAAGGGTTCGATCCTTCCACGTCGCGCCGAACCTTTCGGATCGCGGCGACGGACCTGATGGTAGATTTGGTGTGGGCAGACCTTCGCCATCGCCTCGAACAAGACGCGCCGAATGTGTCCATCCAAACGGTGCCTTACACAATCTCAAACGGGGAAACGGTCCTCAATCGCGCATCCGTCGATATTCTCATTGGCGCAAACGACCTGATGCCTCCAATGAAAACAAGCGAATTATTGGTTGATCTTGAGTATGTCTGCGTGATGAATCCCGAACATGAACTTGCAACAGGTAATCTGACGCTGGAGCGCTTTGTTGCGGCGGATCATCTCTTGGTTTCTCTATCCGGTGATGTTCGCGGTTACACCGACATGGTGCTTGCCGAACATGGGCTGCAACGCCGTGTGGCAATGACAATAAACAATTTCGCAAGCGCCGCCAAAGTTCTGAGGGAAAGCACGCTTGTCTGTGTTTTGCCCTCTGTCACCGTGAGGCCTCTTATCGACTCCGGCACACTTTTGTCGCGCCCGCTTCCAATCCCGGTTCCGGGTCCTAAGCTAAGCTTGTTCTGGCACAAGCGCTCCGACCGGGAACCGGGCAATATTTGGCTTCGTGGACTTTTCAAGGAGTTGTTGCGGCCGGCATAGATTTGGCTAGTTTGGCCTCACTCGCATTCCACGATAAAAAGACCGACGATGCTTCGTACAGCGGGCGTCACAATCATGATGGCAGGCAAAGCAGCCAAAAAACCGACAATCCAGGCGCTCAGCCACGCCGAGATCAGGTTTGGGACGATGCCGATGTTGATCGTCGTGACGACCAACGACATCAGGCCAGACATCAAAAGTGCCATGAAGAAGTAGAAAACGTACTGCGTGTATTGTTTTGGAATGACGTGCATGTTGTGTGGTCTCCTTGGAGGCGGCCGGCGGATTGGTTGTTATTTTTCCAGCGTCCAGTCGGCCAGGATGTTTCGGGTCCTCCGGTCTGAAGGACCCGATTGAAGGAACGCGGCTTAGGTGCGGCCTTGGACGGTGAAAGTTTGGCCGCTCCGGGCACCCTCAACACTTTTGCGAAACGCCTTGGCAGCGACCGCTGCAGGTACAGGCTCGGAACCCGCAAAGGCAGAACCGAAGAGGTCGACGGATTCTTCCAAAATGGTTGGACTGACTGCATTGACGCGAATGCCGCGCGGCAATTCCAACGCCGCCGATGCTGCAAATCCCTCTAGCGCACTGCACACGGTGGTGGCAGCGGACCCATAGCGGATCGGGTCCCTGCTGATGATGCCAGCGGTCAGGGTAAAGGACCCACCATCGTTGATGTGCTTGGCTCCTTCCATCACCAGATTGACCTGTCCCATCAGCTTGTTGTTCAGGCCAAGCTGCCACTGTTCTTGTGTGATGTCTGCCAGAGGGCCAAAATGCACGGCCCCTGTCGCCGACACCAGCGCATCGAAAGCGCCAACTTTCTGATACATGGCCTTAATCGACCCGAAATCGGTGATATCGACTTGGACATCACCTTCCGAGAAGCCAACTTCCACGACCTCGTGGTCGTTCTTCAGGTCTGATGTTATTGCGCTGCCAAGTGTTCCGGTGGCTCCCACAACGATGACTTTCATGATCTGTCTCCATTTTTATTGCTACAAACAGAACTGGTTTGGCTGAGACAGATATGCCGAAATCAAAACATAAGTAAAAATAATGTATAAGCATGTGATATATTATAAAAAATGATGTTTAAGCAGTGATGTTTTTCTTAAGCGGTTCTCTGATCGCGGTATTGTCAAGGGCGTTGGATTTGTTGTCCGCCGGGGTCTTGGTTCTCTCCGAAGTCA
>NZ_JBXWPA010000028.1:0-14187 GCF_059611165.1 Ruegeria sp. CDSB013 | reverse complement strand
CCACTCTTCGGCGTCTATTACATCCAGACTCAAGCAGAATTTCAGCGTCCCGAGGCTAAGGTGTTCGTCAACTGGCTAAAATCTCAGTCGCAAGTCGTATCGAGACACAACTCTGGAAGCTGAGACGTATCTATTTCCACCTGCTCTGTTTGCTCAAGACCGTTGGTTTCGCCGTTTCTTAAGGCTGCTCTGTGGAGGAGCCAGCTGCGATCAGAGCCGCCATCCCTCCATCGATAAACTGCACGTTTTGAAAACCCATCGCAGTCAATACGTTTGCCGCTGCCGCGCCTCGGTAGCTAGGAGCGCCGCCACAGGTGGTGAAAATTCGCCTTCCACGATCCTGTAACTCTTGAGATCTGTATTCACTTTCAAGGTCTGCCATCCAAGCGACGGCGCGACTAGGAGCCAGAATTGCTCTAGGGCTGATACCTGTAGCCGCCATTTCAGCGTTATCCCTCACGTCCACTACAAGTACGTTGGGGTCTTCGATCAGTACTGCCAGTGCGTCAGTTGCTGAAATCGGATCTGCTTTGGATATTTCCCGAGCTTCCATTTGTGCGAATGTTAAGACCATATTGCCCCCGGACTGCAAATCCTGCGCTATGCTACCATGCGGCTGATTTACCGCAAAACGGCATCCAAGCGATGCTTGGCAGTCTTGTGGTCGCCCAGGCGGTTGCCATCAACGAAGTTAAACAAGTCCCGGTCAAAGGCAGAAGCGGGCCTCGCAAATGCCCCAGCCATTGCTGTTGATCAGTGATTACTCGGCGGCCAAAGCCTTCTGCCTGCAATAACACGATGCCTTGATCGGCACCTCGGCGCGGGCAGTGGCCTTGTCCAGTTGTAGCTTAATATGGGCGGCTTCGACCGTTTCACCGCGCCGGGTGAGACATTCGTGCAAGCCATGCAGGCTCCAGACGTTGCCGGGATGCTGACAGGCCCGGCTAAGCGTTGCATCCAGGCCAAGGTCTGCACGGTAAACAGCTTCGGCTTCCTCCATCTGGCCTTGCTCAAGAAGAAGAGCACCCAGCGCATGACGGGTGGGTTGCATCCAGCCCCAAGGCTCGTCGTATGGCAAGTTGTCGTCGATCTCGACTGACTTTCGCAGGTGGTCAAAGGCCGTTTCGTGCTCTCCTGCGTGATAGGCCAACTCACCCAGCATCATTTGCTCAGCGACCTTCAGAATGTCCCGGCATGTGTTGTTGAACAGCATTCGGGTCTTAGGAACTCTGGCCAGAGCATAATAGAACTTGGCTTTTTCACTCTCGGCTTCGGCGACCCTGTGTAGGTTGGCCAAGGCGACCGTCCTTGCGTAACGCATCATGGCAATGGTCACGCTGTAAAGCTCTTCATCCTCTGGCAGATCCTGATCGAGAATATCCTGCCAGCGACCAAACCTGATCAGCACATGTTGCTTCATTGGTATGAAGCCTTCAAACCAGTCCGCCATCGGCCGAAGAGTGTCTGACGGCAAGGTGTCGATCAGCTCATCGGCGGCTTCGATTGCTGCCGATGGTTGCCCCAAGAACATCGCACCGTATATTTTAAAGTGATAGTTGTGGCACCGATAGACGGAATAGAAATTGTCAGGGCCTTCGCGCTTCAGAAACTTGCGATCTGCCAATATGGCTTTGTGATTGCGCAGTACCACGTTCATGTAGTCTCCGCACAACACGTCGATATGGGTCGGCATGTGCAACAAATGCCCGGCCTCGGGCACCAGCGTGCTGAGCACATCGCCGTGACGCAGTGCCCGTTCGGGGTGGGGCGACATTTCCATCAGGTGAATGTACATGTGCAATAGTCCTGCGTGCTCCCATGCTCCGGAAAGTGTATCGAACGCATTTTCGAGCACGGATATTGCCTCGAGCGTATCGGCCCCTTCGGCGGGCTTTCCGGTCGGCAAATCCCAAAGCTGCCAAGGTGTCCGGTTCATGAGCGACTCGGCCAGAATCGCAGACACGTCCAGGTCCTGATCGAATTCGGTGTGAACCTTTCGCATCGCATCAGCGAAGGCATCATTCCACGGGCTGAAATCCTCAATATCCGATGAAGATGGATAACGCGCTGGAATGGCATCGATTAGCGCGCGTTCAACAGGCGTCAGCCGCTCCTTTAACGACGCAGCAGCCTCGATTGACGCTTTCGCCAAGGCGATACAGTCAGGCTTTTCGTCTTCTTCGAATGTTTCCCAGGGCTTGTTGTAGTTCGGCCCAATACAATACGCGATGCCCCAGTGCGCCATTGCGCAATTTGGATCTGCAGCTACAGCATTCTGAAAGCATACAATCGCTTCTTCGTGGTTGTAGGCGTAAGTCCAAGCCAAACCACGATCAAACCAAAGCTGGGCTTCGTCCGACGAGGTTGTGATCTTTCGACTGTAGCTACCGAGATCATAGTATTCCATCACAATAACCCCCTAATTAAAGGTAGGAGGTTACCACAATGGGCTGTTTCTCGATACTGGCGCCATCAAAGCCGACCCAAGGCATAGACCCGTCTTATATGAACTCCATTTGATCGAAGCACTCTTCTTGGCGACTGATCAACTTGTCGGCCGCGTGAGTGACGCGCCGTCCAATCCCTCCACTGTAGCCCACCGACAAGACCACAAACACCGCTCGCACACACCTAAGACGGGCTTTTGAGAAAGCTGATGTCAGCAGTCAGATTGGTCTTTTCCGCCAACTAACACTTTTGGGGCTTGGTAGCGTCGTGCGACAGCTTCCGTTCTAAGTGGTGTTGAAAACGTGTAATTTGGGCTCATTGCGGGCGTCAAAGATTCAGGCACCCTATCCTTCTAGCGTGGCAACTGCATGGTCATGAGAGGTATGGGGTCGATGCATGTTGAGAATGCGTCGAGCTTCATTCGATTGTCCCGAAATTGCCAGCGCATGCGCCAATGAAAACTCAATTAAGTCGCGTTGCGCCCGGCTGCCGCCTAGGCGCTCGTGCTCAGACATGACACCTACAAATTTCTCAATCGCTTCATCCGCATTTCCATCCGCCAACGCACGGAATGCGCCTGCGACCGAAGCAACGGTGGGGCCTGCGGGGCCCTTTGCGCCGTCAATGGTTGTTTCCAGACGCTCTCTGTTTCCAGCCATCGCATGCGCAAGAGCAGCGTGAACATCCGCAAAAGCCAAGCCAGGTGAAGGAAAGAACTGAACAGCATAGTCGCTGAGTTGTTGCCAACGCTCCTGAGGAATTTGCTCACCAGCCAAAAAGGCGCGGTGAACAATTGCCACACTATCAGTCAGAACGTTCAGTGGTGGCGCAGGAGGTCGGTCGGGGGAAACATAATCATCGAACAGCTTCCACATACCCGCCACATCGCCGCTCTCAAGCGCCCACAGAGCAACGTGCCAACTGAGATGGCAGTGCAGATACGCCGTGAAGGGATAGTCTTGCCAGAACTCGCGCAGATAAGCGTAGCCAGCGTCCGTCTCCCCGTTCTCATAGTAGAGATGGGCCTTGACATGTGCACTGTGTGCGCTGTCTGGCTTCAATTCAAGCGCGCGCTCAATGTTTTCAGCGGCCAGGCCAATCTGTCCGGCCTCCATCTGGGCAAATGCATGCTGGCAGAGAAACCACCAGTCGTCGCCATAGTGTGGCTTTAACATGGTTGTGTACGCAAGCTGCTCCGCCTCGCGTCCTGCCTGACCTGAAAACCCAATCAGACCAAATACGCTGGTACATGTCTGAGCCAGCAAAATATCTCGCGGATGGTCTGCGACGTGATCTCGAATGCGCCTGTAGGCCTGCGGTGCACGCCCCTCAATGAGATCGCTGATAATGTCGATCTGGGCGGCTTCGCGCGGGCTGACGCCATGCGAGAGTTCCTTTGCGACGGCTATTTCACGCTTTGCATCTTGTCCACGCCCGACAGTAACAAGGTAGCGTGCAAGCCCAACATGAGGCATAGCAAAACTATCATCTGCCCGCATTGCAGAACGGTAAGCGTCTTCAACATCATCAAAAGCGCCTAGAAAACGGTCGATGCCTTCAACGTAGGCGTCTCGCGCAGCTTGTGATGTGGTCGTTAGCGGGCTTTCGTATCGATCTTCAAGCATCCAAACCTTCCACTATCTGTACCAAACCTGTCCGTCAGCGAGCTATATGAGCATGCCTAGCCATAAACGAGTCAAAGGAAATCGACGTTACGAGGCACCATGATTTCAGCATCAGTTTCTTTCAGAAGCCTCATAAAATCATCGAAATTTCGTTCAAACCATAGTTGCTTCACCAAATCCAGATTTTCCAAAATTGGACTCCGAAAGCAATTTTGAGGATTATTCCATACGGCTCGACCCACGTCCGGTTAGAGGAGAACGTAGGGATGGTAATACACAATCGCCCACTCATTGATACGGCTTGGTTGGCAAATAACCTGACTGACCCGAAACTGCGCATCATTGATGTTCGCTGGAAGTTTAGGGAGGAAAACGGCAAGGGCGTGGCCTATGACGATAGGAGCGAGTTCCAAGCCGAGCACATTCCTGGCGCAGTGTATGTTGGCATGTCGACAGAGCTTGCAGACGGCACTGAGAACATTCCCGATATGATGCTTGGGCCAGAGGGTTTTGGGGAAAAGATGCGCGAGTTGGGTGTTTCCAACGACAGTCATGTCGTGGTCTACGATGACTCCGGGCTTCCGCTGGCTTCCGCGCGTCTTTGGTGGGCACTTTCGCACTATGGACATAAAAACGTGCAGGTCTTGGACGGCGGCTTGCAGCAATGGAAACTCGAAAGTCGACCCACTGAAACTGGCGATCTAACCGTTGAGCACGGTGACTTTGAACCAACAGTGCAGGGTAATTGGATTGCCCACAAAGCTGATGTTCTGCACGCGATAGGTAAGCCCGGAGTCAGAATTGTGGACTTTCTGCCAAACGACCTCTTCCGAGGCGACGGCCTTCACACATGGGGAGGTCGCTCGGGACATATCCCCAGTGCCGTCAACATACCGGCGATATCGAACATCGATCCGGATTTGGCACACACACCCATTGCCGAACGGGCTGCGAAACTAAAGGAACGTGGTTCATTTAAGTTGGCGGATCATTCCAAGCTCCTCAAGCACTATCAGGACAAGGGAATTCAAATTGACGATGAGGTCATCGCCTATTGCGGCCGTGGCATAGCTGCTTCTTGTGGGCTCCTTGCGCTGCGCCAAATTGGGTTCGAAAAGTCCTGCCTGTATGATGGTTCATGGGCTGAGTGGAGCGCCGATGAGAGCCTTCCGGTTGAAACCTCGTGAGACTACGATTTTGGGTCATTTTGGGTGGTCCAATTATTAACGCGTTGCTAGGAGGATATTTTTGATGACGGACAAATTCCGGCTGACCAAAGAAGCTGCGCAGAAGTACAACAACCACAGTGTGCCTGCGATGTTTGGCCCATTGGCTGAAGCAACCATGCAGAAGGTTCAGCTTCGAAGCGGCGCTTGTGTCATCGACATTGCATGCGGCACCGGGGCTTTGACGCGAGAGATAGCAAGGAAACTGACCGGCGAAGGCCGGGTTGTTGGCGTAGATCTGAACGAAACCATGATTGAGGTCGCGCAGTCCTATCAGCCGGATTGTCGTCATGTGCTCGAGTGGTATGCAGCAGATGTAACCGAGTTACCTTTTGGAAAGGCTACGTTTGACTATGCCTTCATACAACAGGGGCTTCAGTTCTTCCCTGACAAATCCGCCGCGTTGCAAGAAGTTCATAGGATCTTGCGCAATGACGGTCAGCTATTTTTGACATGTTGGCGCGCTGTGTCGCCCTTCAATGGAGCGCTTTCAAAAGCTCTCGAACGGCATGTTGGAACAGATGCCGCAGTCAAGGCCAGAGCGCCTTTTTCGTTTCGAGATGGGGACCTCATATCGAACTTGTTGGTCGATGCAGGCTTCAAGATAGCTCGTCACGAGCCGTTGGTACTAGAGCGAAGATTTATTGATCTTCGTGCGCAGATCATGGCGCTGCCAATCGAAACTGATCTTAGGGATGCAGGTGCTGACGTCACCAACAAGGTCGTGGAAGAGGTTGCAGACGCTTTGTCTAGATATGACAAAGAAGGCGTTTTGCATGTACCGCAAGAAGCGCACCTTTTTGTCGCCACGGCATAGGTCAACGACCACTGGCTCAGTTCTTAATTACGATCTTTACCATGGTCGAATGACAATGCGGCATTAGTGGCTGCCGAGCGTGGCTCCGCGTTGACGGTTGAGTGTGCATCAAACTATACTTTTGCCATGGTCAGCGGAAAATACATCGACGATTTGTCGGTTGGCAGAACCTTCGAAACCGGTGGCGTTACGCTGACCGAGGGAGCGATTATTGACTTCGCACTGGTTCATGACCCGCAGCCCTTCCACGTTAACAAAGTGGCTGCCGCAGAGTCGATTTTCGGCGGTCTCATCGCCAGTGGATTTCAGACAATTGCGCTTACTTTCAGGTTGTTCCGCGACACTGGTGTACTTACCGGCACCAATCTGGGTGGACATGGTATGGACGAGGTGCGGTGGCTGGCTCCGGTGTATTCCGGTGACACGATCAGCGTGCGCGTCACGGTTGAGGCAATTACACCATCACGTTCGAAGCCAGACCGGGGAACGGTCAAATTCCGATACCAGACATTTAACCAGAACGATGTTGAAGTTCTTAACCTGGTCATGCACCACGTGATGGCATATCGGAGTTAAGGCGGTTTGCAGCGACTTGGGCGCGGCGATCAATTCGACCTCACTTTGTCATCTTCAAGAGTATCCTTGGGCTCGCCACATAAGGCTTCTATTCGCAATTGCGGTCGTGGCGTACATGCAAACAAGTTTGTTCGCGTGTTCTCAATCCTTTTTTGCCCAAATAACTACTTATAGATTGCCGCATAGCGAGGTGCGAAGAACTTGACGAAGGCTTTAACCTCTGGCCGACGATAGGCTTCCGGCGAAATGAGCATTAGGTGCGGCACCGCAAGTTCGGGGATTTCGTCGAAACATCGGATAAAGGACATGTCTGTTTCAACCAGCTTGACATTGCTGATCCCAAGGCCTTGCCCTGACCTGATCGCCGCATGCATTAGCTCCAGTTCAGTGAAAGACATGACGATCTGTTCTGGTGCCACGTGATTGGTCAACCATTCGTGGAAAACATTCGGTACATCGTCCCGCTGAAAGGTAACAAACTGATGCCCGGCCAGATCATTTGTTGACCCCGGCAGGCCAAATTTGTCCGCGTAGTTTTTGCTGCCGAACAAAGACCAGCGTGCCGTGCTAATCTTCCGGCAGATCAGGTCAGGATCAGGATCGGTTCTCGCAAGGCGCAACGCAATGTCTGCCTCCCCGGCCATCAGGTCCAGCGTCCGAACGCTGGACAAAAACTCGAATACGACGTCCTGATTGTCGGCGGAAAACGCGTTTACGATTTCGATCATGCGTGCTGAGAAGTTTGCCGAATAAGCGGTGATACGGATGGGTTGTGTCGACGTCAATTCTTTCGCGCAGTCGGTAAATTCGAGGACTGAAGCCTCGATTGCTTCGGCGAGGGGAACGAGGCGAAGGGCTTCTCGGGTCGGTTTGAACCCGTGCGTACCGCGCTGAAACAGCGTCAAGCCTGTTTCTTTTTCGAGAACATCAATGCGCCGGGCAACCGTTGGTTGGGAGACCTGTAGCTTTTTGGAGGCCGCAAGCGTCGATCCTTCTCTGAAGACAGAGAGGAACACGCGAATATCCGACCAATTTCGGAACCCGTTCTTCATTTTTGTAGAACAGCACAATTTTGTGCTGGATACCAGAAAAACGGGTGAACAGTTACTCTTGTTGCGACAGCGCAAGTAAGTCGGAAAGGACCACGAGATGGCTTCCCATACAATGTCACCCAGCATCTGGACCGTATTTGGTGGACTGTTCGGTTGGACCAAGAGAGACTTCCCCGAAAACCGGAAATCACGGCCTACAGCCAACGATCTTCACTCGGAACGCGACTATATTAACGAGGTGATCTGGAGTAATCCTGACGCGTTTTCGAGTGAACTGGACGTGCAGAACATGATGAGTCTGTATCCAGGAAGGTTCTGACGACACTTGTTGACAATCGGCCGAGTAAGGCGATTAGATCACGCCAAATTCAGCTGCAAGCTGGAAGAGACAGCAACGCACCTGTGTTGTAGCCATTGAGTAAGTACCAACACGAGACCTTCTCGTGCAACCTGGCGCCTTGTTTGACGATATTGAAGTGAGCCACCTGCTGGCAAAGGTCACTCACCTCACCTCCGCATGTTCGTCGTTTGGTGAAAGGCAATTTCCTTTGATCCGTTCTCGTAAATTTGCAAAGGCCGCTTTCTGCGCCTCACTTTCATTCGAGCAGCACGCAGCATCCAAACACTCCATCTTTGCTCTCAAAGTGAAGTGTTGCGTCGATCAATTGAGACCGCCGCCTAAACCGGACCTTCGCAACCAAGCTTTGCAAATTCCGAAATGCTAACCGAACAGACCTTTGTCCGAGACTACACCCGATACCAGTTTTCAACTTCTCGGGCGGCTTCTTCGGCTGTAAAAGTAGTCTCTACCTCTGCGATTGCGTACTTTACTTCGTCTGAGCTAGCACTGAGTTCTAAGGCGTCCGCATCCAGATCATGGGCTGACCCAGCATTTGAATAGATCGTATCGACCCCAATTCTGATGGCGTGTCGGAGTTGCAGCAGGTGCTCAAAAAACCGCACATAAATCATCTCCTCGTACGGAGAATGAATATCCGCTTCAGAGATCAAGCCCAATTCTGCGGCCTTGGCACACGTCAAACGCCAAGCCAGTTCCATTGTGGATGGTGGCGCGTCCCTGGCCTCTTCAGGATGTCCGGGGTTCGCAAACGTAGATCTTCGAATAGCTTTGAGATTGGCACGTAAGCCCTTTGTGGGAACCGGATAGATGAATTTGGTTTCCTCGGAAGCTAAGGCAGGCTCAATCTGATCCGGCTGCGCCTGGATGAACTCTGAAAACCTGTTTCCGATGATAGGGACTTCGCCCACAATCATGTCTGTGGGATCGGAATTCTCCGCCTGCCATCGCGCTAAGGTTCTTCGGCCCCACAATCCGGCGGCCCGTCGGATCAACGGATGAGTTCCATCCGAAACATCTGGATACTTTGTTAGTATGTCTTCGGTCTGAAACGCCGCGAGCCCCTTATCCCAACGCATGATATGCACGCGACGTCCCAAGGAGATCGCAATGGATATTTGCTGGCGCAATAGGAATGACTTTCCAGATGCCGGCAATCCAGTGAAGAAAACCATGCGGCAACGACGTGCAGCGTCCGCTAGGTGTCTTCCAATTTCTGCGTCCGCAAAACTGTCCTTAGAAATTACGAATCTCCTTATTCGGTGTCGGCAACAGCGTTAGGTAGCAAACGCAACTTGGTTCCAGAGCCGCTACAAACATTCTACGCCCGCCATTCTGAAAGCGATGTTTGCAAGCAATCGCGGCGTTAGTTCTCTGAAACTTCAATACCGGCAATGCGAAGCCCATCCATTATCTTTTCGATCAGCTCCGTTGGCATTCCACGCGCTCGATACGGTGAGCGTGGATCGTCAAGAAACTCCGGGTGTTCGTTTTGCAAGCGTCGCGCCATCTCTTGCGCCTTTTGTTGCTCGCCGTCCAAAGCATAGCTTGCAGTCAGGCTTGCCATCGACATGGTGGATTTCGGCGTGCCCCAGCTCAAGATGACTTTTTGTGCCTCATCATAATTGCCTTGCAAGATCGCGTGCAGCACCCAAGCGTTATTGTAGCCAGGATGAAGTTTGGGGTTGAGGTCTTTTGCGCGGGAAATCCACTCTTTACCTTTTTCAAACTCGCCGGAGTAAGCAAGAAAGATACCCAGATCCGCGAGGATCCAGGAATCATTGGGACTAAGCTCCGTGGCGTTCTTTGCGTGTTCAAAGAAGACCGCCTTGTCTTCTCCCGTCATTCTGCTGAGGATTGCCAGGGCGTAGTGCGCATCCGCATTGTCCGGGTCTTCCTCAAGTGCACGTGTCGCGGCGTCTCGGGCCTTATTTGCCCAATCCGGATCGGTGTCGAATGATCGTTTCTTAGACTCGAGATAGTTAAAGGCCAATCGCGACCAAGCAAGAGAGTAACCAGGTTCTTCCTTCACGGTTCGCAATAGACAGTCCCGAGCCTTGCGATGCGCTTCAATGCTGAAACTTTGATAAAACCAGAATCCCAACAGATAACATTCATAGGCTTCCAGGTTTTCCGGAGCCTTGTCGCGGATAGCCTGCTGTACAGAAGTGTTGA
Source organism: Ruegeria sp. CDSB013 (assembly GCF_059611165.1). Lineage (NCBI taxonomy): Bacteria > Pseudomonadati > Pseudomonadota > Alphaproteobacteria > Rhodobacterales > Roseobacteraceae > Ruegeria > Ruegeria sp. CDSB013. The sequence goes on along the minus strand of NZ_JBXWPA010000028.1, from coordinate 3,910 downwards.
ACAAAGGGGCATCGCTTGAACCGATTTGCGAGGCGACCTTTCTTGCAATCTCAACCTGGATATCCATGACATTTGCGATGCTGAGGTCCATATCAAAGGGGCCCGGCGGTGTGAGTTGACGGCAAGTCCTTGCATTGATGAATGTAGTTGTCACCCGCAATTTCGAGTCAGACCGTTGGGCCGTGCCGCCAAGTATGTAATCGGCCCGTAACGCATCCCTGATCGCTTCGCAATCTTTGTTACTGCTGAAGTCGGCTCCAGCTTCGGGAGCTATAACAAACAGGTTAGAGAACTTCGCCAACAAGGCGTTAAGATCACGCGTCAAACCTTCAGCAAAATACTCGTCTTCCTTGTTTTCCCCGATTGTTTCAAAAGGTGTAATGACAATCCGCGCACCTGACGGAAGGTCGCGCGGATCATCTCTTCCAAATACAAAAAAAGCTGAAATCGCGGTAGCTGTGGCGACAACAGCCGTCGCGGCAGTCCATCGGATCGCTGCGCTGCGCTTGGGTTTGACCGCAAGTTCCGGAGGCCAGGTCCAAACCTCGACCTTATTGGCGATATTCTTCAATTCATGGGCGCCAGCATGCGCAAATTCCGCGTCCACCTTTCCCGAAAGTTGATCGGCAACTGCTTTGGAAACACAAAGGCCTCCGGGCGGTGCGATTGCTTCCAACCGAGCCGCAATGTTGACACCGTCTCCCAGCAGGTTATCGCCATCTGCCACGACATCACCGAGATGTATTCCGATACGAAGGTTCATGCGCCCTTTTTCCGGCAGATCGAGGTTCCGGACTTTCAGCTCTCTTTGAATTTCCAATGCACAGCGGGACGCGTCCGTTGCACTTGTGAATTCAGCGATGACGCTGTCACCCGCGCTGCCGAACACGCGACCACCGTAGTTTGAGATGAGGCCATCAATGAGTATTCGGTAGCCCTTTAGCGCTGTAATGGTGCCCTCTTCATCACGCCCGATCAGGCGTGAGAATCCCACAAAATCCGCAGCCATAATGGCAGTTAGACGGCGTTCCATAAGTCCCCCCGTACCACTTTAATGAAAGTTACCTGGGTTCTCGAACAAAATCTAAGTTCCTTCCCAAGCTCACAACTACTTATTTGGATAGAGATAGACCGGCCAACTTTGCCTAGACTTCAGATGGTTCACAAACGCTTGGCCGCTGCCTTCGGAGATGCGCAACGCTGTGCTATGATCTTCTGTGACCTAACCACAGAGGTACACTTTTGATGCGACCCGAAACGCGCAATCGCATTTTGACGCTCGGTATTGCCATTGCTGTTATTGCTGCGAAGCCGAACGCTGCCCTCGCTTCTGATGGAGAGTGTGGTGCGCCAGATGCACCGTGCACACTGGAAGGCGGTAAATACTACGTGGCCCTGTCAGAGGCTCCGGATGAACGACCTGCCGTCATTTGGTTGCACGGTTATGGACGGTCTGGCAAGGCGATGATCCAGAATTCCGCCTATGTTGACCCTTTCATCCGGCGTAGCTACGCGGTGATTATGCCGAGCGGGCAGCCCAGTATTAATGACAAAGACCTCGATTGGGGTGTGGCTGACGGATATGACCTGGCGCGCGATGATGTAGCCTTTATCGACGCCGTACGCGCCGACGCTGTGGAGCGCTTCGGAATTGACCCGTCGCGAATACTGATCGCAGGCTTCTCCCGCGGCGGCTCGATGGTCTGGGACATTGCGTGCCAAGCGCCAGAGATGGCAAGAGGTTTTGCCGCTGCGGCTGGGGCGTTCTGGGAGCCTATGACCACTGAGTGCGATGCGCCAGTTCACCTGTTTCACGTACACGGCTTCAAAGACAGAATGGTGCCGTTCGAAGGCCGAGAGCTGACATGGGAGGGTGTCGATTTTCACCAGGGTAACGTCATGAAGGGCTTGGACGTCTGGCGCCGAGAAAACGCCTGCTTGGGTAGCGCGGAAAACAGCTTTGGCGACGATGGTTCGATGCAGAAGGATTGGATGGACTGTGAGGCCGGCTCGATTCGGTTGAAGGTCACCAAAGGCGGACACGGCGTTCCGGAGGGCTGGCGGGACGCGGTGCTAGACTGGTTCGAAGCTCTACCTTGAGCACTCGAGTGCCTGCCGACCCTCCGCGAGTTTTGATCTGATGGGCATTCAGTAGCATTCAACATGATTGGTGAAAGGGGTTGAGAATGAGAGAGCAAGTTTCCGACTACTATGGTCCCAGCCGCAGGCTGATCGACCAGATAGCTGATAGCCTGAAGGCCGCGAGCATTGACCCGAAGAAACTACGCGCCGCGGATTTCTAACCAATCGATGAGTTCCATTTCCGAGGCAGACAGACGGCTTTACAGTTATTGGAGAAACTGAAGTTAACGACAGGCGCGAATGTACTTGATATTGGTAGTGGCTTGGGTGGGGTCACCAAAACAATTGCAGAAGAAGCAAGCGCTAAGGTTAGAGGCATTGATCTGACGCAAGAGTTTTGCGACGCAGCCAAAACCATTTCCGATTGGAAACGTTAGAACAACATCAATTCAAGGGATGTCGAGGCCGTTCTCTCGTCCGAAATCGGTATAGAAGCTGTCACTGCGGCATCGGTTTAAAGTGGCTTCGTCCGCTTCTCTTGGGTCGGTGCCAGGGCTTTGGACACCTGTTCCTTCTATGAAGCGATTCACGAGATTAAAGACACCGCAAACTTGGATAGCATCGAACAGCGCACTCTCCGACCAGCCTGCCGCGTAGACTGCTTTTGCGTCGGCTTCCGTCATTCGGGATGGTGAGACGGTGAGCTTTTCAATGTATGCCAGTAACGGTTTGAGTTGGTCTTCGACGGGTGCCGTATCGCGGTCTTCCATCAGTGCCTCGATTGTCTCGACCTCAATGCCGTAGGCTTTGGCAAAAACGATGTGCGCCCCATGGCAATACGCACAAGCATTCAAGCCAGAGACATAAGCTGCGATTAGTTCACGCTCAGCAACCGAGAGGTCGCTCTCGCCCCTCATAACCAGGCTTTCGTACGCGCAAAGCGGCGAAAGTTTGTCTGGAAAGGCTTGATAGACACTTCCAAGCGTCGCGTTCTCAGGCAGAGATGGAAACAGGCGTTTCATTCAATTCTCTTTCAGTCTTGCTTTGGATAGCTTTGTCTCAAAGTGAGGAACCTAACGGTACATACGCAACCTTAAAGCAATTCTGGGATCCGAACAGAGCTTCTGTTGGAATACAGCCGAAGGTAAGTTTGCCTAACAACACCCCAACGTGATCGTAGTTTGGCTATCTGCGGTGCCCAATTGCAGCTTACTCCCAATCGCCAGCAGACGAGCGCCACGTCTTAGCGTCCGCATCCCAAACACTGGCGGTGACGCAAGGCGTTGGGTTTATTCCGTCGCAATTGGATCCATGAATATCCGCAATAACAACGCGTTGACGCCCAAAATCAACAACCGTCCAGCCCTGGTTGAGCAAGGATTGAACCTCCTCTTCAATCAAGAAGTGCGACATGCATCCGCCAGTGCCGCAGTAAAGAGATGCGGCGCTCGAACACGCAAAACCAGACTCATTCAAAACCCAGTCGCGTTGTAGATCTCCGTCGAGATCCACCCTTTCAACCGCGCCCCAATCTAAGTCAAACTGACCGTTGTTGAACTCTGCGCAGGCCAGTGCCGCCAGATCAACCTTCGACCGCAAACCGGTTGGAAGTTGCGAACCGTCAGCCGCGAAAGCTGGTAAGGTCCAAACTAGACCCGAACCCAGCACAATCGAGGAAACCAAACATTTAAACTGGCTTACCAATTGGGAAATCGGTTGGAGGGGGGCATCAATTGCATTGATCATACTTATAGTCCCCGTATTCCAGCCAGTTTGCCGAGCCTTCGCTAAAAATCAGAAACTCGGACCTGTCCTCCCCAAGGAGGGC
>NZ_JBXWPA010000027.1:0-14996 GCF_059611165.1 Ruegeria sp. CDSB013 | reverse complement strand
GTTCGCCCAACTGGCAGGGTAAACCGCTCACCAATTCCACTAATGCTCTGCCATCTGAAAAGTTTGCGACAGAACCCGTTTGCATCATTTTTTTCGGCGAGCCGTTTGTAAGTCTCGCGCTTGGGGACAAGTATGCAGCGGTCATTCCCATTCTCGCATGGCTTGCCATCATGCAGGGAATTCGAGCGTCGCGCAGTGGCAGCACCACTATGGCAGTCGCAAAAGCTCGAACTGAAAACGCCATGATCGCCAATATCGTCCTTGTGAGCGCTTTACCTCTCGTGTGGCATGCGGCGTACCACCAAGGCAATATTTTGTCGGTTATCTGGATAGGTATAGCTGCAGAGCTTGTCAGCGCGATTGTCTCTCTGGTTCTATTACGCCGGCGCACCAATTTTTCACTTTCACCGATCATTTTACCTTCGATTTTTACGCTTTTGTTTTTGGCGGTGAGTGGCGTTCGAACAAATGAAACGTTGCAGGTGAGTATTATTTCACAGACCAACTGGGGGGTGGTTCTATCCGTCGCCTTTCTGATTGCGGCAATCGCATCAATGAAAGAGTTGCGAACTTATGTACGCCGTCGAGCCATGCCCAACTATACTGAGTAAAGCGGATGGCATTGCCTCTGTATCTCTAGAGCGGTTGCTCAAACCTGGATATGGACTTAATTGGCGTCGGTGGATTCAATGTCCATCAACTACAAACGTCACCGATTTCCTGGTCAGATCATTGCACACGCGGTGTGGTTGTAAACTTGCTTCAATCTGAGCTTGCGGAAATTTGAGGAGATGTTGTTGCGAGGCCGGCAGGGTCGTACAGGCGACGTCTTGTACCTCGATGAGGTTGTTGTGGTATGTCGGGCCGTTTTTGGCGTCAGCGCTTTTGGTTCCATATAGCCGTATTGGATAAGAAAGAGTCCTTGGCTCATCGCAACCACTGAGGAGTGGATGATAAGAAAGACAAGGAAGAGCCCTGACGAGAAGATCGTCAAAGATATCAAACGGGCTGTGCGCATGTATCCCGGGCTGGAAACAACACAAGCGGCTCGCGCGAAGTGACAAGCACCGCTACAAACCGCGCAACCACATTATGATCATGTTCGGTAGGCTCAAAGAATGGCGGAGAGTGGCGACACGCTACGACAGATGCCCAAAAGTCTTTCACTCGGCAATCGTTTTGGCTGCACTCGGCACTTCCTGGCTATGTGCCCTGAAAGGGTAAGTGGCATTCTGTTTTCCTGACCACAATCGCTTAAACCCGAGGTCGGACTGCTAAGCTGGAAAAGAATGTCCATCGATCGGCGATCCAACACATATGTTCCAACCTCCAACCCGGCATTGGCGCTGCAGGTGGCTTTTTTGCCTCTTTCGGTCGCAAGCGATTATTAGAAATGCTTAATGCCGGGCGCGATCGTTGCGATACGCAGAGGTTCGATCAACGATGTCAGGCTCCCCATCGAAAAGCCATCAAACCGTGGAATTCTGATCTCTGGTCTTTTTTCTGCCAGCATGATTATTTTACTATCAGGAAAAATTAGGTGCTATGATACTTCGAATGGAATGGGTTTTCCGCTGCTCCTGCTTGCAGAACCAGTTTGGACAAGTGTAGCAAGACATTGAAAGAGTAAAATTGAAAAAACGCGACAAAGAAATGGCGGCAAATCTGACTCAGGACCCACATTCCGTTCGTTCGGGTAACAGAGAAAAAGTTCTTGAAGTTGCCATCGGCCGCGAGGTTCGTGCCTTTCGCAAGCAGCAGGAAATAACCGTCGCGGAGCTGGCCCAGCTAACCGGATTGTCGATTGGCATGCTATCCAAGATCGAAAACGGAAACACGTCACCGTCCTTGACGACCTTGCAGTCGCTGGCGGATGCACTTTCGGTTCCTTTGACAAGCTTCTTCAGACAGTTCGAAGAACGCCGCGAGGCGGTTCATACAAAAGCTGGTGAAGGCGTCGAGCTGGAACGTGAAGGAACACGCGCAAACCATCAATACAATCTGTTGGGGCATATCGGCGCCAACGGATCAGGTGTAATTGTCGAACCCTACTTGATCACTCTAACCGCTAAATCCGACGTGTTTCCAACATTTCAACATGGTGGAATCGAGACGATTTACATGCTGGAAGGCGAAGTAGATTACCGCCATGGGGACCAGATCTACCCCCTGAAACCAGGTGACACCCTGTTCTTTGATGCGGACGCGCCCCATGGTCCGGAACGGTTGGTTAATCTGCCGGCCCGCTACATATCAGTGATCAGCTATCCGCAGACAAACTGATCGGCTTGCGCAATCGGAAATCCGTGGGTCTGTCATAGCCTTCATGGCTACCGGTATTCACGATCGTGAACCCAAGCCTTGAAAAAACGCGTTGGTTTTCAGTAAGTTCCACGCGTGTTTCCAGCTCCAGCGCAGGCAGACCAAGCTCAGTTGCACGGCTTGCAGCATGATCCACCAACTTGCGGCAGATACCTTGCCCCCGCAGTCCTTCCTGAACTGCAAGCTTCCCCACGTACAGGCAGTCAGGTTTGGGCGTCAGAAACATACATGCGAATAGCGGTCGGCCGATGGCCCAGATTTCACCACCATCCTGACAATGCGCCCGCATCCCTTCTACCGTCAGCCTATGGATAGAAGACGGGGGGTCGATCCGGGCATCCATGAATTGAAATGACGCACGAAGCAGCGCAAGCGCGTCATACAACGCAAAGCTATCGCTCGGAATGAGCCAAGGCGTGATGTCCGGATCAACCATTTGAGCAACGGCACTTCACAGTGCTCACTTTGACAATGGCGGTTCCGTTTCCAAGTCCGGCCTAATCCCCGGCGATGTGGGTAACCCGTCGTCAAACTGGCTAAGATAGTCCAGCATCATCGGGCGGTTGTCGATGAACCCTTTGTAAGTCGCCAGTTCTTCGGGCAGGTCCCGAATAACCCGGTGCAGACGGCGGCCCCATTTGGGAACAGTCATCAGATCCTGAAAACTGCACAGATAGCAGCGGATCGGGAACACCAGCGCATTGGAGCGCGGCAGACGGAAGAACGTCTGCAACTCGACCCGCAGATGTTGCTTGTGGGCGATGTTTTCGGGCGTCAGCGTGGTCTTTTGGATGCCCCATTTGTGATAGTTTTCCGGGCTTGTATCTAGCAAAGGATTCACCGTCATGGTCCAGTTGAGACGCCGCGCGGGGGCGCCCTGCTGAATATTCAGCAGGAATTTCAATGCGCGCTTGAATATCCCCATCTCATGCGCTTTTGGAACCGGCGCGTGCCATTCGAAAAAGTTCATTCCGATGTCAAAATCCAGACTCCAGTCGGCTTGGGTCGTCACCATTCCGGCGTCCATCCACAGCATCTCGTCGCGCTGATCAAGTACGGCAAAATCGCCCTGTGCCTGACGGGTGATGTATTCCATCGGCCCATAGGGCAGCGTGGTTTCATCCATGAAGGTAAAGCTGTGATCGATGCCCAATGGCTTGTTGATCCAGCGCCACTGATTGCCGTTGCAGTGTAGCTCAAACAAGTCCGGGTAATCCTCGGACTTGCTAACCATGATCAGTTCCAGCAAGTCCCAACCGGCCAGTGTCATATGCGGCAACGACTGACAACGCAGCGGGTCCTGATCCAGAACCATTGCGCGATCTTTCATCTCTGAGACGTAGTGCTCGTCCACATCGAACCGCATTTCATAGACCGAGCCCTCGGGTCCACCGCGATGTTGTTCCATGTTGACCGAGTACATGTAGCTGTCTTCGTGGAACGGGAACGGAAAGCGTTTGATCGCCCATTCCGAGTTGTGGAATGTGTAGTCGTCGCGAAAGGATTCGTCGTTGAATTGAATGGTCATGTCGGGCCTCCTCTCAGCGGTCCAGCACGAGGGACTTGCCCTCGAAACGCGATACGCAGGGCATGATCTTCTTGCCTGCTGCCTTTTCTTCATCGGTCAGCCAGTGATCACGATGAACAAAGTTGCCGTCGTGATCCAGAACCACGGTTTCACACTGACCGCAGGCACCACCACGGCACAGATAAGGCGCATCGACGCCTTCTCGTTCGATGGCTTCGAGCAGGCTTTCGTTCTCGCCGACATGAACGACTTTGTCTGAGGCCGCCAGCCGCACCTCGAACGGCTTGCCGGGCTGAGGTGCCAAGAACTCTTCGTAATGCACGCAATCTTCCGGCCAGCCTTCGGCGGCGGCTGTGTTGCGCACCCAGTCGATCATACCCTTGGGGCCGCAGACATAGACATGCGTGCCCAGAGGTTGCCCGCTCAGGAGGTTCTCCAGATCAATCTGCTTGTTCTGATCGTCGTAATACAGATGCGTCTCATTGGGATGCCGGTCGGTCAGCTGGTCCGCATAAGATGCCAGCGCGTGATTGCGGCAGGCATAGTGCAGCTCCCAATGTCCGTGCAGCAGTTCAAGTTGTTTGATCTGCGCTAGAAACGGGGTGATCCCGATGCCACCGGCCAGAAACAGGTGCTTGCGGGCGCGCAGGTCCAGTGAAAACAAGTTGACCGGATAACTGATGGTCATCTCATCACCCAGCTTGACCTGGCGGTGCATGAACAGTGAACCACCCCTGCCCTCGTCATCGCGCCGAACCGAGATCGTATAGGATGACTGATCAAACGGATCCGACATCAGCGAATAGGGATTAAGCCGCGTGATGCCTCCATCCCGCATTTCAACAACCGTATGCGCGCCACCCGAAAAGGTTGGCAACTGGCCTCCGTCGATGCGTTCGAACCGGAACCGCGTCACCAACTCGTTCAGCGGGGTGATCTCGGTCACTTTGACTTGGATTTTCTCGGCACCGCTCATTCGTAAATCCCTTTCGGCTCGGGCACGTTGCCATGGTCTTCGGCATCGACACGGACGCCCTGATAGGCGGCTAGGCGGCGGGAATAATGGTCGCGCACAAACAGGTTCAGCCCGCAATGCGCGCAGACAAACGGATCAACCTCGACATCCTCGGTGATGCCCTTGCAGTGCACACATTGCATCCGGCGCGCGACTGATCCGCGATGTTCGGTCTGGATTGCCGTGTGCGGCAGGCCAACGGCCATCACTTCGTTCATGGCCTGACCCATCATACCCTCAGAGCCGGTCAAATAAACCTGCAATCCCATATGAGCATCTTCCAAAACGCGGCGAATGCGCTGCAGCGAGGCTTCATAAGATGGACCTTCGTAGAATTGCGCTGGCTTCACTGCCTGCAGTCGCTCAACGTAATCTGTTCCCTTGGGAATGTAGATCAGATGGGTTTTGGCCATCAGGTCGGGTGTTGCGATGTCAAGAACGGCTTCGGCCCCTTCGGCCTCAGCGATCATGAGATGGTGTTCGCCCGGGCGGACCTCTAGCGTGCCCCAGACCGGGCGGCTTGCGATTGACTTGGGAAATTCGAACTTTGACATTGTGCCCTCAAATAGGAAAAGGGCGCCACGGTGTGTCCGTTGCGCCCCCTTAAACTCAGCCCTTTGCGGTTCTGATCGATTTGTCCTGATCGTAGAACGGCATTTCTTCCGCAGTCGCCGCTATTTCTGTCCCATCACCGTTGCGCACTGTCAGCTTGGTGCCGGGTGAGGCACAGGCGACCGGCATTCGCGCGATACCTACGTTGTGCCCGTTGATTTCGGAATACATGCCAAAGGTGACAACCCCGACCTTCTCGCCGTTTTGCAGCAGGTCCGCACCCTCATCCGCAGGGGTCGTGCCGTCAAGTTTGACGCCGTAGATCTTGAACCGCTCCTTGCCTTGCGCGGCATAGTGGTTCTCGGCCCCAATAAAACCGGTTTTCCCGGGTGACACAGTGAATTCCAAACCCAGTTCCCAAAGCGTATCACCGCATGTTTCGTCGTCGAACGGGTAGGTCTCCGAGTTATCTCCTGGGTAAAACAGCAGATAGCTTTCGGTGCGCAGCAGATCGAGTGTCGAGAACTGGACCGGCACGATTCCCATGTCTTTGCCCTCGGCCAGAATGTTGTCCCACAGGTGTACTGCGTGCTTGGCCTGACAGAAAATTTCGTACCCGCGCTCACCGGTGTAGCCGGTCCGCGAAATCATCACCGGGCAGCCATAGAGTTTGGTTTGCATGATCCCAAAATAAGCAAGATCACGAATTCCGGGGATGTGCTTGGCCAAAAAATCAACGGCCACTGGTCCCTGCAGCGACATATCGTGCATGTCGTCGTCAAAAATGACCGCGCAGTTCTTGCCCGCCGCCACCAAAGTCAGCTGCTCCATGCCCGTGCCGGTGCCGTGCACCACAAGCCATGTGTTCACCGACAAGCGATAGATGATGCAATCGTCAACGAATTTGCCTTCAGCATTCAGGATCGAGGCGTAGGTCGAACGACCCGGCATGATCTTTTCCACGTTCCGCGTGGTGACCCGATCAATGACATATGCGGCATCTTCACCGACCACGTGAACCTTTTTCAGGCCGGATACATCCATGAGACCAGCTTTGGTTCGGATGGCTTCGTAGTCGGCTTTGGCGCGCTCTGGGCTGTGGTCGTAGAACCATGCGGTTCCCATGCCGTTCCAGTCCTCAAGTTCGCCGCCGATCTCGGCATGGCGCTGCGCAAGGGCGGACGTCCTCCAAAGAATGGCCATGGTTCAGCTCTCCCGTTGATTGCTTTTTGTTGCCATATTGAGGCTGATGTCAGATTGAAAATCAACACCTCTGTGCAGAATATTTTCCTGATGGGAATATTTGCCTTCAATTTCTGAACCCTTAGACGGGGGCTTAGAGTTGAAGGAAACCCCTTATTTTCATGAAGAAAAGCCAGTTTTCGACCCTTCAAATTGAGAATGCGACACCACCGGTAAAGATGTTTGCCCCACATATCTATTGACAGGTGCCCCACGAGATTGTCCCCTGAGTAGATAAAATTTCCCAGCAGGAAAACTTCGCAGAGAGACCTCCTGCTGCAACAACAGGGAGACTACGAAGTGGATGGCAATCTAAATGCTCTCACGACGATCTTTACCGAGTTCTACTACTGGGTAACTGTCGTTTTCATGTTCCTCATCCATGTGGGCTTTTGCATGTACGAAGTCGGCGCAAGTCGTGCCCGTAACCATATGCACACATTGATGAAAAACATCATGATCATCCCTCTGGTGACGGTCACGTTCTTCTTCTTTGGATGGTGGATCTACTGGGCTTTTCCAAACTTTCCGTTCTGGGGCGGTCTGGACACTGAAGCGGGCGCAGCGAATCTGCCTTGGGCCGATACGATGGCGACCAATGTTAGTGACAGAATCACTGGCGTTTTCTGGGCGGCATTCCTGCTGTTCTCTTGGACGGCGGCCTCGATCGTTTCGGGTTCCGTGATCGAACGGATCAGGTCTTCGGCGCTCTGGGTTCATGCGGTCATGATCGGATCGGTCTGGTGGATCATCGACGCTGCGTGGGGCTGGCACTACGGCGGCTGGATGGTTCGCATTCTCGGCTACCATGATGCATATGCTTCCGGTGTAATTCACGCAATTGCAGGCGGTTACGCATTGGGTGTGATCATGGTTTTGGGCCCGCGCCTAGGCAAGTTCGCCAAGGACGGTACACCACGGGACATTCCTCCGCACAATCCGTGGCTACTGACGATCGGTATCTTCCTGATCTACACTGGTTTCTGGGGCTTCTATGCCGCGTGCAACGTGCCAGTGATTTCACCTGAAGGGATCGATGGGCAGATCACCGGCGTCACCTGGACAGCAACCAATATCTATCTGGCTCCGACGACCCTGTCGGCGATCACCTTCAACTTCCTCATGTCGCTATCCGGCGGTCTGATGGCTGCTTACGTGATCTCGAAGGGTGATGCGTTCTGGACTTTCTCGGGTGGGCTTGCCGGAATCATCACCGCCTCGGCCGGTAACGACCTGTATCACCCAATCCAAGCGATGATCATTGCCGCCATCGGTGTCGTGATCGTGTACAAGCTGCACTACTGGGTCGAACGCCGGTTCAAGCTGGATGACGCCGTTGGCGCCGTTGCGGTGCACGGTTACGCCGGGTTCGTTGGTCTGGTGATCTCGGGGTTTGTTCTGTGGGGTGTCCCGTCATCGCCTTACGAAGGTTACGCGACGATCAACCCGATCGGGCAGATCACCGGCGCGGTCATCATGTTCTTTGTTCTGGGCTTCCTGCCCGGATGGGCTCTGGCCAAGATTCAATCTTCAATGGGCGTGCTGCGCATCCCGGAAGAGGTTGAGCTGCAGGGCCTCGATTACGCCGAGCACCATGCCTACGAAGATGCCAAGGCAGCGATCATCGAAGCTGACAAACAGGAATTGGCTGCCCGTGCTGGCGCGGCAGCGAAGTAAAGGAGAAAGACATGTCTACGAATGGATACACAAGCTGGGCTGTCGATCTTGCCGAGGTCGGTCCGATCTACCCCTTCCAAGGCTACGAAGTTCTGATGGTCATCATTGGCGTGGTCTTCTGGATCGGCTGGCATCGCATTCAGTTTGTCCGGGAAGGTGAACACCTTGAGAAGGCCCGCCACACCGGCGACGAAGAGAAGGTGAAGGCACAGCTGGAACGATACTGATCCAGCTTTAAGAGCTGGCAATGGGCGTGAAATCAGAGGTCGCGCCCATTGCCTGTTAGGAAAAAAACTTTCCTACTATTATTGATGTCCCCAAGTTTTGTTGATACCGTCGAATCATAGTGAAACACACAAGGAGATCTGCCAGCCATGTGCGGAATTGTTGGATTATTCCTCAAAGACCAGTCTCTTGCGCCCCAACTGGGTAACATGCTGACGGACATGCTGATTACGATGACAGACCGCGGCCCCGATAGTGCCGGTATCGCGATCTATGGCGCAGAGTCGGCAGGCAAAACCAAGATTACAGTCCAGTCGCCCAACCCCGATGCTGACTTTGTCGGCTTGGCTGATGAGCTGGGTGAAAAGCTGGGCGCAACGGTTGGTCAGACAAACAACGACACACACACCGTTCTTGAAATTCCCGCCGGTCAGTACGAAGCCGCACGCGCTGCGCTGGCCGAAATCCGCCCGTCGGTTCGGATCATGAGCCGCGGCGAAAGCCTCGAAATCTACAAGGAAGTTGGCCTGCCTAAAGATGTTGCAGACCGATTTAACCTCAACGGTATGAGCGGCACCCATGGCATTGGGCATACGCGTATGGCGACCGAGTCCGCCGTGACGACAATGGGCGCACACCCGTTCAACACCGGGCCAGATCAGTGTCTGGTCCACAATGGATCGCTGTCCAACCACAACTCGTTGCGCCGCAAACTGCGCCGTGAAGGTGTGGTTATCCAGACCGAGAACGACACCGAAGTGGGTGCCGCATATCTGACATGGAAAATGATGAACGGCGCGACACTTGGTGAGGCTCTGGAGACCAGCATTGATGATCTGGACGGCTTCTTCACCTTTGTTGTTGGCACTAAAGATGGGTTTGGCGTCGTACGTGACCCAATTGCCTGTAAGCCAGCGGTAATGGCCGAAACAGACCAATATGTGGCCTTTGGTAGCGAATACCGAGCTTTGGTGAACTTGCCGGGTATTGAAGACGCCCGGGTTTGGGAGCCTGAACCCTCCACCGTATATTTCTGGTCGCACAACGACAGCCCTACAACCCACGAAAAGGCCGCCTGATATGCAGACCTATGATCTAGAGGCAGACGGGCTGCGCGGACTGAACTCGTCCCTGCAGGCACAAAACGCCGAGACCAATCAAACCCGATGGGAAATTGTGAACCCCAAAGGCAGCCACGCAATCGCAGTCGGACTGGACGCTCCGATTGAGGTGACGGTCAAAGGTTCGACCGGTTACTACTGTGCAGGCATGAACCAGCAGGCGACCATCAAGGTTGAAGGCTCTGTTGGTCCGGGCGTTGCTGAAAACATGATGTCCGGTCAGGTCATCGTCGATGGTGACGCCAGCCAATACGCCGGAGCGACTGGCCACGGCGGATTGCTGGTGATCAAAGGTAATGCCAGCTCGCGCTGCGGCATCTCAATGAAAGGGATCGATATCGTCGTGCATGGCAGCATCGGCCACATGTCCGCCTTCATGGCCCAGGACGGCAATCTGGTAGTCTGCGGGGACGCAGGGGATGCGCTGGGGGATTCACTCTACGAAGCCCGGCTGTTCGTGCGTGGTACGGTCAAGAGCCTCGGCGCGGATTGCATCGAGAAGGACATGCGTCCCGAGCATCTGGATATCCTGAGGGATCTGCTGGCCCGCGCGGGCAGCGACGCCAAGCCAGAAGAGTTCAAACGCTATGGTTCGGCCCGTCAGCTTTATAATTTCGACGTTGATAACGCCGCCGCTTACTGAGGAAGAAGGGTATGAAAGATATGGACGATCAGATCCCCCGCACCCTGCCGATCCAGTCGGCGACATTTTCCAACCCGATCAATGCCGAGATCCGTCGCGCCGCTGCGACCGGCATCTATGACATTCGTGGTGGAGGGGCGAAGCGGAAAGTACCTCATTTCGACGACCTTCTGTTTCTCGGCGCGTCGGTGTCGCGCTATCCGTTGGAAGGCTATCGAGAACGCTGCGATACCTCAGTAACGCTAGGCACGCGCTTTGCCAAAAAGCCGATCGAACTGGATATCCCGATCACCATTGCAGGCATGAGCTTTGGCGCATTGTCCGGCCCGGCGAAAGAAGCTCTGGGCCGCGGCGCATCCGCAGCGGGCACGTCAACCACCACCGGTGATGGAGGCATGACGCCAGAGGAACGCGGCCATTCAACCAAGCTGGTCTATCAGTATTTGCCTTCGCGTTACGGCATGAACCCGAACGATCTGCGCAAGGCTGACGCAATTGAGATTGTGGTCGGTCAGGGTGCCAAGCCCGGCGGCGGCGGTATGCTGCTGGGTCAGAAGATCAGCGACCGCGTGGCCGAGATGCGCACCTTGCCCAAGGGGATCGACCAGCGTTCCGCCTGTCGTCATCCGGATTGGACCGGCCCGGACGATCTTGAAATCAAGATCCTTGAGTTGCGGGAAATCACAGATTGGCAGGTACCGATCTACGTTAAGGTCGGTGCAACGCGCCCCTACTACGACACTGCTTTGGCAGTGAAGGCCGGCGCTGATGTTGTGGTGATGGACGGCATGCAGGGCGGTACAGCCGCGACGCAGGACGTGTTCATCGAACATGTCGGGCTGCCGACGCTGTCCTGTATCCGCCCCGCCGTTCAGGCACTGCAGGATCTGGGCGTGCACCGAGAGGTACAACTGGTCATCTCGGGCGGTATCCGCACCGGTGCCGATGTTGCCAAAGCGCTGGCGCTGGGTGCAGATGCGGTCGCCATAGGCACCGCCGCATTGGTGGCTCTGGGCGACAACGATCCCAAGTGGGAGGCCGAGTATCAGAAGCTAGGCACGACAACCGGTGCCTATGATGACTGGCACGAAGGACAGGACCCGGCGGGTATTACTACGCAGGACCCCGAACTGGCCGCACGTCTGGACCCAGTCGAAGCAGGCCGCAGGTTGCGTAACTACCTGAAAGTTTTGACGCTTGAGGCGCAGACCATCGCGCGCGCCTGTGGGCACAATCACCTGCACAACCTCGAGCCCGAGGACTTGTGCGCCCTGACAATGGAGGCCGCCGCCATGGCGCGGGTGCCGCTGGCGGGAACCAGTTGGTACCCCGGTAAGGAAGGGTTCTGAATAGATGCTGCGCGGCTCCCTGAGGGGGGCCGCGTTTTTGCTTTGACAAACCAAAAAACAACAGGGAAAGGAAAGCAATCGTGACGACAGATCTCGCAGCTTTCGCAAAAGAAAAAGGCGTCAAATACTTCATGATCTCATTCACCGACTTGTTCGGTGGACAACGGGCCAAACTGGTGCCCGCGCAGGCTATCGCGGATATGCAGGAGGACGGAGCGGGATTCGCCGGGTTCGCCACGTGGCTGGACATGACACCAGCGCATCCTGACATGCTTGCGGTGCCTGATCCGTCCTCGGTCATTCAGCTACCGTGGAAGCCCGAAGTGGCTTGGGTTGCTGGTAACTGCGTGATGGAAGGAAGCGATGTCGCGCAAGCTCCGCGCAATGTGTTGCGCCGCCTGATCGACGAGGCCGCCGCCGAAGGAATGCACGTTAAAACCGGCATTGAGGCCGAGTTCTTTCTGCTTACCCCGGATGGCGAACAAATCAGCGATCCGTTCGATACCGCCGAAAAGCCCTGTTACGACCAGCAGGCGGTTATGCGTCGCTATGATGTGGTGCGCGAGATCTGCGACTACATGCTGGAGCTGGGCTGGGGACCGTATCAGAACGACCACGAGGACGCCAATGGCCAGTTCGAAATGAACTGGGAATTTGATGACGTTCTGCGCACTGCGGACAAGCATTCCTTCTTCAAATTCATGACCAAATCGGTGGCCGAAAAGCACGGGCTTCGGGCGACGTTCATGCCGAAACCGGTCGAAGGTCTGACCGGAAATGGCTGTCATGCCCATATCTCGGTCTGGGATGCGCCGGGTGACGCCGCCAAAACCAACGTGTTTGCAGGCGAAGGCGACGGCCCTACCGGTGAAGTTGGGCTGGGCGAACGCGGAAAACACTTCCTCGGCGGTATCATGAAACACGCCTCAGCACTGGCAGCAATCACCAATCCTACAGTGAACAGTTACAAGCGTATCAACGCGCCGCGGACAATGTCGGGTGCAACTTGGGCACCCAATACAGTGACCTGGACAGGCAACAACCGGACGCACATGGTTCGCGTTCCCGGCCCCGGCCGGTTTGAGCTGCGTCTGCCCGATGGGGCGACCAACCCCTATCTGCTACAAGCGGTGATCATCGCCGCTGGTCTGTCCGGTATCCGGTCCAAAGCTGACCCGGGCAAACGTTGGGACATCGATATGTATGCTGAAGGCCACAAGGTGCGCGGTGCGCCGAAACTACCGTTGAACATGCTTGATGCCCTGCGCGAATACGACAAGGACAAGGAACTGAAGGCCATGATGGGTGCCGAGTTCTCATCCGCGTTTCTGAAAATGAAACATCAGGAATGGAACTCTTTCGTCTCTCACTTCTCACGCTGGGAAAAAGACAACACTTTGGACATCTAATCCGGATTGCAAGGTGGCAATTCTGGGCCGCGGCAAAAGCTGCGGCCCCGTTTTTGAGGCCCCAAGTGGCTCGCCAGGAACGTTCTCAAGTTTGAGCATACGCAAGGCGAGTCTCGGCGCAGTTAATGACCACATCGCCAAGCATCAAGACGACACGCAAATCGTACACTTCTACAAAGAGCGTTCTATTCCGCAACTGGACGAATTTGACCTTTTGCGCGTGATGCGCAGCCCGTTGGCCGTTTGGGAATTCAAGGCCAACCCTTTGTTAACAATCGAGAATAAAGCCATCAGAACACGGGTGCATGTTCTCGATCGACCGTATTTTGGCATTTGTTATGGGCATCAGCTTTGATCAGAACCGCAGAACACGTAACGTGATTGCCGCAAAGCGTCTCTACGTATACCCGGCATCTGCTGCCAACCGCCAATCTGGAACGTCATTGACCAGCATAAGCGCGGCCCGGCGAAGCGTCGCGCGCATCTTTTCCACAACCGGACCGGTCAATTCGCAATCCGCCAATGCGGCATCGAAAGTATCCAGCCAAAGCTCTGCGTCGGCCTTCCGGATGGGAATATGCGCATGGATTTCGCGCAGATCCATGTGGCCGAAACGTTCACGATAATAGGCACGTCCGCCGAGAAACCCGCTGAGAAATTCAAATTGAGCTTGTCTGGTGTGGTTTAGCCCATGTCCCCGAAAATGCAGCCTGTGCAACGAATGCGATGCCGGATCCGTTTCCAACCGGTCATAGAAACGCTCAACCAGAGCGCGCAGTTGGGTCTCACCACCAAGTTGCTCTATCGCAGATTCCATGTGCTGCCTTTCTGTATCTCTGGCACCTGAAATATTGCATAACAGGAAAATAAGTTTATCAACAGTGACATTCTGACATACTCATGCTCAGAAGCGGAACTAGGTGAAACCAGTAAGGGAGATGACGGATTGAACGCTCTGGTGCTTGGCCTTTTGGCGGCACTTTGCTGGGGGGTACACGATCTGGCAGTGCGCTATGTCAGCCAGTCTGTCAGCGTGATTGCTTCGCTCATGGCTGTGCTGATTTCGGGCGCAGTGCTGCAACTTGGTTTGGTTGTGATGATGGGTGAAGTCGACCCAATTCCTGGCACGGCATTGATCAGCGCTATTGCTGCAGGGGGGTGTTATCTGCTGGCGGGCGTCTGCATGTACGCCGCTTTTCAACGCGGCCCGGTCCGGCTGGTTGCTCCGATTGTTGCAAGCTATCCGGTGTTGTCCGTCTCACTGGCCATCTGGCGCGGCGCAACGGTCAGCCCGCTGCACTGGCTTGCCGTCATCGCGATTGGTGTTGGCGTTTCTGTTGTGGCTGCCCAATCTGAACGCGACGCAACCGAATACCCAGCAGCTGGCCCGACGGTGGTGCTATCGATACTTGCAGCAATCGGGTTCGCCGCCACCTTTGCGCTAGGACAATATGCAACCGAACATAATGACGAATACTCAATCTCCCTGGTTATTCGGCTGACGGCAGTATTTGCCCTAGGCATGATCGCCCTGGCATCCCGCAGATCAATCTGGCCCGGGCTGCGGGCTCTGCCTCTTCTCTGTGTCATGGGTGTTCTGGATGCTGTTGCCATCCTTTGCGTGATCGCGGCGGGCGGGTTGCCGAATGCGCAATTTGCCTCGGTGACAGCGTCCGTCTTTGGGCTGCTGACGGTTGTGTTGGCATGGGCTGTTTTGCGTGAAAAGATGATTCCACGCCAATGGCTTGGATGTTTGGTTGCGTTTGCGGGAATAGGCTATCTGGCTCTCTGAGGCGACCATTCCGAAAGCTCTTTAAAACAAAGTAATATCAGTTTCGTTAAGGCGCATTATTTGCGCCCTAACGCACCAGGTCAGGCTGTGAGGCCTTCTGGTTCTGGGAGTTTGTTTGCGC
>NZ_JBXWPA010000026.1:0-20269 GCF_059611165.1 Ruegeria sp. CDSB013 | reverse complement strand
GCCCAGCTATTGCTGGAGCGAGTTGCGCAATTCCCAGGGGTCACACTTGGCCCGACACGCATATCGCTTCCTGGCGCGATTGGCTTTCAGCTTGATCCCGATATGTTGTTGTCCCAACCGAACTCTATCGTCGGTGGGTTTGAGTTTGCGCACATGCATCCTGATGGCAGCTTGCACGCCTCGCTCGACCCAGAAATGGCGCGAAGGGCAATTGAGGCTGGCTGGGCCGTAGCTCACCCTTGGGCCAAGCAACGTCCTGGGTGGAGCGGCTTTGTCATGATCTATACTCCAACCACACCCGAAGAGCTGGATGTCGTCATCGAACTGGTTGAAAGCTCGTACACCTTCATCACCGGAAACACCTTGGGCTAAGCTCGAATTGCGCGAAAGTGTGCGGGGACGCCTGCTTCCTGTCAGAGAGCAGTTTCAGCCACCTTGTTTCTCGCGGTCAATTTTTTTCTAATATTGTCGCCGCGGCGAAGCGCTCGATACCTTCAAGCCATTCGCACTAATGGTAGCTAGAGTCCGCTAATTAGAATTTGCAAAGCTCAGAGGCGAATTTCCGCTTCGGGCTGCCATCGGTCACAGATGAGAAGAACTACGGACTGATACCATTAGATTGGATATTTCGAAGTGAACCTTCGTTAGCGACGTGAAATGCGTTAATCATTCACCTTAATTCTAGGTTTCGCCAGCCAATAAGACGTTTTGCTCGGCTGTGTGTTTCAGCGCAAGTTTGGGAACTTGCAGGCTTAGCAAAATGCCCAGGCACAAGTTTTGGTCACAAAAATCTATTCGTCTGTTAATTTTGGTTCAGAGGAATTGGTTTAGCTAAAAGGATCACATCGACTGATGAAGCGGAAAATTGCTGCGATCCTAAGCCTCGATGTCGTCGATTATACCAAGCGCATGTCAGAGGATGCTGAGACCACGCTGAACACTCTACAACGCATTTTGGACGATGTGATCAGACCGTTGGTCCATGAAAACAAAGGACGAATATTCAAGCTGATGGGAGATGGTGCTTTGGTTGAGTTTGTTGCAGCCACAGACGCAATTAATGCTGCCAGCCAGATTTTCAATCAGATGAGAGATGAAGACGTAACACTTCGAGGAGGTCTCCACGTTGGCGACGTAATGCCAAATGGCACAGACTTGTTCGGAGAGGCCGTGAATGTTGCGTCGCGCCTTCAGTCCAGCGCGCATATTGGAAGTTGTCTCGTCAGCAAGACAGCTGCTGAAGTTGCGGGAACTTCGCTGGCGGTTGCTTTGCGACCAGAAAGCTCGATACGGTTGAAGGGAATTCCAAATCCAGTGGAAGCCTACTCTATTGATTTAGATGGTGACAAAAGACGCGCAAAGAACAAGCTGCTGGCTAGCTCTCAAGACGTCCGCTTTGCAAAATCAAAAGACGGTACAACGCTTGCCTGGACATCCACTGGAAGTGGTAGAAAGTTACTGGTCACACCAAACTGGCTTAGGCATCTGGAATACGATTGGACGATGAACACCATCGCCGGGTGGTTGCCGCTGCTTTCTGAAAATCACTGCCTTTATCGGTTTGATGGTAGAAACAATGGTTTGTCCCAGAGGGGCGTGCAGGATGTATCTCTAAATCGCATCGTCGAAGATGTTGAGGCCGTACTGGACGCAGCTGGGATCGAAAAAGTGCCATTGTTTGGCATTTCTTTTGGGGCAACCATTGCCGCGGCTTTTGCCGCACACAATCCTGACCGTGTTTCGGGGTTGGTTCTACTTGGCGGATTCGCACAAGGACTTGCGGTTCGTTCACAGCCCGGCATTGCCGCGCTTGGGCAAGCTATGATGGATATGAGCCTCGAAGGCTGGAACGATGAATATCCTTCTGCAAGAGACTTGATGGCCCAGTCATTTGCTCCAACTGCAAGCCCGCATGACCAGCGCGCTTATGCAGAGTTTATGAAAGTGGCAATGGACCATCAGGATTGGCTCAAGATTGGACCGCTGGTCGCTGAAGTCGACGTAACCGACCTGCTTCCGCAGATCACCTGCCCAGCTTTAGTCATGCACGCTAATCGAGACAGGATGCACAGTGTTGAACAAGGTAGGATATTCGCCTCCGGCATCGAGAATGCACGCTTCATTGGCATTGAGACGGCAAACAACACAATGCCAGAGTATGATCCTGCTTGGCCTAAAACCCTGGTGGAAATAGAGCGTTTTTTGAATTCAATTTGAGCAGTGTACGTTGTTCTTCGCCAAAACTTTATTGTTCGAAGGTAAGAGGATGCCGTGCGCCCTTCGATTTTCGATACTGGAATTTAAAAACTCTAGGCTTCTCGTCATCGACCGCTTTGTCCTGATCTCGGAAATTGCAAAGTCTTGTTGCGAATGTCCGGTTTGGGCTGGTTGCGATCAACCATGCTTATCGTAAAGACTGGTAGTACATGGTTCCGCAGAGCAGTGTTGGGGAAATACTTATCCGGGACGCTTTGGTCCTAGCAGGAGAGGCGCTTAGAAGAAGCGCGCACTACTACAACGACAGTCGCCATAGACTTCTTATGTTAAACTTTGGGTAATGGCGGTAGGTAAGCTGTACTAGCCGTCTGGGTCTGTATCGAGTTTGCCCCAGAGATCATCAACCAGATCTGAGAAGCCATCATTCGAGGCCTCCTTGGGCAGTAGACCAGCTCTTCGCCGGCATTCGACCTCGGCCATTAGTTCCTCCTCTGTTGCTGTCTCAACCACATCACATCGAAGAGCTTCAATCTCGTCCGCTGTCCACGACTCAAATTTGTCAGCGTAGAAGCCCAGGGAATACGGTTCGTCATCAGAAATCTGCTTGATCACAGCATTCCAATCTTCGCTCTGGTTCGATTCCTTTTCGACCCTCTCATCTAGTTCGCGGACAGACTTGCGGATCATCGGCGGCAGCTCTGCCTCAACGCTTTCTTCGCCCGCGCCAGTCCCCGCAAGCCAAAGGTCTGCGATCTTGCGGACGAGCGCCCAGGCCGTCTGATTTCGAGGGTGGCCTTTAATCCGGCCGCCAAGGCCTTTTTCCTGAATGCCCAGCTGTTCAGCGGTCCGTTCGTTCATTCGAATATTGTAATCAGACACGTCCGCGAGCTCTGAAACGTTCTCAGCTACAGCTCGAGCGACTTCTTGATCACCGACGTAAACAACCACCTTCAACATCCCGCTAGCCCTTCCTTCGCAGGTTCATCACCCGGTCCAGGTGGCTGTAGTCCAGATCTCGCATGATCTTCTTCACTCGCTCTGGATCGACTTCGCGATCTTTTCCAGCAGTGTGGACGATGTGTCTGACGTAGATCGTCAAAGCGACAATGATCACGGCGGATAAGATCAAGCTGAAATGCTCGGGCCCCATCACTAAGTCTTCTTCCTTGGGTCTTCGTTCCCGAGGTCGTCGAACACGTTGCCGCTACCATCAGTGATCTCAACATCATCGTCGTCAGTCACTAGATCCCAGGTGTTCTCTTTGACCCATTCATCCCGCCATTTGGGCGCGTCGGCCGGACGCTGTGCAAAATCGGCGATTTGCTCGAAAATCATTTTGCGCAATGCAAGCCAGACCTCCGGACCCTCTTTGCGACGAGCTTGCAACTCTGCGATCAAGTCACTTAGAGGAACATCCTTTAACGGGCGCCCGAAGATTTCTTTTACTGAACAAACTTCGCCTCTTTTGTTCTCAGCGATCCACTCGTCTGTCCACTCGGGAACCTCGTCGGGCTTTGGCACGACTTCCACCACGTGCTCTTGCACAACCTCCAGCAATGCTGGCCAAAAATCTTCATCCGCTTTCAAGCGCGCGCGAATCTCGGTAATCAGGTCATCGCTAGAAAGTTCGTCACTCATCTGTCTTGTCTTTCGGCTCAGTAACCTTTCGCGCCCGGATCTCATCCGCTGAGATCGGCTTGGTTAGTTTCGCTCGACCGGCCGCAATTTCAGCCTCCCGAAGCCTAAGCAAACGCAAGGTTTGTTCATCCAGCTCAACGTCGTCGTCATCACCCATCAGACTTCTCCCGAGTACAGTAACAGTGAGAACAGAGCACTTGAGACCCGTCGGCTGTCCGAACGATGTCACCAACGTGGCCACACTCTTCACACGTCACACCGCATCGAAATTCCATCCAGTCAGCGTACTCCTGAATGAGATCGTGGTATCGACTGAAACCGATGGAAATCTTGCCATCCCGGCCTTTCCTAATTTCCGAGATCTGAATAGTTCCAAGGTCCAGTGCCCTGAAATCCTGACTGAAGGAAAGCTTGTGGAGTGCTTGCGAAATCATGACGAGCCAGCCCTTTCCGACAGCAGGAACAAGAGATGCGCAATCCGGAGAAACGAGGTCTGGATAGTTTTCCACAATGTCCAGCCTCAGGCTGTCGGGCCAGGATTCTTCAGCGCCCTCAAATCGCCGCCGCAGAGCATCATTGTAGCACCAGCTGCAAAGCGTCGTCACAAACCCAAGGAAGTTCTGGCGTTGGGCAGAATTAGAACAACCTTCACAGGTTTGCTCAATCTGATCGACACGCCATTGAATCTCTTCACTCGCAGCCTGGTTGCAGTCCGGGCCCTCATAGACGCGCAAGCCTCCCCATTTCTGTTTGATCTGAACGATGGACGGGTGTTCATCACCAAACAGGTCGGGCTGCTCGTCGATCAACCTCTTCACTTTCTCAAGTGCAAGCGTAAGCTGCTCCGCCCACCCGGCACGATACTCACCAAGCTGCTTGAAGACGCTTCCATGAATATCGTTCCAGTCGACAACACTGCTCATCACTGACCTCCCGGCCCGCGCCTCTTTGAGATCATGTGAAACCTCCGCCATAGCAGTCATCATACGGTCGACCACTTCGCGGTCATCACACTCGGCATGCAGAACCTCGGTCGACCATGTGACGTCAGAGACGTGCGGAGCTGGGTAGTTGTGCGCCATCACCAAACGCATCTCTTCGGCGTACCAGGCGTCAAATGAGCGGAGATCATCTGGCGCTCCATGGTTCTCGATCACACCTCGGACCTTTTCCCGAAATTCCTTCCAGCTCTTTTCGACATCATCCATCATTCACATTCTCCAGAACTTGGTCTTGTTGAGATGGAAGACCCCTCCCGGGATATGGCAAAGGGCAATCGGCGGGACATGACCGGTGGCCAGTGAGCCCGTATTCATGAGCTTCCGGGCGTAGTCCTCATCGTCGTAGTCTTCCATAATCTTATCGAAGTTCACTTGTTGTTCGGCGGTCATCACCAGTTCTTCTTCACACACGCGGGGCACCGATTACGGTCATCCGTTCGGTCGATCTGACCGAAAAAGCCACAGACCGAGCACGTCATTTGATCTCGAATGGGCTTCTTTCGAACGCCAAACAGCCGGTGCCGTTCCGGATGGCGCTTGCTCGCGACATCATGCGCGCACCAACAGCACAGGGTCGTGTACCAGCCGTCCAGAAGTTGGGTCTCGGCACTATTCCCGCATCGTTCACAGCTGTGATTTGCACGCGCAATCGTCTCAGCGATCATCGACTGAATGTGTCGATCATCACACCTGTGGTAGATGCGGAGCTCTCCCAGCTTCTCCTTGATCTGGAGGACAAAGGGGTAGGTGGCACCCTTCAGTTCGCAGTATTCCTTAACCTCTGTGAAGAGCTTTGTGGTCAAGCCGGACCAGCCTTCGGGTGTGCGTCCGAGGCTCTCCTCGACCGATTGCTTGATGTCGTCGAAATCAATTGCGTTCGTAACTTCGTCCGCCATGTCGGACACCTCCTGAGGATGGTAGGAGGCGTCGGAATCGAACCGACTCGTGCACTCTAATCTGGAGCAATTACAAGGATATAAGCCTCGCCCGCATACCAATGCTGCCTCCCACGGATTTCGCGTGGGTTATCGACCTCAGGCCGATATTCGTTGGCAGTGGATGCGTGTGTACGTCATGAGCAGAAGCTGAACCAGATCGTATCGCTATGTCAAGACGGAGTGTGCTGCACTTCGAAATTCACCGCGTAGTTCTGGGAACCTTCTAGCTTAACGTGTGCCCAAATGACTGAAGCAACTTATTTGGAGGGTTGGTCAGCATGCTGTAGGTCTCACATAGTGAGACGATTCGACACTCGATGTTCAAGGTTAGAACGGTACAGCCACGCTTGTTCAGAATCTCCGGTGGTTCGCGCCTAGATATGCCTAGCCGATACCGCAAATGCAGAAAGCGTCCGAACGGACAAGTAAACACCTCAGTTTTGCAGAAGATCTGATCATTGTTATTGTGGATGCGGAGTAATGCCGGTG
Source organism: Ruegeria sp. CDSB013 (assembly GCF_059611165.1). NCBI lineage: Bacteria > Pseudomonadati > Pseudomonadota > Alphaproteobacteria > Rhodobacterales > Roseobacteraceae > Ruegeria > Ruegeria sp. CDSB013. Next base: position 13,986 of record NZ_JBXWPA010000026.1, on the reverse strand, counting down.
TTCGAGGGGTGCAAAATGGCGCGGAGACTTCCAGGCGAGGGTGACAAGAAATTTTTGGTTTATGCAGGTACAGGTACGGACCTGATTTTTAATCACGGTATCGAGCTTCCGGGTTTTGCGTCGTTTCCCTTGCTGGAGAAGCCTGACACCCGGGCTGTTCTGGCCGGACAAATGCAAGCGCTCGTGCAATTGGCCGGCGATATGGGTGTTGGGTGCATTCTCGACGCACCGACATGGATGGCCAATGCCGACCGTGCTGCACCTCTGGGCTACGATGCTGAACGTCTTCGTGAGGTAAACAAGGATGGTGTCGCACTGATGGAGGAGGTGCGCAATGCTTCTGGGCGGGAAGACGTTTTGGTTTCCGCCTGCGTTGGCCCAAGATACGATCCTTACGCTGACATCCCACCCATGACAGTTGAACAGGCGCGCAGCTACCACAGTGTGCAACTCGCTGTTCTGAAAGAAACCAGTGTTGATCTGGTGACCGCGTACACGTTCAACCGCCTAAGCGAGGCTGCTGGCTGTGTTCTGGCTGCAAGAGATATTGGTTTACCCATCATTTTGTCATTGGTCGTCGAAACCGATGGCTGTTTGGCTGACGGCACAAAACTTGTTGATGCCATAGACCAGATCGAAGCAGAAACAGACGGCGCAGCTCTGTTCCACATGGTCAACTGCGCACACCCGACGCACTTTGCCGACGCGCTCAACGCGCATCCAAGGCTCAAAGGTGTTGTTGCCAATGCATCAAGTTGTTCGCACGCAGAATTGGATGAGGCCGATACCTTGGATGAAGGAGATCCCGCGCAGCTCGGCCAAGAAATTGCGGATGTCCTGCGGGAAAACCCGTCTATCAGGGTGTTTGGCGGTTGCTGCGGTACGGATATGCGACACCTGAGGGAAATAGCTTTGGAGGTAGGTCGCAGATAGCGCTGCTATTTTACTTACGGCGGCGTATCACCGAATGCGTGAAGCTTGATGATAGGCTTTAACGGGAAAATCAGTGATCAGAGAAGTAATTCCGATAAAATGCAGGCGAAGCGTCAAGACAGGTGCTTGATTATGCTTTGATAGACCGTGGACCAAACGCGTTCTACGGTCTCGATCACGCAACTCAATTTGAGAAGCTCAACTGATACCTTCAGGATGGAGACTGACGATGTTTGCCTCGAGGATGAAAAGTTTTCGCACTCATATGCAAGAAGCCGGAATCGACGTTGCTCTCATCACCGATGACGACAACGTTTATTATCTGACAGGCTATTATGACTACCTCCATATGGAGTTCGGACGCCCAACCATTCTGGTTGTGCACAGGTCTGGCGAAAGCCTGCTGATCACGCCGACAATAGACCTGAATACGGCACTTTCAGCGGCACACGTTGATCGTATCGCGGCCTGGAATGACGGTATGGGTGAAGAGTGGCGGCTGGAGTTACCCAAAGCAGTCAAGACTGCAAAGCGCGTCGGGATTGAGCCTGATCATATACCGCCTGTTGTGCGGGCATATCTGGATACGTTGGTCTCGGGGGAAAATCTGGTCAGCGCCACACCGATATTGGCTGAAATGCGCATGATAAAATCCGCCCAGGAACTTCAATTGGCCCGGCATGCCGGGCAAGTTGCAAGCGCTATGATGGACGCCGGACGCAACGCCATTGCAGACGGAGTGCCGGAGTTCGAAGTTGCGCTTGCCACGTCCCGGGCCGGAACACGAAAGGCCGCGGAGCTTTTAGTGGCGCATTACGATGACGCGGATATGTCGCCCAACACTCATTTTCTGCAAATAATGGCGTCGGGCGATACCATCACCAAAACCCATCATCGCGCCTCAACCCGGATTATGAAACGGGGCGAACCGGTGTTTTTGTGCTTTTGCGGTATGACCAATTTTCACCGCTTCAAACTTGGCTTTGACCGCACCTTTTGGATCGGTGAGATAGCGGATAAACAACAAGAGCATATCTATGAGGTTGCTGTAGCAAGTCAGGCCGCCGCACTGGCTGAGCTGCGCCCAGGTGTGACCGCCGAAAGTGTCCATGCGGCCTATGCCGAGGTTATACAGGGGGCGGGGTTTGAATACCCGTTCCGGTGTGGCCGAGCGACTGGCTATAGCTTTTTGGAAAAGCCACAGTTGGTCACCGGCGACACGACAGTATTGCAGCCAGGGATGGTTTTCGCTGTTGATGGTTCAGTATCAGTCGATACATTTCGTGCGCAGGTCGGCGACAGTTTCATAATCACCGAAGATGGCTGGGAAGCACTAACAGAACATCCAAAGTCCTTGGATGCAGTTATCCTTTGACTTTCCAACCAGCGCCGTCTTGTGAATGCACTTACACAGCGAATGGTCGAGATGGCGAGCCGGGCCTCAACATTTTGAAAATTTTACTCCACGATCTCGCGATTACGTTGCATCTTTAGACATCCGCAACGCGAATGGGTGCGCGAAGTCGGAAGGACAATCGGCACCTTCGAAAGTGCAGTTTCAGAGGGGAATAAGCTACTTTGGGACCCGGCGATTGGAATGTATAACTGACAGGGCATTGGAGAAAAAGGCGTAGCGGAAAACTTACGTTAACAGCCATTGCTCGATTGGGGGGTAGAGGGAAAATGAGTGCCGATACTGAAACCTACCAAGGAATCTGCTATTGCGGCGCATGTAGTGTTTCTACCGCCGGTGAGCCGATGGTCATGGCGTACTGTCATTGCCACTCTTGCAGAAAATGGCATTCGGCGCCGGTTAATGCATGGTGTCTCTGGTCGGCAGACAATGTCTCGTTGTCGGGACCGACGGTTCAATCGGACAAGAATGATGAAAGCCATCGTGTTTCCTGTGGTAAATGCGGGGGTGCATTGGTGAATATCAAACCCGGTAAGGACATCGTCGCGGTTTACGCGATGTCGCTGGCCGAATCCGCGTTGAGCTTTGAGCCAACCTTTCACATCTTCTATGGCGAGCGTGTTTTCGACATGGCCGACGGCCTGCCGAAGTGGAAGACGGTTCCGACATCGTTCGGAGGGGATGGTGTCGCTATGCCCGAACCAGACAAAACCGGTTGGATTTCCTTGAACACGCGAGCCCAAGGGTGAAGCGCAAACTTACCTCGATCTTGGCTGCCGACATTGTCGGCTTCTCGCGGCTTGTGGAAGCTGCCGAGGAAGCCACGCTGGCGCGTCAGAAAGAAATGCGCCTGTCCGTGTTCGACCCCGGCATCAAGCAGGCTGGGGGTAAGATCATCAAGTCGACAGGCGATGGATTTCTGGCCGAATTTTCAAGCGTTGTGGAAGCGGTGCGGTTCGCGATAGCGGCGCAAGAAGCGGTTCGCGCAGAGGAAGAATCCGTGCCTCAAGATCGGCAGATCAGTTACCGCATGGGCCTTCACATAGGCGATGTGGTTGTTGATGATGGTGATATCTATGGCGACGGTGTGAATCTTGCCGCTCGCTTAGAAGCTGCTGCCCCAACGGGCGGGATTTGCATCTCCGCTGCCGTCCGTGACCAGATCGTTGGCGTAATGGACGAGCTGTTCGCTGATGTCGGTGAATTGACGCTGAAAAACATTTCGCGCCCGATCCGCGCCTTTGTCTGGCCTCCCGACCAAGGTGGAGCACTTTACACTGCCACCACACCGCCCATCGAGGTGACATCCAAAAAGCCCACGGTAGCCCTTAGCGCATTCGAAGCCCTCGGCAACAATGACGATGCTAAGATGCTGGCCGAAGCTTGCAATCACACGGTAGAGGCGGCGCTTGCCAATCTTACAGGGTTGGATCTGATCGCACTCGAGGCGGGCCCGGACCATATCGCCACCGCTGTGTTTCAGGCGTCCGGCAACCAGGTCCGCGCAACACTTAAATTGCGCGAAACGAGCACGTCAGCAACCTATCTGACTCAGCGGATGAGCGGTGATCTTTCCGACCCTTTCGCGGCAGAAGATCTGTTGTCAGGGGAAATCGCGACAACGATCCGATACGGAATTCTGCAACGAATTGCTGAGCACACAGCCGAGACTGAGACAAGCGACCCCGAGGCAATGCTGAATCTTGCGGGGCACTACATGATGGGATCGCAGCCTGAAGAATGGGAGGCTGCGGGCCGTCTGTTGGACAGGATCCTGACACTCCAGCCACGCAATTTCATGGCCGTTGGGATGAAGGCGAACACGTTGATCGGCGAATTGGTATGGGGTTACCGTCCGATACGCCCGGAGGATATCGAAGCGGCGGACGCCGGGTTGAGCAAGGCGGTGTCGTTGAATGATCAAAGCGACTACGTGCATCTGATCCGGGGGATTTTTCACTACGGCATTACCGGCGATTTGGATGCGGCGGTGCGGTGTGTTGAACGTGGGTTCGAAATCAGTCCGCAGTTTGCCCAGGGGCATATGGTGCTGGGCTGGATTCAGAACTTGATGGGCCAACCAGAGTTAGCACTGAAGTCCATCAAAAAGGGCTCATTTTCTCTGGCCAAGAACCGGATATATCACCGTGTCCCGCAAGCGTTGGCCCAGACATATCTGGTTATGGGCGACTTCGAGAATGCCATCTCTAATGCCAACCGGGCTCTACAAAACTCGCCGGGGTTGCCGGTCGCACAATTATATCTTGCCAGCGCGGCTGGTCAGGCTGGTTTACCTGATCAAGGAGTAAGGGCGCGGGAGGCCCTATTGGCGTCCGATCCGGACTTCCGGATTAGTGGCGTGCGCAGGTTCCATTTTCAGGACCCCACACGTTGGGGCGCAATCCTGGATGGGCTTCGCGCGGTGGGGCTGCCCGAGTAAGCTCTACCGGGAAATTCTGTGTTGAAGTGTGCTAACATCAATCCCCGAGGGGGACATTATGCACAACAAAGTAATGGCCGTTTTTGTTTTACTCGTGAGTTCAGGGCAGGCAATCGCCCTCGATTGTGGTGACAAAACAAACTCGTGCAAAATTGAAACCGGAGAATATCATATCGTCATTCCGGACGATTGGCAGGGTGGACCTGCTGTGATGCACCTGCACGGTTATGGGGGTACAGGTGAGAAGATTGTAGGGAACACAGCGTTTGTTGAAGAATTCACCAAGCGAGGATACGCATTTATCGCGCCGACCGCGCTTCCTTGGTTGGATGGTAAACCCACCGACTGGTCTGTTCGAGACGGTTGGAACACCTACCCCCGCTCAGACGTAAGGTTTCTCCGTGAAGTTTTGGCTGACGCTGCCCTTCATGCAAGCGTGAATGTGGGCCGGGTTTTGCTGACAGGGTTTTCCAGAGGCGGATCAATGGCTTGGGAAGTTGCTTGTAATGCACCGGATTTGGCTCTTGGTTACGCGCCGGCGTCCGGTGGTTTCTGGCTCCCGGCGACCGAAGATTGTCTAAAGCCGGTACACTTGCTCCATACCCACGGGTTTGCCGACAAAGTTGTTCCGCTTGAAGGTCGCGCAATACACAGCGAGGAGTTTGACGTTACCATCACGCAAGCAGATATCTGGCAGGGCCTGTCGATGTGGCGGCAAGAAAACAAATGCCCACCCAATGCTGCACACCACGAAATGACCGAAGGTCTGTGGCGCAAACGCTGGAACTGTGAATACGGTAGTCTCGAAATCATTCTGCACGACGGAGGGCACGGTTACCCAAAAGGATGGAGCTCCATAGCGCTTGATTGGTTTGAAAGTCTGGAAAACTGACGCACCATCAATTCCAATGAAATTTGGTTTTGCCACGGTGAGACCTAGAAGAGCTTGTGGGTCGCTCGGCTGGCCAAAAGGCACGTCTTCTAGATTTTAGTTAGAAATGCAGAGCGGATAGCTGTTTTCATGGCATCCAATGGCCCGGTTTCCTGTGAACCGGCTGCCGCCATCACTAGCTTCGAGGCGGGCGTTCTGCTGAAGCCAAGCGTCTCGCCCACTATCGACAGATTGGCATGAAGTGAGGAACGCCCCAGCAGACCAGCCGCGATCCCAGCTTCTACTGCCGCGATTACGCCAGAAACACTTTGGCTTGAATAGATGATGCGATATGGTTTCGAACGGCGCTCCAGAGAAGCGATTGCCGCATCGCGCCACCAGCAGGCGTGATCGAACAAGGCAACGGGCAGAACTTTTTCTGCGCGGAAATCCCGATGCGCGGATGAGACCCAGCATGTTGGATCTTCGTACAACAGTTCCTCATGTTTCCCTAGGCGTTCCACCTCATAGATTGCGAGATCCAGAGATCCTTTGTCGAGCGCTTCGGGAAACCTCGCACTGATAGCGCAGGTTACCTCCAGTTCGACTTGCGGATGGAGACGCGTAAACGCGGCGATAATCTGCGCCAGCTTAGCTCGGCCACGATCATCGGGAATGCCCACGCGCAGTTTTCCGGTCACGGCAGTTTGGGAAATGTCCCGCAATGCCACGTCGAGGCGGTTGGTCACGTCCTGAGCAACAGGCAATAGCCGATGACCCGCATCACTTAGGGTAACTCCGCGCCCGTGCCGCTCAAATACGGGTTGGCCGAGGATGGATTCGAGGCGTTTGATTTGAAGGCTCGTGGCGGATTGGGACCTATAGATGCGTGCGGCGCCATCCGTGACGCTGCCTGCTTCGGCAACAGCAACAAAGGTGCGCAACAAATCGCTATCCAGATTTTCCATTCGAAACACCAATACCAGTGATTGAAACTATTTGTTTCACACATGTCTTTTCATCTCCTATTTTTCAAGATCAAAGGAGTATCCTATGACCGATCAGACAATTGTCCGCCGGCAATCAGGTAAGGCCTACATGGTCTGGGGCGTGTGCCTATTGCTGCTGATCAGCATCAGTTTCGTCTGGCCGGAACACATTGCGGACGCCACCAGGTTTGTTCTCTGGGGCCTCGTTGTCGTTGCCCCCATAGTTATCCCGGGCATCGTTCTGGCGGCCTGGATTATCGCCAGTGGAGCAGACACCCACATTGCAGGCGTGTTCGACGGCAAGACTCTTCGGACGGTTGTGGCCGCATCTTTGATCGGGGCCATTACGCCAGTTTGTGGTGTCACCGTACTGCCATTGATGGCTGGGTTGTTGGCTGCTGGCGTGCCGCTTGCCCCGATCATGGCGTTTTGGCTGTCATCCCCGATCACAGACCCTGCAATGCTCGCAACGACGGCTGCCACTTTGGGATTGAGCTTTGCAATTGGCAAAACGTTCGCAGCATTCGGATTGGGTGTGTTCGGAGGGGCGGTTACTAGCTTGTTTGCCAAAGCACCTTGGGCATTGAATGCGCTTCGCAACAATGGTCTGGCACGCCAATTGAGCGCTGCGCGATGTGGCAATGACCAAACCTTCGATCCATGGGTTTGGAGAACTCAAGCGCGTCGCCATTCATTCAACAAACAATTCTGGGCGACGGCACGACTTATCTCAATCTGCCTGATCCCTGCCTTTGCGGCCGAATACGCGTTGAATGCTGCTCTGACCCCAGGAATGCTTGCGGCTTACGTAGGCGAGGATCAATGGTGGGCCATACCCGCTGCGGTATTTGTTGGCGCCCCAGCCTATATCGATGGCTACGCCGCACTCCCTCTAACGCGCGGACTGATTGACAACGGCATGTCTGAAGGTGCCGCCATGGCCTTTTTGGTTTCAGGTGGTGTGGTCAGTATCTGGGGCGCAATGGCCATCGCCCCGGTTCTCAAACTGAAGCCATTCTTGCTCTATCTTTTGCTTGCCATTTTGGGATCTCTCGCCGCGGGATATGCTTTTGGGTGGATCGCCTGACCGCGCACGAGAACTTGAGCAGGTATCGGCAAAGCACAATTCAATTCCGTAATTCGGCCATAGAACCGTTGTCGAGGAAACCGACCGCTTTTGGCTCGTTCGGCTAAATCGAATAGAATGCACGTCACGGCCTTCCGCTGAAAATGGGCTTCAGAAACTGGATTCCAGTTCCGCTATTTACCACAAGCGCTGACGGGCTTCGTCCTTCAGATAGGGTTGAATTTTGCTGCCCAGAATGCACCTATGATTGAGAGATAGCCTTTAAAAGCTGAAGAGGGTGCGCGACAGCTGCCATCAATTGAGAGCGTTTTTCGAACCGCGCAAATTTATGGGCAAATCGTGCAAGCTTATGCGCAAATACTGTGCAGAATTATGGGCGAACACAGCCGAATTTCTTGAATGAATTCAATGACAGCAATGCAGCGTTATGAGCGCACCTACAATTTTGTAGGTTTGCGCATAACACTTCGCGCACCGCATAAGTTTGCGTAGTTTTCCCATAGTTTTGCGCTGAGCGATTGTCTGCCCTAGCGGTGAATTCAATCAGTTTTTGGAGTAGTCGTTGCGGTTATGGTCCTTTGCGTTGCTCAATCCCGCAAAGGGCCTCCCTAAGGAACCTTGGGTTCCATGCTGCCTTTTTGCTTGGATTCTCGCGAACGTCTGCGACGCGCAGAAAGCAGACTTCGAAAAGTCTAGCTAGGGCCCATACCACCAAAACTAGATTCTGAGCTTGCAGCTCACACAGCGGACATTGATCGATATAGTTCAGCTTTGGCGAAGCCAACTTGCTCGACGGGATTGCCATTCTTTCGAGAATTCACAGAGAGCGCTCTAACTATTCATCCGCAACATCTCAGTATTTGATCGAAATACTTGAGGACCTGCCGCGGCCCCAAAAGCAATTGTGGCTGTCAATATTGCTGCGCTTTGCATTTACCGGCCGATCCGAGAAGCGCTACCGAATGCCCGATGCTTCGGCTCGCTATAGAAGGTTTGTGCCCGCCATTATCTATTTGGCTTCTGAGTTGTTAGGTGATGAGGGGCTACACCCAGACGATGAAGACTTACTTGATGCTATCGAGATAGCGATGGGCAAAGATCACAGGATCGACGTATTTGGCCGCAAAGCGCCTACAAAGAAGCTCGCGAGCAGCCTTCGAGCGCGACCGGATGTCAAATACGCCCTAGTTCAACGACGAGTAACACTGTTTTCTGATCAAGTTCAGCGGCACCGCGTTCCGTTTCACCCGTGTTGCGAGGTGTCCCACCAATGCGGTTGCATAAACTGCGGGATCGCAACAGTCCTGCCGCTCAGTTTCTCAACTGATCCTTCCGTCAACTCAAGCGCCATCCACGCCGCTGGTGCCGTCATCAGGTCCGGATATGGCGTCTGCTTGTCCGTCGGTACAAATCCATACCGAGGATAAAATGTCGGGACGCCCAACACGAACACTGCATCCGTCCCAACGGAACTGAGATAATCAATGCTCGCCTCCATGATCTCTTTCCCAACGCCGTGGCCCTGATACGCTGGCAACACCCCGCAAGGTGCCAGCAGGTAGCATTTAGTGTTGGGGTGGTCCGAGAAAACAAACGGTGTGAACAGCACGTTGCCTACAATTTTTCCGTCGCGTTCGGAACTGATAGAGATCGTGTCCGGGAGGTCGAGGAAGTCTTTGGCGAGCCGAGCGATGTCGTCGCCTTCTTCTTTTCCAAAGGCTTTCCGGTGGACGTCAACAATGGCATCAATGTCTACTTGGTTCATGTTCTTTCCTATCTTTGGTTCATTTGGGCGCGCACGGAATTGATCCCCAAAGCGGAGGCGCGATAGGGGTTGCCGTTTTTTGAACGGATAAAGCGCTTTTTCAGCAAGCGTTGGAAAACACTGAGAGTGCAGTCAGACAGCACATAACCGTCACGCGTATAACAAGTGACTTCATGGACTTTTCCGTTTTCCAGGCGTTCGTAGTGGATGGACCCGCCAAGGGCGAGTTCGTGCAAAACACGTTGCTCGTGCTTTGAGATATTCATTGGGATGTCTCGATTTTACGAAAGTACAACAAACACCACACTCAGCATCGCGCTTGAGTATGCCGATCAATGTTGATGTTCCTGAATTTGGGTCGCTAGGAACGGGCGTTAGGCCCGGGTCTCTTTCATAAAATCTCCGTTGTGTGAGGCGTACCGCCTCATACGTTTGGCGCAGATAGTCCTTCAGGCAAGACGCGTCAATATCCCTTATTAAATGAGTGTCTCATTTTGAGCTGCCGCGTACGTCTCCTGCCGCACGCGCCAGCACCCAATCGATACCCCGCAAAAAGTCGTCGACTGTTAACGGCCTTAGGGCTGCAAGCGCAGTGGTAGAATTGAATTTGATGTGTACTTGAACTGAATTAGACTAGTAACAAACTGTTCAGACATCTCATCGTGAGGTCATCATGGCAGCTCCATTAATCCAAGACTGGGAACTCACAGCCGCCATAAAGGACTTAGCCGATTGGCTGGTTCAACAAGGTTTAGAGAATGCGCCGGTTGAAACCTGGTTGGAAGCATTCTGCAAACGTCTTGTTTCGGCAGGGATTCCGCTTCAGAGAGCAAACATTACTGTGCGCGCTCATCATCCCGAGATTGGGACAGTCGCTTTCCGCTGGCACAGGGACGGGGGAAATGAGCGAGAGGACTTTGTCCGAAGAACGGATGCGCCTGAACAATACATCCTAAGCCCGATTTACTATCTTTTGGCAAACAACGTTGAAGAGATCAGACAAGATCTGACAGTCGAAGATCCAGAGCTTAGCTTTCCAATTTTTGATGAACTTCGCGAGCGCGGTGCCACAGATTACTTCGCTGTTAAACGGTTCTTCCTTATACAGGATAACGCTATGCCTGTTGACCCAATGCAGGCCGAGGAAGGTGCCATTATTTCATTGACGACCGACGCGAGCGGGGGCTTCACGAGCCAGCAACTTGACGGTTTGCGTCAACTGATATCTCCGCTTTGCCTGACGCTAAAATGTGGGGCAAACAGGCTGATGGCTGAAGACATAACCGCCGCTTATTTGGGCAAAGACGCCAGCAGGCGCGTTCTTTCTGGGGACATCACACGAGGTTCATCCGAAACGATTTCGGCGGTGATTTGGTATTTTGATTTGCAAGGATTTACCAAATTATCAGAAGCGCTTCCGGGAGATTCAATCATAGAATTGCTAAACGATTACTTCGCAGAAGCTGTTGACGTAGTCGAACGCAATGGCGGTAACGTTCTGAAATTCATGGGAGACGGTATGCTTGCCATCTTCGATATCAATCAAGTTCCGGACGCTCGCCGCGTCGCAATTCACGCGGCAGCGGAGTTGCGAGATACCTTTGAGGAACTCAACCAACGACGGCAAGCGGACGGTTTACCAACGACCGGCTTCACTCTTTCGTTGCACGCAGGCAATGTTCTTTACGGCAATATTGGCGGTAGGTCTCGCTTGGATTTCACGGTGGTCGGCCCAGCGGTAAATACAACTTCGCGCATTTTAGGCATGTGCAGCGCGCTTGATCAGAACATTGTTGTTTCCGACAAGGTGGCGGGCGACTTGGTGGGCTCCATTCCAAGCCTTGTTTCCCTGGGGCAATACAGATTGCGCGGTGTTGCTGAAAGACAGGAGCTGTTCACGATAGACTAGATAAAGCTCAATCCAAAAGTTCTGGCCCATTAGGCCAGGCGCGTAAACAACCGCTAGCGCCGCGCGGGCTTACTCTTGCGACGATCCTACGGTTAAAATCTTCCCATTACTCCAAACCAGAGCCTCATAACAAACCTCGGTTCCTGCGCTTCCGCACCCAAAAAGCACTATGCACCCCAACTGGCACTAACGTTTCGATTGCAATTTAGAGCGACGTAATCGCATTGATCACTGCTTCTCGGCTCTGAACAGCGCCAGTTTGTAGATATTCCATAGCTTTGAGAGCGGCTTCATGGGCTTGGACAGATGACCCGCCAACGCAATCTTCTACTACGCGGCAGAAGTAGTCTGATTGGTGGCCATCGACGAATGTGTAGTGCACACAAACATCTGTCAGCCCGCCGCACAACAAAAGTGTGTCTACTTTTAAACCTCGTAGCAGGATTTCGAAATCGGTTCCAAAAAATGCAGAATACCGTCGCTTCGGGACGATGTAGTCACCTTTGCGATATCCCATCTCATCTTTTGCAACCTCCGTTCTTGGATCGCCTTCGAGACAGTGTATGTCTTCGTCACCATCCAGTTCACGGCCGAAGTCTATCCTATCGGGACGGTGGACTTCTTGGATGAAAATGACTGGCACATTGTAATCATGTGCGGCATCAACCAAATCACGCGCAGCGATCATGCGCTCTTTGTAGCCCGGCATGTTGTCGATGGAGCGTACTTCGCTGTTATCAATAAACGTGCTCTTTTGAATGTCGATTACGATCAGGGCAGGTCTACCCTCGATCAGTTTCCTGGCTTGTTTGGTTTTAGTTGTCATGTTCGACCTCTAATTTGCCAGGTCGTCCTGAAAAAAACGCCCTTGCTTGGCCGGGTCGTCCCAGCGGGCAGATCAATTTTGACTAAATGTGCAACTGATTACGGTCAAGGGTGTGCTGCGTTTTTATGGAATGAAAAGCATGTGTCCGCGCCCAGGGCAACATTGCCCGCAAACTGCCGTTAGGGGTTAAGTGTTGCGATGGTCTGTACCCAGCTCAGAATGGGCAGCCAAACACGGAATATAGCAATTCAGAAAAATTGTGACTTCCAAACAGCGGCTACTCAATTGCCGTGCGAAATGTTGCGGTAAGCCGTTTGTTCAAACCGTGATGAGGTTCGGCTGAAGAACCGTAGTGCAACTCCGCCAAAGCAGCGATGTCATTGAAAATGACTACGGAGCCGCCTTCTTCATTCGCGTAAACCAATAGTTTTTGGCAAAAGGCATCCAAACCAATTGCCGGAAAGCCCGCCATAGCCACGCCACCGGGTGCTGGTCCGCCGAACAGTAAGAGAACTGCATCCGGCAGTTCCACCCCCAGATGGGACGCTTCGACTGCAAAATCGATTTCCCCAAACCAGACCGTATCGTCCTGCTCCATCACTGCTTTTCTGAGACGTTCCACTGCCTTTGGTACGCTGAGCTGAGATCGCAGTTCGATGACCCCATAGTCGGCAAACAACCCGTTGGTCGGCGCTGGTGTTGCATCCAAGTTGTTTAGAACTTCGAGCATCTTGCTATGAAATGTATTTAACGCATGGGTGTCATTCAGACCATGCCGCACTTTGAGAAACTGAGAGTCTGTATAGGCGATCTGCGGGCGATCATCCTGATCGAAGGAAAGAACGCGAAGAGGAAGGTCCAGACCTGCTCGTACGTTCTCTTCCAGAATGGGCGTGTTTATCTCTGGATCAGAGAAAATGAGTACACGTGATGCTGGCATTTCTACGCCTTCAGCTTTGGCCAAGCGCGCGTGATCTATCGATGCGATTGGAGTAGCTCCCGCTTCGTCAACGGCAGTCTCAAGCGCTAAGAAGTTTTCGTCCACCGCGGTCTGGACAGATGTCGATTGTGCAAAAGCGGATGTCGCAACCGAAAAAGTTGCAATCATCGAGAAAACAAAGCCAAACCTCACCATTTTACCACTTCCTATTTGATCGTACTTTTGTCAGGGAAACCGCCGCCAGAGCCGCAAAAGCTATCTCGGCCGCAAGGTAAAAGAGAAGTATCCCGTTCGGAACTCCATCGATAAAAATGCTTAGTATGCGTCCAACGGCCAGTCCCGACATAAACAAAAATAGAACCCACAGCGCGGGGCGTTGTAATTCTGGTTTCAAAGCGGCCGCCAACCAAAATAACGCGTTTGCCAGGTAAAGACCCATAATCGCTCGGAACACGTGGGTTTGGTTCGTACCTTCCACCGGAAATCCCAGCAAAACTGGGATCGAACTGCCGGGCATCAGACCGTATGATAACGCAATTGGCACGAGGCCGACGGCAGCAAGCAGAAGGACTAATCTAGCACTCATGGAGGACTCCTTCTCGTAGAGGTTTTGCTTTTTTGCATAAATACCAATCGGTTTTTGGGGCATCCGTTGATCAGAGCCGGATGCCCACGCTACGCTTTGAAAGGCGTATCCGACAGGCCAAGTCGAGTTTTCTGAAGAGCGAGCCGGTACTGCGCAGCCGTTATCGGCTACGCAGCAGACTGCTCACAATGCGCCTTCGTCGCCAAGGAACTCGATACCAGCTGTC
>NZ_JBXWPA010000025.1:0-25692 GCF_059611165.1 Ruegeria sp. CDSB013 | reverse complement strand
AAAATGAGATCGCCACGGGTTGCTCCTGTCATGTCCCGGCACGCGTTAACAGAACTGCGTTCAATCTGACAGGTGCGGTAGAGTTTGCGACAGAACCAGACCGCATGTAAGATTACGTCCTTGGGAAGTGCACACCTTTGAATGAAACCATCTTTTCTGCACTCCCAAGTTGAAACTCGGATCGCCGGAATCAAAAAAGTTTCAATTCAAACAGAGTGCTTAAGGAACTTGCGACAGAACCCTTCCAAATCGAGAAATGACATACAGTAACGGGCATGTAGGAAGACGGCGAAGAGGATCACATCCTTCGGATACTGTGCGCCTTTGAAAGAGGCCCTGAACAGTCATTCGACATCAAAATTTTGATAGCCATTCACTCGAGGCACTTAGGAGCGCAAACAGTAAAAAGTTCGCAATAGATCCGTTCCGGAGGGCCCGGATTTGAACGGCTCGAGTGCTCCGTTGCTCACGGTTTCATCACGTTAATGTAAGTTCGGATGTCCTGGGCTTGAGGCAAATTTTGGCGTCACCTAGGACTTATTAACCAGCAGGTTTGAATCAACTTCAAGGCAAAATGGAACTGAATCAGGTCAAATACTATCTTGCGGTTTGTGAAACCTTCAATTTCACAAAGGCAGCAAAAAAATGCGACGTTTCGCAACCCTCGCTAACCCGTGGAATAAAGCGCCTTGAGGAACAGCTTGGTGGAGATCTGTTTCGGAGAGAGCGCGCACGGACACATCTGACCGAACTGGGTCAGATGATGTATCCAGTGCTCCAAAAATGCTATGAGGGTGCATTGCAAGCAATGCGACTGGCGGAAGATTTTTCTCAGGGTGATCGGGCATCTATTCGCATTGGTATGACGCGCGCCGTCGAAGCGGATAGGATCGTCGGAGCTATTCAAACCCTAGTGTCAGATATTGCGGCAGCAGAGCTGACTATCGTGCGTGACAGTCGCGACGCTGTGTTTAGTGCGCTTGAGTATGGCGACCTAGATTTTGCTGTTGCGACAGGTCGTGACGGACATTGGGAGCGTTTCGAAACACTCAGCCGGGTTGAGGAACGAATTTTCGCGTTTATGTCTGTAAAGAGCCGGTTTTCTGATTTGAACAGGTTTTCTCTCAACATGTTGGGGAACGAAGCTCTTTTGCTGGAACCTTTCAGCGACTACGACAAAAAGCTGCTGACGCGGTTCCATGAGGCGAGTGTTTCGCCGGGAAAGGTCCACACCATGACTTCGAGATGCGATACCATGAGCTTTCTCAGTGCAAACCTTGGCGTGGCTTTCTTACCCGAAGGCGCACCTTGTCCACCTGAGGTTTGCTCTATGCCCGTGGCGGATCTGGACGTCACTTGCCTTACATCCGTGCTTGCCGTGTCTGGTCGGCGGCACTCTCCGGCAGGGGCGGCTTTTGTAAAAGTTCTCAGGGAAAACGGGTCATGTCAGTCACCGCCTTCGCTATAGATTGCCATTGGCGATAGGCTATGTGTATCGAAACCATACATGTTGATTTATTGACCAAAAGTTTAAGGGTCCGATAGTCGCTCTTCGAAAGAAAGAGAATCTGGGTGTTGATTGAGAATGGTTTTGGGGCGGCATGAGTGGGGCCTTATGTCGACCTGGTTAGGCAAGGAAACTGGGATGAGTATGTAATTGGTTGGGTAACTTTTAAAGTTATCACGGTATCGAAGGCTCCGTGCAGCGCACGCACAGTTCAAGCAGCACCAATTTCTTGGGCGCTGAGGGTGAGCTGGTATCTGCAATAGATAGTCTTTCAAACACATCAAAGTAGATGACGCCAAAACCGACCTCAATCAAAGGTTGGCTTCAATTGTCATCGATCCGGTCAGGTCCTGATAAGGCTGACCAACAGCAAAAAAGTAGAGAAATAATGGTCGGTAACCGTAAGGCTCGTCGCCGTGCAATCGCACTTCGCCGAAAAATTGTCAAAATAGACAGAAAAATCATCAAATCAGCGCTGATCGGTTCAGCCGCTGGTGTTGCATCGCTGGCAATGCCTGCTGACGTTCAGGCCCAGGTTGTTCCCGGCGACCCTCAATGTACGACCAGCGGAACAACCGTAAATTGTAGCGGAGACCTAGAGGCAGGAATCTCGGTTGCAGAACCGGTTGAAACGTTGAATGTGAATAATGTTGACCCAGAGGGAATAACTCCGGCGACCGGAGTTGTCGGAATCTCTTTCGTTTCCGAAGCCGGGGATCTTACATTGAACGCGGATACGACCGGGTCGCGCGGGATCATTACATCTGGTCTTAACACCCCCGGGATAATCGTGGAACACCAAGGTCCCAACGGCAATATTAGCGTTTCCTCAACCGGCGACGTCAATGCGAACGGGGACAGTATCAGACTTAGTACAGACGCAGGCAACGTAACACTTACCTCTCGGGGTGATGTTGCATCCGTGCGAGACGAAGCGATCGACATTGACGTTGAGGATGGGAATGTAACGGTCGACTCGGTCGGGAATCTGTCAACCCAGACTGGTGCGGGTGAAGAAGCCATCAGGATTGACGTCGACGGGGACGGCGATATCACCGTCAGGTCCACAGGCAATATCGCTTCAAATCAGGATGGTATTGAGGTGGACGTCGATGGAACTGGAAACATCGTCATTGAATCAACAGGCGATGTTACGACCAATACAAATGACGGATTGGATGCCACCACCGAAGACGGCAGTATCTCCATCACTTCGACTGGGACAATACGTGCGAATGATAACGGAATCGAAGCTGACGCGGCCGGCAATATTTCGATCTCATCGACCGGAGACATCAGCGCAAGAGGAAGCGGAATTGAAACCAATGTTTCTGGCGACAGCGGCGTTGATGGCAATGTGAGGATAAATACCAATGGCGACATTGATGCAATCAATCATGCTTTGAACGTCAATCTGAATGGCACGGGCGATGTTGAGATTGCAAACAATGGCAACCTGAGTTCGCGCGCCGAGACAATTTTTGTTCTGTCCAACGGTGACAATGTCACCCTTCAATCCACAGGTGATGTTACGTCAGAACGGGCCAGGGGTATTGTCGTGTTTCGCTCCGATGGTGACGGCAACATTGACATCACCCAAACCGGCAACATCGCGGCCGCAGGAACAGGCATCGATGCCCAGCTCAATCCGGGTGCCGTTGGCAATATCTTGATCACTTCGCAAGGGAATATCACAACCCAGCAAGACCTTGCGAGCGGCATTCGTGCTGTCCAAAGTGAACTCGGGGCAATCGAAATTAACTCAACCGGTAACTTGTCGACGGCCGGCTCAGAGGCACATGCGATCCGTGCAGAGAATTTGGGAGATGCCGACGGAGATATCAGCATCTCCTCGACCGGCAATATCAACACGACTGGCGACGCCTCCGCTGGTATTTTCGCGAATTCTGAGACCGCCACGTCGCGCAACAATGTGCAGATCACATCTGCAGGGAACATTACCACACAGGGCACGGACTCCGACGGGATCCTCGTTAACGAAGACGGAAGCGGCACTGTTGCCGTAACTTCGACCGGGGATATCACCACCCGCAGCGAAGGCGCAGATGCGATCGAAGTCAGAGCCAACGGTGAAGGCAACGTAACGATCGCCTCGGAAGGGAATATCGATGCGTACGCGAATGGCGTTCTCATTGGCGCCGACGCCAGCGATGTGTCTGTAACATCACAGGGCGATATTGCGTCCCAGAACGGCCACGCGATTGAAATTGATGTTGAGGATGGGAATGTAACGGTCGCCTCGGTCGGAAATCTCTCAACCCAGACCGGTGCGGGTGAAGAAGCCATCGGAATTGACGTCGATGGGGATGGCGATATCACAGTAAGATCCACCGGCAATATCACTTCAAATCAGGATGGGATTGAGGTGGACATCGATGGTGCAGGAGACATCACGATTGAATCAACGGGCGATGTTACGACCAACAGGAATGACGGATTGGATGGCACCACCGAAGACGGCAGCATCTCCATCACTTCAACCGGACAGATACGCGCAAGCGGCGGAGGAATTGAAGCTGCCGCAACTGACAATATCACAATCACATCGACCGGAAACGTCACCGCTGGAGTTAACGGGATCGACGCTGAAACAACCGGTGATATTACAATCTCATCGAACGGAACAATCACTGCCGAAGGGGACGGAATCAGTGCGCTCGTTCCCGACGAAGGCGAGGGCGACGGCAACGTCACGATAACAAACACCGGTGATATCTCCGCAAGAAGTAATGCCGTGTTCGTCGACTTGCATTCAACGGGAGACATTGAGATTGTCAGTACTGGCGACCTGACTTCCCGTCAGGAAGCAATTTCTGTTTTGACCGACGGTGACAGTGTTACCATCCAATCCAATGGCGATATTACATCGGAGTCAAACAGCGGCATTTCTGTTACTCGCTACGATGGCAACGGCGACATCAACATTACTCAAACCGGCAACATCGTGGCTGCGAACCAAGGCATAGAGGCCCAAATGTTGCGGAACGTTGATGGTAACATTTTGGTCACGTCACAAGGAAACATCACAACCCGGAATAACTCTGGTGTTGGTATTCTTGCGACCCGCTCCGGAAACGGAGAAATCGAAATTACCTCGACCGGAACCATTTCGACATCGGGGGCAGACGCGAACGGAATTCGTGCCCAACAGCAGGGAGGCTCGGGCGACATTGCGATCCGTGCGTTGGGTGAAATCAGAACCTCGGGCAACAATGGCGACGGGATCATGGCCGAGCGCACGCAAGGTGTCGGGGACATTTCTGTCGATGTGGCTGCAAATATCGAAACGCAGGGCGATGCGGCGAGGGGAATCGACATCAATTCGTTTAGCCCCGATGCCGACAATAATGTCGGACTCATTGCAACCGGGAACATCACGACGGCCGGTGCCAACGCGTTAGGAATTCTCGTCCGTAAATCGGGCACTGGGAACGTTGAGATCGATACCAGCGGGAATATCACAACAAGAGGTGAATCTTCTTCCGGCGTCACGGTTTTGAACGTTGAGGGGGGCGATACGGTCATTACTTCGAACAGCGTTATCGCCACACAGGCAGAGGCATCCACTGGTATTGTCGGGATTGGTTTGAACGGCGATGGGGAAGTGAAAATCCAGTCTAATGGTGCGATCACTACTGCAGGAAGGTCTGCGAATGGGATCGGAGCGGGCAAGGAAGCTGGTGTCGGGAATGTTGCTGTTAACAATACGGGCAGGATTGAAACCGCTGGGGTCGACGCCAACGGGATTGTTGCGGAAATCCGTGGCATCGAAATTGAAAGTGACACCGCCGTAACTGTTGAAATCGAGTCCACCGGCGAAATCTTGACCCGCGGCGACCAATCAAACGGGATTGAAGTTCAAAACCCTGGCCGGGGGAACACTGCGATCCGAGTCGGCGACAACATTTCGGCAGAGGGCGCACGCGCCAGCGGTATCCGTGTCACAGGCTCAGCTATGAATACGTCCACTGTCTCCATCAATGGTGCAACTGTCCAAGGTGGCTCAGGTGATGGTTCGGCCATACGTTTTGACTCGGCTGCGGGTGCAACGAATGTTCTGAATACGGCGGGTGAGGTTGTCCTGTCGTCGCTGGGTGGATCTGCTGTGATCGGAGGCGCTGGTAACACTACGATCAACAATTTCGGAACACTGACCGCAACAGCCAACGGTGCTATTATGCTGGGCGAAGGCACAAATGCTTTCAACAACCAGGCTGGCAGTACTTTCAACACTGGTGGCGTTGTCAATCTGGGTGCAGGAAACACTTTGACCAATGACGGGGTGCTGTCTCCGGGTGGGCGGGGAACGATCGCAACCACGAGTGTGACAGGCCGACTGGTGCAGGGGGAAAGTGGCCGCTTCGCCGTCGATCTCGACCTGGATAGCGGCGCGGCGGACCGCTTGAACGTTTCAGAAACCGCAGCCTTGAACGGTACCGTCGACGTCAACGTATTGAACGGGTCGGCCCGGTCCCAGCAATTCACAATTTTGACTGCGGAAGGTGGCACGGCGAACGAAGGTGTGACTCTGAATGGTTTCTCCATCAGCCCAATCCTGCAGGCTGAACTGCGGTTTCCCAATGCAAATGACGTGGTCCTGGCGACCAACGTAAACTTCGCCGCTCCTGGCGCTGGGCTGAACGCCAATCAGCGCAACACCGCCAATGCAATTGATGCGGCCTTTGAAGACGGGGATGAGAACATTGCCCCGGTAACCAACGCCCTGCTTAACGAAGTGTCTAACGCCGATGAATTGAAAGAAGCGTATGACCAACTTGGCGCGGCGGGACTTCTCAGCAGTGAAAGCGCGGCATTGGTCAACGCTCAGAACTTCACCAATCAGCTGTTTTCGTGCCAAGTGACCGGCGTAGAATACGCCGCCATCTCGGAAGGCAGCTGTTTCTGGGCACGGCCTCAGACCCGGCATTTCGATCAGGATGGAACGTCGGATTCTGTCGGTTACGACAGCCGGTCCTACGGGATCAGCGTCGGTGGTCAGCTTGAGTTCCGGCCCGATTGGTTTGCCGGGTTTGCACTGGCGTACGAATCTGGCGATATCTCCTCAACGTCCGGCGTCGATAGTGATTTTGACTCGTATTCGGTCGGCCTGAGCCTGAAGCGCACGTTCGGGCGGTTTGCCTTGTCCGGGGCAATCGCTGGCGGTGTGGGCGATTTCGACACGACGCGTTCCGTCACGTTCGGCGGCCTCAACGCATCGAACACATCGAACTACGACGTCGATTATCTGTCGGCACAGGTACGAGCGGCATATCTGATTGAACGCAGCTCGGGTTATCTCAAGCCTATGCTGGATTTGAACCTGACGCGCGTTAAGCGTGACGGATTCACGGAATCCGGGACGTCAGCAACGGGCCTGTCCTTGGACGCCAACAGCGAGACCTATTTCTCGGTCAGCCCGTCACTGGAGTTCGGTCAGGACCGGCAGATCCGCGAAAATCTGGCGTTGCGTGCATACGGAAAAATCGGGGCGACGTATTTCAACAATACGGATACAACCGTGACGGCTCGTCTTGGCGATGGACCTGATTTCACCAACTCGACAGATGCCGACAACTTGTTTGCCGATGTCGAAGCGGGCGTGACGTTCTTTACCCAAGGCGAAAAATCCATTCAGCTTGGATATCGGGGCCGGTTCTCGGACAATACACGCATCAACAGCGCCTTTATCAAGGGCAGCATCAAATTTTAATCGAATGAGATGGTTGATCTGAACAAACCGCGACAAGGGGAAGAAGCCTTCTCCTTGTCGCAACGGGATGTATCGCCAAATTTGGCGCCCGATTAGAAAGTGTTGTGGACAGTGCGGAATTGCTCGGATGTGCGGATCGCACCGTTGCAAAAAATCGCCGCTATCCTGTGGATATACGAGAATTAAAGGCACAAAATCGGACCAAATGTCCGGCAATGTTTCTGCGTCCAGTAATTAAGGGCACAGTGACATCGATCGGTTTTGTCGCCAAGATTTGAGCCCGTTGAGTTGTTTGAGCAATCGCTTGTGAGTCAGGTGGCGAGCTCAGCGAACTGCTGAAATGGACAAAGTTCGGGCGTAAGTTGGCCCTTTCGGATCATGTGCGACACTTCGATTCCGCCGAGCGTTGCGGCCGCTGAAGCGAACGACTTGAACCCGCACATGTGGCATATGCGACGCTTGATGAACCTGTAATCCTGCTCGATCAGGTTGTTATCCGGCATGAATGATCGCGACGCTTCAATCGGAGGTTTTGAAGGCCTCGATTTGGGTTAGGGTTGATCCACCGGGATCCGGTTGTCAGAGGCAGTTGGGAAGGCTTCTGTATCGAGAGCCTGATCGCCGCTGCGGCACGCGGAACTGAAGCAAGCTTCTATCGCTCTTCCGCAGGCGCTGAGGTTGATTTGATGTTGAAGCTTCCCCGAGGCGCCCTCTGGGCCATAGAGATCAAACGGCCGACATCTGCCAGGGTGACGCGCGGATTTCACATCGCGACAGAAGATTTGGACGTCTCAGAACGCATACTTGTCTATGCGGACGGGAAGGAAGTGCCGGGGCCGGGGGGAGTACGGGCAATGCCCCTCAAAAGTGCTATGGAACGGCTGGCGTCCGCAAAGGCTTAATAGCGACCGGGCCGGAAGTAGCGGGTTCGGAATTGAACGTTGTAGCCCACCTCTGGCCGAACCTTGTTGCAATTGAAAATACTGCCACGAGCGGCCCAAATCTGATGGGGTGGATGGCTTCTGCTCCAACCGGCGTCGCAATGCGCCATAATGGGGGTGTCAAGATCTGCTTATGAGAGGAGCCACCCCATGCAAGTCGCCACAATTGGCGTTGATCTGGCCAAGAACGTTTCCAAGTCCACGGGATCACCGCGACCGAAGAAGTCGTGTTCACCAAGCCATTGCGACGAGCGCAATTTCTGTCGTTCTTTGCAAAACCGGGCCCCTGCTTAATCGGCATGGAGTCGTGCAGTAGTGCGCATCATTGGGCCCGCGAACTTACTGCAATGGGTTACGAGGTTCGACTGATCCCGCCGATGTATGTAAAGCCAAACGTCAAACGTGGAAAGTCGGATGCCATCGATGCCGAGGCCATCTGCGAGGCTGTGACCCGACCGACCATGCGCTTTGTGGCCACCAAAACGGTCGAACAACAATCTCTGCTGTCACTCCATCGTGCCCGCGATCTTCTGGTGCGCCAGAGAACGCAACTCATCAACAATCTGCGTGGCTTGGTTGCTGAGTTTGGCATCTTCATTCCAAGAGGTCTCGTCCGGGTGATCAGCTTTTCTGAGGATATCACACTTGGTGAGGTTCTCGATTTGCCCGACATCGCCAATGAAGTGATCCACAATCTGTGCGAACAACTCATGGCTTTGCATAAAAGGGTCCGCTGGTACGAAGGACGCCTGAAGCAAGTGGCCAAAGAAGATGAACGGGTGCGCTTGTTGCGCACAATCCCGGGCATCGGTGCGGTAACGGCCTCTGCGATTATCGCCAGCATCGGCGATGGGCATCAGTTCCGAAACGGCAGGGAATTTGCTGCCTGGTTGGGTTTGACCCCCGCAAACAAATCCAGCGGCGGCAAGGAGAAGCTGGGGCGGATCACCAAGGTGGGCGATCAGTATCTGCGATCTTTGCTTGTCGTCGGCATGACATCATTAGTCCGACAGACACGGTCACACCCTGAACGCGCCAGCAAGTGGCTGACATCACAACTCGAACGCATACCTGCGCTGGTCGCAACTGTCGCAATGGCTAATAAGACTGCCCGGATCGTCCGGGCAGTGCTCACCCGCAACGAACTTTACAGCCCACGCGCTGTAGCCTGAGACGAAAGGAACATCGAGTTAGCAAGACCCGCGAGATGATGGTGCATAAGTCTGCCGCCAAAGCCAAGAAACTCCGCCGAATGGCGCGAGCATAATAGTCCGTAAAGCTGATAGGAACTTGGTTTGCGGAACCCATCAGGGCTAGCGGTCAAAACCGCGCAAACAGGCAGGACACATGACTGCTTCTGACAAATGCACAAATCAGATCAAAAAGGATTTGCTATGCAGGAGCCATCCACACAAGATATTCGCTTCGCTCTCTTGTTTCATATGTGTGTCATGTGAAAGCCGACATTCGATGCGACCAATAAGTTTGTCACAGTGTACCTCCTGATCCGAGTTTTGACCCAAAGTAATGGTAAACGCTGTAAGAAACGAAGTTGACTTTCATCTAGAATTTCAAGGATGGGTGTAACAAAACCAAAACTAAATTGATTTAGTCTCCAATTGTCGGCCGAGATATAAGACAGCTCGAAAAGACCGATGTGGTAGGTAGGTTGTTAGAACATCTGGTGATTTGTTCCACCGGGACTCAACAAGTCTCCTAAATTAGAAGCGCCTGTCAGCGTCACAGGAAGGAATCAGGCCCTGACGCGCATGAGCACTAGCAATACGAGTGTCTTGCACGCATCCTCAGGCCTAAGATGAATAATTGTCCGCATGTAGTTCATGAATTGCAAAAAGTTCCAATTTTCAATTACTTCCAGGCGCTCCACTCAATTACTAAAAATTTAGTTTGACAGGTGCGCAGAAAATCGCTGATGCTGTCTGCTATCCGGTTTGCGCCGGAAAACCATAATTTTTTGGGAGGAAAGAGATGCGGAGACATCTACTTTCCGCAGTGGCGGCTGCTGCCGTCATTGCGGGGCACGGTCCCGTTTGGGCCGACGAAGCCGCAGCACAACGTTGGATCGACGACGAATTCCAGCCATCGACCCTGTCGAAAGACGAACAGATGGCGGAAATGCAATGGTTCATCGAAGCTGCACAGCCTTATGCTGGCATGGAAATCAACGTTCTGTCCGAAGGCATTCCGACCCACTCCTACGAATCCGAGGTCCTGACCAAGGCGTTCGAGGAAATCACCGGTATCAAGGTCAATCACCAGATCCTTGGTGAGGGCGAAGTGGTTCAGGCGGTTCAGACCCAGTTGCAGACAGGCCGGAACCTGTATGATGGCTATGTCAACGACAGTGACCTGATCGGCACGCATTCGCGTTTGCAGCTGGCCTATCCGCTGACCGACATGATGGGTGGCGACTGGGCCGGTACGACCTCACCGACGCTGGATCTGGATGACTTCATGGGCATTCAGTTCACCACCGGTCCGGACGGCAAGCTGTATCAGCTGCCGGATCAGCAGTTCGCAAACCTCTATTGGTTCCGCAAGGACTGGTTCGATGATGAGGCCAACAAAGCCGCGTTCAAAGAGAAGTACGGCTACGATCTGGGTGTTCCGGTCAACTGGTCAGCTTACGAAGACATCGCAGATTTCTTCACCAACGACGTGAAAGAAGTCGACGGCACCACGATCTATGGTCACATGGATTACGGCAAGCGTGCGCCCGACCTGGGCTGGCGTATGACTGATGCATGGCTGTCGATGGCTGGTGCAGGTGATAAAGGCGAGCCAAACGGTATCCCCGTCGACGAATGGGGCATCCGCATGGAAGCAGGCACCTGTAACCCTGTCGGCGCTTCGGTGTCACGCGGTGGTGCTGCGAACGGTCCGGCTGCGGTCTATGCGATCCGTAAGTGGGATGAATGGCTGCGGAACTATGCACCTCCGGGTGCGGCGTCTTATGACTTCTATCAGTCGCTGCCGGCGCTCAGCCAGGGCAACGTGGCCCAGCAGATCTTCTGGTACACAGCCTTTACCGCCGACATGGTGAAGCCGAAGTCCGAAGGCAACAATACTGTAGATGACGAAGGCACGCCGCTGTGGCGGATGGCACCCAGCCCGCACGGCCCCTATTGGGAAGATGGCCAGAAGGTCGGGTATCAGGACGTGGGTTCCTGGACCTTCCTGAAGTCGACCCCTGCGGATCGTGCTCAGGCGGCTTGGCTCTATGCTCAGTTCGTGACGTCCAAGACCGTCGATGTGAAGAAGTCCCACGTGGGTCTGACCTTCATCCGCGACAGCTCGGTCAACCACGAGTCGTTCACCGAGCGCGCACCTAAGCTGGGTGGTCTGGTCGAGTTCTACCGCTCGCCTGACCGTGTGGCATGGTCGCCGACCGGTATCAACGTGCCGGACTATCCGAAGCTGGCTCAGATCTGGTGGCAGCAGATCGGTGACGTGAACTCAGGCGCCTTCACCCCGCAAGAGGCGATGGACCGTCTGGCCGAGGAGATGGACATCACCATGGCCCGCATGCAGGCCGCGGATGAAAGTGCTGGTGTCTACGGTGGCTGTGGTCCCCGCTTGAACGAACCGCAGGATGCGTCGTTCTGGTTGGAAAAAGCAGGCTCGCCCAAAGCCAAGCTCGAGAACGAAAAGCCGCAGGGTCAGACCGTCAACTATGACGAACTGGTTCAACGCTGGCAGTCTCAATAAGCCATTGAAACCCGGGGATGCCGCTTTAGGCATCCCCACCTCAAGACCAGTGCGACGCACTGAAGAACCGGAATCCACGGACATGATCGAACTACAAGATGCCACCAAACGCTTTGGCAACGTTATCCATATCAAGCCCACGACCCTGACGCTGCAAACCGGCCATTTCAATGTGCTGCTGGGCGCGACGGGATCGGGCAAAACCTCTCTGATCAAGATGATGGCCGGGCTAGACCCGATCGCCTCGGGCAAGGTGCTGATGGACGGGCAGGACGTCACAAGGCTGAACACGCAAAAGCGGCAGATCAGCCTCGTGCACCAGTTCTTCGTGAACTACCCGCATATGACTGTCTTTGACAACATTGCCTCGCCTTTGCGTGTGGCAGGGATGGCGAAATCCGAGATTGAAGGACGCGTGGAAGAGGCCGCCGACTTGCTGCAGCTGCGCCCGATGTTGCATCGCCGACCGCATGAGCTGTCAGGCGGCCAACAACAACGTACCGCGTTGGCCCGAGCCATCGCAAAAGAAAGCCGAGCCGTGTTCCTCGATGAACCGTTGGCCAACCTGGATTACAAACTGCGCGAAGAACTGCGTGAACAGCTACCCGACCTGTTTGCCGGTCGTGGGGCGGTGGTGGTTTACGCCACCTCGGAACCCGAAGAGGCGCTGCTTTTGGGTGGATATACCGCCCTTATGGAAGACGGTCGGGTTACGCAATTCGGCCCGACGGCTGATATCTATCGCAACCCCGAGAATATTGCTGCTGCGCGCGTGTTCTCAGATCCGCCGATCAATGTGGCTCGCGTCACCGTGTCCGGCGCACAAGCGCGATTGGCGGGTGGAGGTGGCTGGCAGGTCGCGGATATGACCGATGGCGAGTACATGGTCGCAGTGCGGCCGCACCGAGTGACACCAATCCGCACCTCGGATGCCGATGTGGAGCTGACCGGTCGGGTGATTGTAACCGAATTGTCAGGGTCGGATTCCAGCGCTCATTTCCAGCATGGGGACGATGCGTGGGTCTCTTTGGCAGCTGGTGTACACCCATATCAGGTGGGCGAAGACCACCGTTTTTTCATGAACCCGGCCCATTGCCGGTATTTCGGCCAAGACGGCAAAAGGGTAGCCTGACATGGCACAGATCAAGCTTTCAAACCTAAAACACAGCTACATGCCGACGCCGGCAGGTCCGGAAGACTATGCACTGAAGGAAATCGACGTGACATGGCGTGATGGTGGGGCATATGCCCTGTTGGGGCCATCAGGGTGCGGGAAGTCCACGTTGTTGAACATCATCTCGGGCTTGTTGATGCCGTCCGAGGGCCAGATCCTTTTCGATGATCGCAACGTGACGGCTCTGCCGCCTGACCAGCGTAATATCGCGCAAGTATTCCAGTTCCCGGTAATCTACGACACGATGACAGTAGGCGAGAACCTGGCGTTTCCGCTGAAAAACCGAGGTGTTGATGCGGCGACGATCAAACGTCGCGTCGATGAGATTGCCGAGATGCTGGACGTCACGGATATGCTGAATACCCGTGCCTCGGGTCTGAGCCCGGATAACAAGCAGAAGATCTCGATGGGGCGCGGTCTGGTCCGTGATGACGTGAACGCGGTGATGTTCGATGAGCCGCTGACTGTGATCGATCCCCATCTGAAATGGAAGCTGCGGTCCAAGCTGAAAGAGCTGCACCAGCGTGTGCAGGCCACGATGATCTACGTGACCCACGACCAGACCGAAGCTTTGACCTTCGCGGACGAGGTGGTTGTGATGCAGGAAGGCGAGGTGGTGCAGATCGGAACGCCGGTTGAACTGTTCGAGCGCCCCCAACACACATTTGTCGGCCACTTCATCGGATCACCCGGCATGAATGTTCTACCGTGTGAGGCCAAGGGCGACCGCGCGGTGTTCGAAGGCCACGAGGTGATGCTGGAGGGTCCGACCCACGGCGAGGGGGGCCGCACCGATTTGGGTATCCGCCCAGAATATGTTGGCTTCGGCGACACCGGCATTCCGGCGCATGTGACCAAGGTTTCGGATATCGGCCGCCACTACGTGGTCAGCGCGATGGTCGGCAATACCGCCCTGAAGGCCGTGACCGAAAACAGCGTGCCTGAGCCGGGCTCGCAGGTTTTCCTGCAATTCAAATCAGAACAATCGCGCGTCTATCGCGACGGCTGGATCGCAAGCGAGGAGCGGGCACAATGAGAACGGAAAACCAAAAGGCATGGTTCTTTGTCTTGCCGGTGCTGGCACTCGTCGCGTTCAACGCGCTGGTGCCGATGATGACGGTGGTAAACTACTCAGTGCAAGAGACCTTCGGCAACAACCAATTCTTCTGGGAGGGTCTGGGCTGGTTCGAACAGATCCTGCGCTCGGATCGCTTCCAGGCCGCGCTGGGACGGCAGTTCCTGTTCACCTTCCTGATCCTGCTGATTGAGGTGCCGCTTGGCATTATTGTGGCCCTGTCGATGCCGCGCAAAGGGTTCTGGGTTCCTGTTTGTCTGGTTCTCATGGCTCTGCCGATGCTGATCCCGTGGAATGTAGTCGGGTCGATGTGGAATATCTTTACCCTGCCCAAGATCGGCTTGCTGGGCTATTTCCTAAATGACGTTTTGGGCATCAACTATGACATGACGCAGCAGCCGCTGTCGGCGTGGATCACGGTCGTCATCATGGATGTCTGGCACTGGACTTCATTGGTCGTACTACTCTGCTATGCTGGCCTCGTGTCGATCCCGGACGCCTATTATCAGGCCGCCAAGATTGACGGCGCCAGCCCGTGGTCGGTGTTCCGCTATATTCAGCTGCCCAAGATGAAAACAGTCCTGACCATCGCAGTACTGCTGCGGTTCATGGACAGTTTCAACATCTATACCGAGCCCTTCGTTCTGACCGGCGGCGGCCCCGGCAATTCAACCACCTTGCTGTCGATCGACCTTGTGAAGATCGCTCTGGGACAGTTCGACCTTGGTCCTGCAGCCGCGATGAGCCTGATCTACTTCGCCATCACGCTGCTGGTGTCTTGGGTCTTCTACACTCTGATGACAAAGGATGACGCGCAATGAAGAAGCGGTCCCTTATCCCAATCCTCTATATCGCGTTTCTGATGCTGCCGATCTATTGGCTGGTGGCGATGTCCTTCAAGACCACGAACGAGATTCTGTCGGGCTTTTCCCTGTTCCCGCAGACCTTCACGCTGGAGAATTACATCACCATCTTCACAGATCCGACGTGGTATTGGGGCTACATAAATTCGATTGCCTACGTGACAATCAACACGGTGCTTTCCGTTTGTGTGGCCTTGCCCGCCGCTTATGCGTTCTCGCGCTATCGGTTCCTTGGTGACAAGCAGCTGTTCTTTTGGCTGCTGACCAACCGTATGGCTCCGGCTGCGGTGTTTGCGCTGCCTTTCTTCCAGCTGTACTCGTCTATCGGATTGTTCGACACATATCTGGCCGTGGCACTTGCCCATACACTGTTCAACGTGCCGTTGGCTGTTTGGATCCTAGAAGGTTTCATGCGCGGCATTCCCAAAGAACTGGATGAGACCGCATATGTGGATGGCTATTCGTTCCCACGTTTCTTCGTGACGATTTTCCTGCCGAACATCAAAGCGGGTGTCGGTGTCGCGGCCTTCTTCTGTTTCATGTTTTCGTGGGTCGAGATGCTGTTGGCTAAGACCCTGACTGCGGTGGAGGCTAAACCCATCGCGGCCGTCATGACGCGTACTGCCTCCAGCGCCGGGTACGAGCTGGGCCTGCTGGCCGCTGCCGGAACCCTGACTATCATCCCCGGAGCCATCGTCATTTGGTTTGTCCGCAACTACATCGCGCGCGGTTTCGCGATGGGTCGTGTGTGAGGTTCGATATGCGTAAACTTCTTCTCATCCTCCCCTTCCTACCTACGACAACCTTGGCTCAGGCTCAGACCGGATGGGGCAACGTTGGCCAACAAGAGGAAAAGGGATTTTCCTGGACCAACCCTTTGTGGCCCGATTTTTGGATGGCCTGGACGCCTGCGACACTTGCAGTTTTCGTTGGGATATTCTCAGCCATCGCGCTGATTGGCGTTCTCGAAGGCTTCAAATATCGCGACGGGATTGAGCGGCGCGGCGTATTGGGTCTGACCACCACGCTCGGCGATCGTCTCTTCATCACGCTTCTCGGGGCTGCCTACATCTTTCTGGCCTGGCTCGGATTGGTTGGGCAACCGGTTTGGACGCCGCTGTTTTTGTCCATCGGTTGGGGCATCTTCGTCTTCTGGAAAGTTTAAGCTTTGCGAAACTGCGAAAGGATGCTTGTCTGTCAGGCATACTAAAAAATGGCGACACCGAGACTGATGCGAAAGAAAAAAACAACAAACTTACTGACTGAAGTAGAGCTGGAGTTCATGAACGAGCTCTGGGCGCTGGGTCAGGGCTCGGTCCGTGACGTTCTTGATCGTTTGCCGCCGGATCGAAATCTGGCCTACACATCCGGCGCAACAATTTTGCGCATCCTCGATGAAAAGGGATTTGTAGAAAGCGAGAAAAACGGCAAGTCGCTGACGTATCGGCCACTTCTGGAAAAAGACAGGTATCAGTCGCGTTCGCTGCAAAATCTTTCCCGAACGTTGTTCGACGACACCCCCGCAACGTTGGTTGCAAGGCTGGTCGACGATGCGGGGCTGACAGAAGATGATCTGGAGGAAATTCGAGCACTGGTAGAGAGGAGACTGCAAAATGACGGCGGTTAAACCGGTTCTCGACGCGTTTCTCGAGTTCAATATTGTGCTTGGATTGTCAGCGTTAATTTGGCTGGCTGCCCGCGCGGCGTTGGGTCGTACATCGATGCGATATGGCTTTGTTGCGCAACTCCGTTCCCTCAAGACGCTATGCATTTGTGTTGTACTGAGCCCGTTTTTGGCACTGGGTGTTTCGACAATTGCCGGTCTGGTTTGGCCGGGACGTGCAGTGGCATTGGGTGACATTGCTGTTGCCGCCTACTTGCGCGGCGACATCGCTATGCCAGCAGCGCAATTCGAAGCGCTGCTGAATAGCCGCGAGCGATGGATTGATCACGTATTGTCCGGCAACAATGCCTTTGTAACCTACGCTTCGATCGCGCTGGCGCTGATTTCGGCAATGTTGGCGATCAGGGTAATGCGCGATGCTTGGGCTATTCGTAAGGCTGTAAAATCCAGCTTCCTTTGGCGCCGCTCATCGAATGTAGATATTCGCCTGTCCGACCGTGTAACCGTGCCCTTTGCCGTGCGGGGCTTGCGTCGCCGGCATGTCGTTTTGCCCAGCCATCTGTTGAACGCGCCAGCCGAACTCCGGTTCGCGCTGGCTCATGAGTTCCAGCATATCCGTGCTAGGGATGTGGAGTGGGAATTGGGCTTCGAACTCCTGCGACCAGTATTGTTCTGGAACCCGGCTTATCTTGTATTGAAGCTTCAGTTTGACCGACTTCGGGAACTGGCCTGTGATCAATCTGTTGTGTCGCGCAAAGGGATCAACGCAAAAGACTATACCGCTTGCCTGTTGGACTATTGTGCGCGGTCAGTCGCATTGAGTAACCCACGCGTTCTTCACGTGGCTTTGGTGAACGGCACCAAGGCAAAGCATGTATTGCGGCAACGCGTAGTCGCGCTGACTGAGGCGCCAATCACGACGACACACTTACCAGCAGCGTTTCTCGGGATGACATTAACCTTGGCTACAGTCCTTGCCATTGGTTCTGCATCAATCCGTCAAACTCAGGATTGGAGCCATGATCGGTTAATGCTTTCCACAGTTGTAAATCTGGAGCGTCTGGAAGCTAGAAATCAAGGAAATTGACCGCTGATGTAAAGTTCCGGTTTGAACCACTTCGACGGCGTCAGAATGACATACGCGAATATTGGATTCTGGCGTTTTGTAACGCTTCCGTTCAGCCGTTTTCACCAGCTTCTGTCAGTTTCGCGTAAGTGCGATCTATGACCCGCCGGACTTCGGGGACGCTCGGTGCCAGGTAAAGATAGTGTGTGAGAGGACAATACACAGTTTTGCCGCACTGACTCAAACACCCCGTTTGATCTAGTGGCAGTTCCAAGGGGCGGGTCAACGCGTTACTTGTTTGCGGATTAAACCCCCGCTTTAACTGACTGTTCTGTCGCCTTCTCCATCCCAAGAATACTTCGTTTACGATTGGGAGAAGATGTTAGAACGGACTGATACGCCTCCGCCGCTCCTTCCGCGTCACCGGTTGCCATCGACAAATCGCCCAATAGCTCACGCGCAGGCAAAACGTGGCCCGGTGTTACAGGAGCTTTGGTGCAGATCGCGGCGATGGTGTCAGTGCGAGCCCAACCCGGTCATCGCAGTTTTGTGCTGCGTGAGCACATAGCAAAAAAACTGCTGCGCAAGCATTGGTCAGCTTGCCGCTACTCAGCGAGAAGAACGGTCAATCGTGCTCAGCGCAGCGATCAAGACGACTCAAATTCACAGGTAGGCGGGACAATCTGCGCTTTCGCTGCATTTGCGCGATGGTCAGCTTTCTATTCCGGAACTGCCATCAGACCAACCGCGTGGGCCCCGGCGATGATGTTGCTGGCGATGTGATGCCCGAGTGCACGTAGTTCGGCGTCGGGGGCGACGATATCGGGGACTTGCACCGTAATGAGGCCTGCCGCGTGGGCCGCGCGGACGCCGTTGGGCGAATCCTCGAACGCAACACAGTTTGACGGATCCTGACCCAGGCGTGCTGTGGCATGTAGGTAGATATCTGGCGCAGGCTTGCTGGCAGCGACCTGATCGCCGCCTACTACGTCGCGAAAAAGCGCGCTGAGACCCGCTCGCTCGAGATGCAGATGCGCCTTTTCTGTCTGGGTGCTGGTGGCGATGATGTAAGGTATATCCCGCTCGCGTAGGTGTTCTGCCATCGCGCGCGCACCCGGTTTGACAGGGATGCAATCCGCCAGCCGTTGCGCGATTTCGGCGTCCCAGACGGCATCAAATTCTTCCAGCGTGACGCGCCCAGCTAGCCCTTCGGTTAAAAGTCGGCGTCCCAGCGCACGGTTTGTGCCGACTAGCCGACGGAACAGGTCGTCGTCACGCGGCAATCCGAGAGCGTCAAGCGTTGTACGGAAGCCCTCGAAGTATACACGCTCGGTGTCGAGCAACAGGCCATCCATATCGAATACGACGGCATGGGGAGTGGGAAGAGGCATAAGGGGTGGCCGTGCTGAGGTTTGAGTGTGCGTAGATTGAATGAACGTTTTCTGGCGAATTGGAAAGGCCGCAAAGCAGGACGCAGCGGACAATTGGCGCTTCAATTTTTTCGAAGCGCTTTGATGATTGCTGCAGTTTCCTGTTTTCCAAAGCCAGCGTCCTGCGCACGTTTGACCCAATTGCGCATTACAGTTGGTAGTTCAGTGTTGATACCCATAGAAACAGCGTGATTGTACAAACCGGTGACCGCCTCTCCTGCCACATCAACTGATGCGCCGCCGCCAGAAATCTCGTCGAAGGAACCTGCATGGATTGCTTCGGTAAGTGGGATAGCCCTGTCACCTGCGGGAAGGATGGACGTGAACTCAGACACAGGCAATCCCTCTGCTTCGCAGACGAGCGATCCATGAATACTCCCAAAAATTATTCCAAGGAGTCGCGAAAGAAACGCAAGCTCCAATGTCGCTGCCGAGCGGACGTTGGAACCCAAGTAGCGTAAATCGCCGGCGAGTACGTCCAGGTTTGCCTTGCTATCTGAAAATGCGATTTCGTCTCCGGCGACCGCTATCCGGCCGGTTGACGTTCCGATATCGCCTGGCCAACACATTATCGTGCCGTCAAGGTAACCTGCGCCCCAATTGTTAAATTGCTTTCTACTGTCCTCTGATTCTTGCGGCGACGAAGTGCCAAGCTGAATAATGTTTCTACCGGCGGCCGCCTTTGAGACTGGAGGAGTATCAAAAAGAGCGTTTGTGGTTGAGTAGTTGAGAAGGCAGATCAATGTCCTGGGGCTTGCCGAAATGGCCTCATCCAAATCATCAGCCACCCGCGCACCACGATCCACCAAGGAGGTCGTTTTGTCCTGCGTGCGGTTCCAGACGGTGACGTTACGCCCGGAGTCCAAGAGCGCGGTTGCCAGAGCAGTTCCCATTGCGCCCAGTCCAACAACTGTAATGTCGCTCGTCATCCCCAATTCCCCCATTGTGCCCCGCTTACCAACCGCAAGCCTGTAAACGATATCACGGATGACAGGGGAGAGCCGGGGAATCTAATATTTCGCTTTGAGCTCAAAACGGATGAGGTGGGTGGCTCCTGCTCCACCGGCATCGAATGTGCCAAAGTGCAGTTGTCATCGACTGCTAGGAAAGGAGCCATCCACCTCATCCGGTTCGGGCCGTGCGCAACAGTTCGAACAAGTCAGTTACACGAGGGCTTGGTCCATCCTTCTGCCGTCACATCCAGACTAAAATTTCGTCGGTAGCGAAGGTTTCCCGCCAGTTACGTCGAAAAAGTCACATGACGATACCGGCCGACATCCCAAGAAAATACGGAGACCCTGGGCTCGGATCGAAGAGCGTTGGACTGCAGAACACAGATCGAAATACCTTGCCGTGATTTCAGACGGCAAAGCTCCGCCGTATTGGGCCGACTACGAACATGCATGTAACTAACATCTCCAGGTTGAGCTACCGTGAGTTGTGCTGAGGCGAGTCGGATACCGACGCGCTGTTCTTTCACTAGATCAAAAAAGCGAGGCTCATATGGTTACTACATTGGCTGCGGGTGACATTGCGTTTACCGGGTTCAATTCAGACAATCCCGACGAGTTCACATTTGTTGCTTTGACCGACATCGAAGCCGGAACCGAGATTAAATTCACTGATAACGGTTGGTTCGCAGCCGGCGGGTTTCGCAGCAGTGAGGGTATATTCGTCTGGACGGCACCTGCGAACATCGCTGCGGGTACAGTGATAAACCCCGCATTTACCGGGCCAAACTTTTCGGCCAGCGGCGATCAGATCCACGCGTATCAGGGTGACGACGACACGCCCAGTTTTGTCGCATCGGTTCATTTCAATGGGGACGGATATGAGCCTGACGCAACATCGCCGAATACGTCTGCACTGCCCTCGGGGTTGACCGTCGGCACCAGCGCAATTGCCCTCACCGAAACCGACAACGGTGTTTATAACGGCCCGCTTTCCGGTACAAAGGCCGAATTACAGGCCGCCATCAACGACCCGGCCAACTGGACAACCAGCAATACCAGGATTGAAGATGTTGAACCTGCGGGGTTCACCGTCACGGATGCCGCGCCCTCGCCATCGGTCATCATAAATGATTTGGACCTGACGACCGATGAAGGGGGAATGGCAGATACATATGAAGTCACGTTGTCAGTCGCGCCCGAACAGCCGGTCACGATCACCATAGCCGCAGGGGCTGATCTTGACGTCGTGCCAACTGAACTGGTGTTTGACGCAACCAACTTTGACCAGCCTCAACAAGTCGCCGTCACCGCCGTTGACGACGATTTGCCCGAAGCGGCCGAGGTCGTGGACATTCAGCACACGGTAACCTCGGACGATCCCGCATTCGACGGTATTCTGGCCCCTGTTGTCGAGGTGTCCATCTCGGCAAGCGACATTGAAATCGTGTCGATCTATGAAATCCAGGGCGCGGGCCACGTGTCTGAATTTGTTCTTGCAGATGGACAAACGGTTGCGGATTTCTTCGCGAACCTGCCCGCCGGACCGTCGAGTGTTCTGGGCGACATGGTTTCAACCAGCGGCATCGTCACCGCGGTGGATTCCAACGGGTTCTATCTGCAGGACCCTGATGGCGATGGCAACGATGCGACCTCGGATGCGATTTTTGTGTTCACTGGATCGAACCCGACCGTCACCGTGGGCGATGCCATTTCTGTGGGTGGGACGGTTGCCGAGTTTTTTCCCGGCGGCACCAGCAGCCGCAACCTGCCGACCACACAACTGACCGATGTTTTCGACCTTGAGGTGCAGTCATCGGGCAATGAGTTGCCTGAGGCGGTTCTGATTGGCAATGATCCGGGTGAGCGGTCTGTTCCAAATCAAAGCATCGACGATGATGCGTTTGCCTCATTCGATCCAACCCAGGACGGTATCGATTTCTTCGAAAGCCTGGAAGGGATGCGCGTGACCGCCACCGATCTG
Source organism: Ruegeria sp. CDSB013 (assembly GCF_059611165.1). Lineage (NCBI taxonomy): Bacteria > Pseudomonadati > Pseudomonadota > Alphaproteobacteria > Rhodobacterales > Roseobacteraceae > Ruegeria > Ruegeria sp. CDSB013. The sequence continues at coordinate 3,618 of NZ_JBXWPA010000025.1, read as the reverse complement.
CAAGCCGTCAGCGGAACCAGCCGGTTCGGTGAAATCTTTGCGGTTGCCGATCAGGGCAGTGGCGCAACTGGTCTTTCAGAGCGCGGAACGCTCAATATCTCGCCAGACGACTTCAATCCTGAGAAAATCCAGATCGACGAAGACAGTGGGATTTTCGATTTCGACTTTCCCACAGTGAATGTCGGCGATCACCTTGGCGACGTCACGGGTGTGGTGGGCTATAGTTTCGGAAATTACGAAATCCTGCCGACCGAGGATTTTACACCGAATATCCAGTCAGCCGGGTTGGAACAGGAAACGACCACACTCGCCAGTTCAAACAATGAGCTGACGATTGCCACATACAATGTTCTTAACCTCGACCCTAATGATGGCGACGGCGATCAAGATGTTGCCGACGGTCGATTTGCCGCCATTGCCGAGCAGATCACCAATAACCTCAACAGCCCGGACATCATTGGTCTGCAAGAGGTGCAGGACAATTCGGGATCGGAAAATGACGGAACCATCTCAGCGTCGGAAACCCTGGCGGAACTGGCCGCGGCTATCCTGGCGGCGGGTGGTCCGGCTTATGAGGTGATCGACAACACCTTTATCGGGGACGGAACATCCGGGGGTCAGCCCGGCGGCAACATCCGCACCGCCTTTCTCTACAATCCGGATCGTGTCTCGTTAGTGGAAGGATCCGTGCAGACTATCGGCGGCCAAGGTGAAGGCGAGGCCTTTGAGGGCGCACGTTTGCCGTTGGTCGCTGATTTTGTCTTCAACGGTGAAACCGTCACGGTGGTCAACAATCACTTTTCATCCAAAGGTGGTTCCGCGCCTATTCTGGGAACCGAACAGGACTTTGCGGCCCGTCAGGAAGGCGTTGATGTGAACGGCAGTCTGGATGAGCGCCAGGCCCAGAGCCAGGCCGTTCAGGATTTCGTCAACGGGCTGGGTGATGGCGCCAATGCTGTTGTGTTGGGTGACTTCAACGAGTTTGAATTTGTCTCACCCGTAGCTGACCTTGAGGCCAATACCGACCTCGTCAACCTGACAAACGATATTCCGGAAGACGAACGTTATAGCTTTGAGTTTCAGGGCAACAGCCAGTCGTTGGACCATATTCTCGTGTCCGAGGATCTGCATTCCGGGGCATTGGTTGATATCGTCCACGTCAATTCGGAGTTCGCCGCAACCAGCGGGCGCGCCTCGGATCACGATCCCATGGTGGCAAGCCTGTTCATTCCAGAAACCCAGAGTTTGGCCGTTGAGTTCGAAGCGGGCCGCTGGTTCAAAACCAAGGCCTTTGAAAGCATCGATGGCGAAGTTGTGGATGTCGACCGGCTTGGCCCGGTGCGCAACAGTCTCACGTTTTCGGATGTGGGTATCAAAGTGGATGCGATCGATCCAACCAATTTCGAGCTGGTTGCGATCAAACATGGGGCGATTGGCGTGTTCTCATTCGACGACTCGTTGTTTAGCCGCGATGCCGCATCGGTTGACGGTGACGAAAGCCTCAGAATTGCGCTGGAAGACACGGACCTGGAAGCGGTGGAGTTCATCTTTAGCTTTGGCGACAGTCACGGCAGCGGTGAAGTCGAGGTTGCCTTCTACGATGACGGTGTTCTTGTCGGCACCATGGTGGCGGATGCTGACGATGGCGATTTCTCAGGATCGCTTGGGCGTACGACCTTTGACGCAGTTGAGCTGTCAGCGTTAGATGACACCATGTTTACTGTCGACGAATTTGCGTTCGAAGTGATCGATCAGAACCTGATTGCCTAAAGCAATGCCACACGGGGTCACCCTAGTACTACCGTGTGGCAAACCGCATGCAAATAATACCGCATCACGAACACTCGAAACCTCGAACAGAATGGATTAGCCGGCTTGAGCCATTGAATTTGATGCGCTGCGAAAAGAACTTTGCATCCCTATCGTGCAAGTTTGATCTGATCTGACGTCCAGAAAAATATACATCCGCAACTTTGTTATTGCTGCCAGCCACTAGTGCCTCGCACGGCATTGTCCAAAAGGGGTTCAGAGCCGTACAATGCCGCGATCCGCGCCGACGACGAGGACCTTAGTTGGTGAATGTCTATTCCATCAAAGAGTTAAGCTGCAACGACGCGCGAAGCGTCAGTTTGGCTGCAGGTGAAATCCGCATACTGCGAATGTCTTGTGTGGATGGCGCCCGCATAGCAAAGGGTTAAATGTGGTTTTGCGTGTCTTTTCAGAAGCGGTCTTATGTCCGGCCTGTTTATGCGGTTTTGACCGCTGACCTTGATGCGCATCGTGATCTTGTACCAGCCAAGACGATTGTGCAGGTCGATCAACTGCCGGCTGAGGACCCGAAGAAATTCTTGAGCCAACTCAGGCAGTTCGGCATGGCCTCCTTTGACGATCCATTTCGCAAAATCGATGGCGCGGGCGACTCCGCGCGCAATGGTGATGCCGAACTCAGTTGCAAGGCTGCGCAGCATGTTGATCAGTTGAGTGCGCTGACGAACGACGAAGTCGCGCGCCTGATGCAACGATAGAAGTGCTTGTTGCTCTTCGGATTTGATTTCGACAAACCGCATGGTCGGTTGCGTCACCGCCTCGCAGATCGCTTCTGCATCCAAAGCATCGGATTGGCTGCTATATATAGGGTTTGACGTACGTCGGCGGCATCAGCCGGACTGTATGACCTAGTTTCGAAAGTCGATACGCCCAGTAGTGGCTGGACGAACAAGCCTCGATTCCGACCAAACATGGCGCAAGAAGCTGGAAAAACACTAGGACCTGAGGTCAGCGTAAAGGCCGGTTACACATCTTGCCTGTCATCTGTGACGCCGTGCACATGAAAGATGTTCTTGGTCAAATCCAGGCCAGCGGCGATATCCTGCATGGGGGTGGCTCCTCTCAACCGCAGATCATGACACCTGAACTATGGCGCATTGCGACGCCGGGAGCGGGGGGCCATCCACCCCATCTGCAATGCGGGTTGCGATCGCTGAAACCTGATTGCAAATCGAAGGTCGGCGATGGGCCGGCTCAAGGGGCACTGGTTACAAGGCGATACTTTCGGAACATCGATCCATCGTATGTCATCTCGCCCTCAAACCTTGCGCCCATGCGCTTCAATGCCCCCAATTTTGTGCGACTAGGAGGAAGCAGGAGCGTCACGCATGGGATACGATCTTCGCCGTGCGCAAACTCCAGCGCTTGAGCGGTTATCCTCATCCCCAACCCGAAGGCCGAGGGTTTCAGCACGAGACCGTAGTCCCAGTCAGGACCTTCACGCTTAAAGCCGCCCCATCCCACATACGCGCCGTCCGCCAGAATTGCCCAATGGCCCAACCCGTCCTGCGCCCACTTGGCTTCTCTCATTGCCACGAAGTCAGCTGTGCGCCGCTCATCCCAGTTGCCTTGGAGCAAAGGCATGTGCAGAGCCAGAGCTGGATCGGACATATGCTCCGCAATATCCTCGACCGCAATCTCGGGTAGGCGCGTGAAGGTGATTTTTGTCATGTGCTCGTTTGCGACACGCCGTAGGTTCTGTCGCAAACTCTACCGCACCTGTCAGATTGAACGCAGTTCTGTTAACGCGTGCTGTGACATGACAGGAGCAACCCGTGGCGATCTCATTTA
>NZ_JBXWPA010000024.1:0-28841 GCF_059611165.1 Ruegeria sp. CDSB013 | reverse complement strand
CCTGAATAGGCTTCTTCTGCGCCTCGCGCGCGATTTCAATGTCCGATTTATAGCTCATTGGGCAAAACCCCCGGTTGGAAAAGTCTGACAACACCTTGTCCGGAGCGGTGGCGCACCGTCTCAGATTCGTTTTTTCTTTAAGGTAAATAAATATTCCCTTGGGTCAATATGCGAGTTGTAGTAGCCAGATAGCCCACTGCCAAACTCACCATCAATGCCCAGTCGTCAACGACCCAAATCAAGCGTATCTTTTTCGACCTGCGCTGAGACTCAGCAGCCAATCTTCGACAATTAATTGCTCTGGAAAAGCACTGTTGAAAGGTCTTTTCAGTAGGTAGTATCCTGACTCCGTTCGCACCGATGCGTCCTGGACTGGCCTGACCAAAGCGCCGCTTTCCAGCAATGGGTCAACAAGATGGGCCCAACCCAATGCAATTCCCAATCCATCAACCGCTGCTTGTACTGACAATGGGTAGGTGTTGAACGCGACAGCCTGTTCCATTGATGACGTCGAAACACCATTGCCGCTGAACCATGCACGCCATGTCATCCATTCTGCATGGCCGCTGGTGACCTCAATGAGGTCAAGTTCCGGTAACGCAGAAAGCTCCGCCGCATTGGGATTGCTTTTTAGGTACTCGGGGCTGCATACCGGAAAAACGGTTTCTCCGAACAGAAGCTTTGCCTCGTACCCCGGCCAGTCGCCATCCCCTCGCAGAATTGTCAGGTCCATAGAATCTGACAGACATTCCGCGTCACTGTCAGAAGACACCAAAGAGATGCGGATACGGCCATTGGATTTGTTGAACTTGCGAAGTTGCGGCATCAGCCAAAGAGACGCAACAGAATTGGTCGCCGAAATCGAAACCGTATTGGCCTGATGCTTGGCCAGCATGTCGCGGCTGACATCCCGCATCAGGTCCAGTGATTTTTCCACGGTTGCCAACAGGATGGCACCCTGCTGAGTAAGGGAAACAGAACGATGCCCCCGTACAAACAAGGGCACGTCATAATGCTGTTCCAATAATCGCACTTTACGGCTGATTGCAGTCTCTGAGATGTTCAGAACCTTGCTGGCTTGCGCAAAACTCTGCGCCTTGGCAGCTGCCTCAAATGCCAACAAATAGTCCAGCGGCGGCAAGACTTTCCCGGTGACTGGCGCTTTTTTTGGCATTTAGGGGCCTTTTCCCGAACTGGACGACGGCGCGATCAAAAACATTTGCCCGCATCAGGCGGCATTCGATCAGGCAACTGTCTGTTAAGATAGCAAAAAGTCGGATTAGCCTCAAGAAATTATGGTCAAAGCCCCTCAAATTTCTGTTCTGCACATTAGACGATCTTGGGCAGAATGCATGAATTCGGGGCCGGAAGAGTCCTCAACTCAAAAATGAATGTCACTCAGGGAGCAAACATGAAACTTACAAACCTACTTTCTGCTGCAACCTTGGCAGCAGTAGCGGGAACTGGCGCGGCTGCCGAAGACAGCAGCGACCCGATCGTAATCCCCATTCACAACTGGTCCAGCCAGATCGTGATGTCGAATGTTGTAGGCCTGATCTTCGAAGAGATGGGCAACAACGTAGAATATGTCACCACCGACAGTCAGGCCGTCTATGAATCGGTACGTTTGGGCGATGTCGCGCTGGAGATGGAAGTCTGGGAAGGTGCCTTTGGTGCATCCTACCGCGCGGCACTGGAAAAAGGTGGTCTGCATGATGCGGGCGATCATGATGCGGTCACGCGCGAGGATTGGTGGTATCCGATGTGGACCAAGGAATCCTGCCCGGGCCTGCCTGACTGGCAGGCACTGAACGACTGTGCGCACCTGTTCGCCACAGCCGAAACCGGTGACAAGGGCCGTTATCTGGATGGGCCGGTCGACTGGTTGAAGCATGGTAAAGAACGCGCCGAAGCACTGGATCTGAACTTTACGGTGATCAATGCGGGTTCAGCCGCAGCCCTTTGGGCCGAAATTGGCGCGGCAGAGGCCGACAAAACGCCGGTTTTGGTCTTTAACTGGACGCCAAACTTCGCCGAAGCTGTTTGGCCTGGTGAGTTCGTTGAGTTCCCAGCTTGGGAAGATGGTTGCGACAAGGATCCAGCCAAGGGTCCCAACCCGGAAGCGCTGTATGATTGTGGCAACCCTGCCGAGGGTTACCTGAAAAAGGCAGCTTGGGATGGCATGAAAGACAAGTGGCCGGCCGCGTATTGCGCCCTGACCGAGATTTCCTTCACCAACCCGCAGATTGCTGAGATGGCGAAGCTGGTCGACACTGATGAGCTCGAGCCGGAAGAGGCAGCCGAAGAATGGCTGGACGCCAACCGCGCCGTCATTGATCCTTGGATCAGTGCCTGCAGTACATAATCCGGTTGCATCCACCGAAACTGGCGCGGCCTTGAACATCTCAGCGATGCAAGGCCGCGCTCAACACGAAAGAAAGGCAGCCATGTCCGCCTCAGCGCCTGTCATCTCAGCCAAAAACGTCTGGAAACTGTTTGGACCCTCGCCAGAGAGCTATCTGAAATCTCTGCCCGCTGGCCGCAGCTTTGATGAGATTCGGGCGGATGGGTACATCGCCGGGGTCAAGGACGTCTCGATCGAAGTGGACCGGGGTGAGATGCTGGTCATCATGGGGCTGTCGGGATCGGGTAAGTCGACACTGGTGCGGTGCTTCTCACGCCTGCACGACATCACAGGCGGAACGATTGAGGTGGACGGTCAGGATATCATGAGCCTGAGCGAACGCGAGTTGATTGAACTGCGCCGCAACAAGATGGGTATGGTGTTTCAGTCCTTCGGATTGCTGCCGCATCGCACGGTTTTGGACAACGTGGCCTTCCCGTTGGAAATGCGCGGACAGGATCGCCACGACCGGCGCGAACGCGCGCTGGAAGTCATCAAGCTGGTTGGCCTTGAAGGCCGCGAAGAATACTTCCCGCGCGAACTAAGTGGCGGCCAACAGCAACGGGTCGGTATCGCCCGATCCTTAGCTATCGAACCGGATATCTGGTTTCTTGATGAACCATTCTCGGCGCTTGATCCGCTGATCCGCCGTGAAATGCAGGATGAATTCCTGCGTCTGCAAGAGATGTTGGGCAAAACCATCGTCTTCATCACGCATGACTTTGACGAGGCGCTGCGCCTGGCCGACCGGATTGCCATCATGCGCAATGGTGCGGTCGAGCAATGCGACACCCCGGACCAGATCGTAATGAACCCCGCTACCGAATACGTGGCCAAGTTTACCGAGGACATCGACAAAGCCCGCGTCGTGCACGCAAAAGGGCTTGCAAAACCCGTAAACGGTCATGCGCTGGAAGGTGCCCCGATCAATGGTGCCTCAACCATCCATGAACTGGCGCGCGTATTGGTCAACGACGACAGGGTCCTTTTGCCGGTCGCGAATGACAAAGGCGTTGTAACAGGCGTTCTGGACCGCAACACCGCGTTGAACGTTCTGCTTGGAGCCGAATGATGGCGACGCTGTCCACCGAAATACCGGACACATCCGACAGAACGTTTGGACGGACCAAAGTCCTTACGGCACTGCTTGTCACGGCCTTTGCGCTAATCCTTGCCAAGGCCGTGGGCATTCTGCCTGAATGGCTGAACCGAATTCCTGAAGCCGCAATACCGCCAACGGCGCAAATTCTGGATACTGTCTTTAACTTCATTCAAAACGACCTGGGCCTGATTTATGTCACTCGCTTTATTGCAGAAGGCCCGTTGGAGTTTTTGCTGGATACGTCTGCGAACCTGCTAGAGGGCAAGCGGCGCTGGCCCTATCTGGGCCCAATCCCATGGTCCGCAATCGCCGCTGTGGCTGCTGTTGTCGGCTATGCCGTAGGTGGCTGGAGGCTCGCCACGTTGGGAGCCGGAACCTTTATCTGGACCGCGGCAATCGGGCAGTGGAAGATCGCCATGCAAACGATGTCTGTCATCGTAGTCGCGGCACCTCTGGCATTTCTTCTGGGCTTGGTTCTGGGCATCGCCGCCTGGAAATACGGCTGGTTCGAACGGATGCTGAAACCCATCCTGTCCGTGTTGCAAACCCTGCCCTTCTTTACGTATCTCTTGCCCGCAGTGATCTTCTTTAAGGTCGGACCGACAGCTGGGGCCGTCGCAACAATTACCTTTGCCATTCCACCGATGATCCTGATGACCACTTTGGGTCTGAAAAAGGTCAGCCCCGAAGTGATTGAAGCCGGCCAGATGTCCGGGTGCACACGCTGGCAGATGCTGCGCCATGTTTATGTTCCGGCTGCACGCACCGAGGTTCTGGTTGGCGTTAACCAAGTGATCATGCTGTGTTTGGCGATGGTGGTTTTGACCGCCTTTATCGGCATGCCCGGTCTTGGAGCCAAGCTGTTGGCAATGATGGGCAGCTTCAAACTTGGCCGGTCTTTCGAGATAGGTGTGACCATCGTGCTTCTGGCTGTGACGCTTGATCGGATGTCCAAGGCCTGGGTTGTCAAACAGCCTGTTCATTTTGAACGTGGGACGCCGTGGTGGAAACGGCACCAGATTTCGCTGGTCGCTTTGGGTCTGTTTGTTGGGTTTATTTTGCTCGCGCAGATTTTCCCGATCCTGGCCGAAGTTGGCCGCAAGCAGCATCTCAGCCAAGGCAAGGAAATCGACGTGGTGATCAAGTCGATTCTGGCCATCGATGTGATCAAGGGCACAACCGAATGGCTGCGTTGGTTCCTGAACGTCAAGGTTTTGATCCCGTTCCGGAATACCCTACTCGCAATTCCAACCCCCGCTTTCATACTGCTGGTTGTATCCTTTGCCTATTGGGTCGGTGGCCGAAAACCCGGCATCTACGCCGCGATCTTCTTTACGATTGTCGCCTTCTCGGGCTGGTGGGATCGGTCGGTCATCACGCTTTATACTGTGATTTCAGCAGTCGCGCTGGCGACTATGATCGGCATCCCCTTGGGCGTTGTTGCAGCCCGGTCCAACCGCTGGTCCAAGAGCATCCTGCTGGCCTGCGACACCGCGCAAACCTTCCCAAGCTTCATCTACCTGATCCCCGCGATCATGCTGTTTGGGGTCAATGATGTGGCAGTTGTATTCTCAATCCTGATCTTCGCCGCCGTGCCGCTGATCCGTTACACGATAATTGGTCTCAGCAGCGTACCGCCGGAAATGACCGAGGCGGCAGACATGTCCGGCTCGACCCGTCGGCAAAAGCTGATGTCGGTGCAATTTCCGCTGGCGCTGCCGACAATGGCGGTCGGGTTTAATCAGGCAATCATGTTCGCCTTCTTCATGGTTATCATTGCCGCCTTCATCGGCACGCAGGATCTGGGGCAGGAACTGCAACGAACCCTGGCAGGCACCGAATTGGGCAAGAACTTTGTGCTGGGTCTGAACGTGTCGCTGATGGCCCTGACATTTGACATGGCAATCAGCAGTTGGGCCGAGAAGCGCAAGCGCGCTTTGGGGCTGGATTAACCGGAGTTTCGGAGATGAACGTAAAACCTGTATTTGAGGTCCCGTTCGAACGCAGCGGAGTTCTGGCCCCCGGCCTTCCGATCCTGCCACATGGAACGGAACGCCACCCGGTCCCCGGAATGGGCTCCCGCGCTGTTCCGGTCTCCAAAGGCGATACGATAACCTTGCTGGACCGCGACGGGATGCAACCGGCCGAGATGGTCTTCTTTGCCCCTGACCGGAGTTCCGATGCGGCCATGCTTGGCGCGCAGGGGCACGGGCGACCGGAGGGATTGATTGCGACGCTGGCCAATGGATCGCCGTCCGGCAAGAAAGTGCTACGCGCTTTGGAAGTTGCCGGATTTGACATCGGAAAAGGTGACGCAATCCGGGCGTTCATGGACGGGTCGCGCCCTGGCGACATGATGCATTTCGTCGCTGAAAGTGATGGCCTTCTGATCGTGGCTGCACCCGGCAAGGCGATGCGCCCCGAAGAAAACAACCCCCCCACGGATATCATTTTGTACATCCAGCGGTCTGCACCCGGTTTGGCAAAGCCCGATGTTGGACCACCCGAACCGCTGGCCGATCCGCTCAAGGACTTCAACATTCAGCCGGGCAATGCCCACTCGTACGAGGTCAAGGCGGGCGAGTTCATCCAGATTGTCGATATTCGCGGGCGTGAATGCTCGGATTTTCAGGCCTTCAGCCGCCGAGCGCTGGATCAGGGGATCGAACGCGAGATTGATCCGACAACAACGCGCAGCCTAATGGGCAGCTTGTACCCAAAACCGGGAATTTTTTCGAAATACTGGTCGGTAGATCAGGAACCACTGATAGAGATCGTTCAGGATACCTGCGGGCGTCATGACACGTTTGGCCTTGCCTGTACGGCGCGGTATTACGAAGATCTCGGTTACCCCGGCCACGTGAACTGCTCGGACAATATCAACAAGGATTTGGACCAGTACGGCATCAAGCCGCGTGGTGGTTGGCCCGCGATCAACTTCTTTTTCAACACAATGCTGGACGACACCAATGCCATCGGAATGGACGACCCCTGGTCGCGCCCCGGTGACTTCGTCTTATTGCGCGCGCTGACCGATCTGGTCTGCGTCAGCACCGGCTGTCCCTGCGACATCGATCCGGCCAATGGCTGGAATCCTACCGATATTCAGGTGCGAACCTACAAGGCGACCGAGGATTTCAAACGATCCTATGGCTATAGAAAATCTGCGGAGGCGGACGTGGAAGAAACCAAGAAAACTGCATTTCACGACTGCTTTGCACGGCACACCCGTGATTTCATCGAATACAACGGCTATTGGTTGCCAAATACGATGACCAATCACGGCGCGATTGCCGAATACTGGGCCTGCCGGGACAAGGTCGCGGTCATGGACCTGAGCCCATTACGAAAATACGAAGTTGTCGGCCCCGACGCAGAGGAGCTGATGCAGCTGTGCGTGACCCGCAATATGAAAAAGTTGAGCGTTGGTCAGGTCGTGTATACGGCCATGTGCTATGAGCACGGCGGTATGATCGACGATGGTACGGTATATCGATTGGGTGAAACAAACTTCCGCTGGATTGGCGGGAATGACACGAGCGGTTTGTGGCTGCAGGAACAGGCGCTCAAACGCAATATGAATGTTTGGGTGCGCAACTCGACTGATCAATTGCATAACATCGCAGTTCAAGGGCGGTACAGTCGTGACATCCTTTCCAAAATCTTCTGGACACCGCCCCAACAACCGACGATCGAAGAATTACCATGGTTCCGGCTGACCGTGGCCCGGGTTGGTGATGTGCAGGGGACATCTGTGGTAATTTCCCGGACCGGATATTCAGGTGAGCTGGGATATGAAATCTTCTGTCATCCCAAAGATGCCGTTGAGATATTTGATCGCGTCTGGGAGGTTGGCCAGGAATATGGCATCGCTCCGCTTGGGCTTGCGGCACTGGATATGGTGCGGATCGAAGGTGGCTTGATCTTTGCCGGGTCCGAATTCGACGATCAAACCGATCCCTTCGAGGCTGGCATCGGCTTCACCGTTCCACTGAAATCAAAGCCCGACGATTTTATCGGGCGGATAGCGATTGAAGAACGCATGACCCATCCTCATCGCAAACTGGTCGGCTTCGAGGTTGAGGGAGGTACGGTCCCCTCGCCCGGCGACTGTGTACGTGTTGGAAAGGCGCAGGTTGGAGAGATTACCAGCGCGATGAAATCACCCATTCTTGGCAAGGTCATTGCGTTAGGCCGGGTTTCTGTCACTCATGCCGTCGTCGGAGCTGACATTGAAATCGGGCAACTGGACGGCCAGCAAAAGCGCCTAAAAGCCAAAGTCGTGCCTTTCCCGCATTTTGACCCGACAAAGGAACGCGTGAAGGGCAACTATTCAATTGTTGATGTTCCTGATGCAGCAGAATGACGACTCTTTAACAAAGATCTTGGTCACAGGGATTCTCCCGTCCGGGCGCAACGTATGCAGTTGTTTGCCGTGCTAAAACTGAATGGCAACAAGAGTTCTGTGTGCCCCGCTCCAGCGTCCGATATCGAACCTCACAATAGTGTCTCGTTGTGTTTTTGGCTTTCACTTGTGACGGTTGTGTTCATTCAACCGACCATTGGACTGGCTGCTGAATGCGCACAAATTTCTGCACTTGAAAGCTATGATGACACCGGGATTGCACCTGTTGGGTCCGTATGCCTGCCATTTGACGGCTTGGGCAATTCACGCGGCGTTTCGTGTTAATGGGAATTTCAGTTCAGAAGCGATGAGGCCACAAGCTACTTCCACGACACATGGGCTGAAGTGGCGCGTTGCCGAGACGGTACGACTGCTCCGATTGATAGGCAGGTCAATCACCCAGACAGCTATGTGCTTAGAGAATTGGACGCTGGAATTCGTGTCTATCGGGTTGCCATTAAAGACAAGAGCCAAGAGAAGCGCACACTGGTTTTCCTGAGTGTCGAGCACAACAACTGAGACGACCGCCTGACGTCAGTTCCAACGGGATCGCTTCAACCACCACCTTGGGTGTGCAAAAGATTCCGTCCGTCAAGCGACCAAACATGATTTCAATTCTATTTCGTAGTTTGTAGCAGCGTTTGTTGTACTAGGCGGGCTTGTCGCGTGATTTCCGGACCGGGATGCAGGGCTTTAGGCCCTTGTTATAAGGGCTTCGCGAAACCCGTCCGCATCATAGCCGCGATCACCCAGTAACCAATCAGCGATGGCAGGCTGTTCACCAGTGCCCTGGCGCCCGTGAAATCGCTGATTTGCCAGCGGAAAGGAAGTAGCGTATCGGACGTCCGAGACTATCGGTAACAGCATGCAGCTTCGTGTTCATGCCGCCTTTGGCTCGCCCGATCAGCCTGCCACGACCCTCTTTTTCAACCGCAGGCTGGAGGCCGTGCGCTGCGCTTTGAGGTCGGTCGCGTCAATCATGTTGGTCTTGTGATCGGTCCCCTCCGCTGCCAGTCCGGCCATGATCCGAGCAAACACGCCCATATTTCTCCACCGCTTCCAAGGGTTATATAGCGTCTTTGGCGGGCCATACTCACGAGGCGCATCTGACCAGCGCAACCCATTGCAATTGATGAAAATAATGGCGCCAAACACAATCCGATCGTCAACCCACGACTTGCCATGGCTCTTTGAAAAGTATGGCCGAAGACGCTCCATCTGTTGGTCTGTCAACCAGAATAGATTGCTCATGAAGTACCCCTGAAACTCCGGGGCTTGACTCATGCAGCCGAGATAGTGGCAACAAATTTATGGGTCCAGAACCTAGGCATATGCGCGCTGGTCAGGACCTTGGGGCGAGATCACCACCAATGGTCCGGCAGCCTTCGGCCACTCCGAAGAAGCCATTGCGCATCTGATCCTCTCAGGCGCTTTCGTCGGGTTCTTGCCATCTCACCTTGGGCAGCCTTTTGAGGTATCACTTCAGATGCGTCGAATAGGCTCAAAGAACCTGACTTTCACAACACCGGCTGGTATTCTGCAGTCCGCAAGGGAAAAGGAAAACCCACTTGCTCGAGCCTTCCTGGAAGGGTTGCAAAACGGAGTGCACTGACCCAATTCAACGGCCCATATTCAAACCCGCGCTCTGAGATTGGCAGCGGCCCAAACCGGATGAGGTGGGTGGCTCCTGTTCCACCGGCATCGAATATGCCAAAGTGTAGATGTCATCGACTGCTAGAAAAGTAGCGACCCAATGACAGTAAAGACCGGAGGCCTGGATCTGGCCAAGGATGTTTTTCAAGTTCACGGCATTTCAGAGAACGGCCGAGTGATTTTCGACAAAGCCATCAAACGCGCAAAGCTGCTCCGCTTCTTTGAGACGCTTCCACCCTGCAGGGTCGGGATAGAAGCCTGCGGCTCGTCTCATCACTGGGGTCGCCAGCTGCGCAAATTAGGGCACGACGTGAAGCTCAAGCAGGCCGGATACGTCAAACCCTATTGAAGCGCGGCAAGAACGACGCCGGTGATGCTGAGGCGATCTGTGAAGCGGTCCGTCGACCAACCATGCGATTTGTCGAGATCAAGACGGAAGAGCAGCAAGCCATTCTCTCAATCCATCGGACTCGAGATCTGGCCGTTCGGCAGCGCACCCAACTGGCCAACATGATCCGCAGCCTTTTGCGTGAGTTTGGGCATATCTTGCCCATTGGGATCGAAGCAGTGACGGCTTTTGCAAAGCGTCACCTTGATGGCGACCATCCAGAAATGCCGGAGATCGCCAACGGCATGCTCGGTATCCAGTGCTATCAGTTCCTCGGCCTGAACGAACGCATCGTTGGCTATTCTAAGATGATCCAGCAACATGCCCTTCTGAATGCAGATGCACGTAGATTGATGCGTATGCCTGGTATCGGCCCGATCACGGCTTCAGCGATTGTGGCTACGATTGGCGATGCTAAACAGTTCCGGACCGGGCGCGATCTGGCGGCTTGGCTCGGACTGACCCCACTTAACAAATCCAGCGGTGGCAAGGAACGTCTGGGCAAGATCACGAAGCAAGGTGATCGCTACATTCGCAAGCTGTTGGTCGTAGGCATGACATCGCGTGCTGTGATGGCGAAACGTTCGCCAAAGAAGGTCGATTTGTGGACAGCAAAGATCATCGCAGGCAAGCCATTCCGACTCGCAACAACTGTCATGGCCAACAAGGCCGCACAGGACATCTGGGCGATGCTCACAAAAAAACAGGAATACCGGCAGCCTGCGTTCTAATCGCGTTGACTGTCCACGAGATGCACGGCGTTGAAGTGATGATGCGAAAAAAAAGTCAACCAAGAGCAAGGAATCTCCGGGAATGGCAGCGACCCTCAGTGGTCGATAACCCGATTAGAACCTCGCTCGCGAAATTCATCAGGCCAGTGGCGACAATGCCGCCACGCAAATAGGCCGGACAGACGAGAGTACTGACAAAAACACCCGCAAACATCGCCAATAAACTCTTGCAATGCAGGAGCCACCCACCGAGGTCACTCAACGCCCGCGCGCGACGCTGCAGTCGCAGCCCGTCGAAGCGGACCTCAATCGATCGCGCAGCACCACGGGCAATCTATGAGCGAGGCCAATCCGAACGCTGTCAACTCAATCGGACCACTTCATTTAATGACAGGCACTTTACACACCCAGGGTCGCGTTAAGGCGTGACGCGTGCAAAAAGATACAATTTATGGTATTATTTCGCACTTAATTTCGAACAGGTTTATTGCTATGGACCAAGATCGTTTTAAGCACAGACTTCGTTTTGCTATTGGGATCACGCTTTTATCGGGCATCGTGACGTCAACCGCTTCCGGCTAGGATGTTGACGCGCCAATGGCGTCCGGCATCTCGGAAACAACGATGCGCGTGCCCAGCCACTAAACAACGCCTTTCCCGCAAGCTTCATGGGGACTTGGGAACCCTATGACGATGGCAACTGGCTGAATTTCGACCTCGACTTCACCAGCGGCACCGAAGCCATTGAGATGCTCGAGGCGCGTGTCACCTACAGGGATGCCGATGGCATGGAACTGGGAACCGCGACCGTGGGACAGCGCGACCTGTCCTTTGCGGTACTCAGCCGGACCGACACAGCCGGAGCGGCCCTGCCTCCGGCATTTGATGAAACCGGTGGACGGCTCGACGATTTCGGCTCCTTCGGCGATCAATGCGTTGCGGACATCGTGATAGACTCCAATGGTCTGCTCTACGCCGGAGGGTCAGGGACCAATTCGACGCTATTCGTCGACGATGGCGGCGAGCCGCTCATCCCATGCGCATCGCCGTCCGCTCTGCCGAACGGATCGCTTTTGTCGCGCTATACCGAGGACGGAGACAATGACGATGCCTTCTCGGCCAACGGGTTGGAAGCGTTGTCGATCGCAAATCCGATCGTTGAAAACGGGACGATCAGACATGGCGTGAACGCTATAGCGGTCGATGCTCTAGGCAATATCTGGGCTGGCGGCGAGGCGTGGCTGCTGGATGTTCCGTCCGATGACGACCTGCTGTCGTGGTGGTCCGTCATGCGGATCGATACGAATGGCGCTGTAGAGCCGTTTTTCGGCGCTCAGATTCTGTTTCCCGAGACGGACAACGGCAGAATAGCCGATCTCGCTTTGCTGTCAGGCAGCATGATCGCCGTCGGCTCCATCGAAGTCGAGGACCGGCCACGGGCGACGCTTGGCATCATCAGTGCAAATGATGCCGAGATCATGGTCGAGGATTTCCTGCCCGACGACATGGTTTCGACATACAGCACTGTCGCATTGGACGACGAGGATCGCATTTACGTCGCCGGCTGGTTCGGTCCGCTGCAGGAACTGATTGTCGATGAAGACGACGAACTCGAAGACCGGACATGGTTCGTCGCGCGGTTTCTGTCCGACGGCATGCTCGACGAGGATTTCGGCACGGCAGGCCGAGTCGATGTCGCCTTTCCAGGGGTCGACCGGGCCGCACCCTTGGCTATGGCCATTGACGGTGACGACCGGATCGTCACCGTCGGCACCGTGTCACCGGGCCCGGGCATCTCGGCCCAGGCCGCCATCGTTCGAATGACATCCTCCGGCGAACTTGACGACGCGCTTGCCCCGGCTGAAGCCGGTACGGGAATCGTGGTGAGGGATTTTGGATTTCCCGGCCTCGTCGGCGCGGGCGATGTTGCGATCGATGCGGAGGGCAGGATCGTTGTCTCCATATTCACCTCTGACATGTTCGCGGCCGTCCGTCTGCTCGATGATGGCGACCTGGACCAGGATTTCAACCAGAACGGCATTGTCGTACTGGAACATCCGGACACGCCTGACCGGACCGGCACGCGATCCACGTCGGTCGCGATCGCATCAGGCAACCGCGTGGTTTTGGGCGGCTGCGCCACCAGCGCTTCAGGCGAGGGGAATATTGCATTGATGCGGCTGAGGGAGGATGGTCTGCTGGATTCCAACGCCACACAGATCCCGCCAGCAACCCGCGTCATCGTTGCCTTCCCCGACGAAGCGCTGGCGGATGACGACCGGTTGTTGCCCTTTGCGGGCGACCCGCCCGCAAGCGTGGATGTCGAGCTTGACGTGCGCGAAGTCGACACTGACGAGGAATGGACGCTTTCGTTCAACGAGATTCCCACGCCGACTTTCGCACCGGTTCCGTTCACCGACGGATCGACCTACGTCTTCCCGCTTTCGCCGACGCAACTGTTTGTCTCGCTTCCCGATGACGATGCCTGTGCGGCGCTTGACGACAATGACGACGGCGATGACGAGACAGCGCCCAATCCGCCGGTTCTGAACTACCGGATCAATGTTGCGCATGAGCTTCGCTTTGGCGATATCGAAACCCATCACCGGCATTTCGTAAACAGCCTGAACAACCCAAGCGCGACCAACAACCAGCGCTACGCCTATAATATCGGCGTCACGGATGCAGACGGAAACCTGTCCCGCCCCCTCGACGATGCGTGCGAGGGTATCGACAACCTGCAGAACACCGACAGTTACATCTGGGGCCAGCCGGTGATCGCGATCGCCGATGGCGACATCGTCGGCCTCGACAATAGCCAGCCGAGCAACCCGCGCCCGGGTCCACGCCTAGCGAGTGTCCCGGCGCCCGGGAATTTCATCTCGATCCAGCATTCGAACGGAACGGTCTCGAACTACTAACACATGATCCCGGGCTCCATTCCTGCGAATTTCGGAATGATCGGATCCTGCGGAATGGGGCAGGTCTGCAGTGTCGAACAAGGTGACGTGATCGGCATGGTCGGCAATTCCGGTAACAGCAGCGGGCCACATCTGCATTTTCAGCTGATGGACGGACCGAGCCTGAACAACGACGACGGGCTGCCGATCGGGTTCAGCAACGTGATACTGGATGGTATGCTGCAAACGAATGTCATTTTCCACAGCCGACAGGTGCTAGGCGACATCCTGCCAATACCCGAAACCATTGAATTGAATCCGCCGACACCCTCGGGTGCGGTCGGCGAGGCAGAGCCAAATGACGGTCTTGCCGAGCACCATGCCGTGACGCCACCGACCATCGTTTCCGGCACGATATCGGTAGTCGAGGCCCCCACCGTCGCAGTGCGCGGCGATCCGGTCGAGGACATCTACCGGTTCCAGAGCGAAACACGTGCCAGGGTGTTCATCCGGCTCGAGGCGGCTCAGGCTTTTGAAGACCTTGACGTATATCTGCTGAACGAGGGCCTACAGATGCTCAACCCTGACCGCGCAGGCTGGGGTCCGGGCGGGATCGAGGAAATCGTGCTCACCGTGCCACCGGGTCGGTTCTATGTCGCGGTTTCGGACCCGGAGGACGGCTCGGGGGTCGATTACGAGCTCGAGATCGATATTCGCCCATTCGCCTGGCAGTATTCGGCCAAGGTGGTGTGCGGCTCACAGCCCGACCCCGAGAACGGGCGTCTGGTGCCGGGACGCTACGCGACAACCGTCAACATTCACAATCCGGGCGGCAACGAGGCGCTGGTTTTCAAAAAGCTTGCACTCGCGTTTCCGCCGGTTGAACAGCGGCCGGGACGAATTTACGAGATTGGCGAGGACACGCTCGGTTATGATCAGGCGGTGAAGACGGATTGCGCCGATCTGGAACTGAATGCGCTCGGTGGCGCACCACCCGAGGGCGAAACCTATTACGAAGGTTGGGTCGTTGTTCAGAGCACCGAACAACTAGACGTCACAGCGGTTTACTCCGCGGCGACGCTGGGGCCTGAAGGCAACGTGACCGGAGCCCACTCGATCGACGTCGAGCAGATTTCTGAACACGGCTTGGGCGTCGACCTTTCGGTCACCAAATCGGCCGAGGATTTCACCTGGCCGTTCGGCGACCGTTTGCTCCATTTCATCCTCTACACGGTTGACGTCGCCAACGCCGGACCGGCGGTTGCTGGCAATGTCCGGGTCAGTGACACCATGGCCCTAAACCTGCTGAACGCAGATGGCGCAGCAGCGCTTCTTCCGTTGCCGCTCGATCTGCCGCCGACAGGGTCGCTGATCTCGATCGAAACCCTGTCGCAAACCGAATCCGCGGCGGAATTCGATATCGGCGACATCGCCCCCGGATCGGTGCGCAGCATTCGGTTCTGGGGCGTTGCCGCCGCGGGCGCGACAGGTTCCCCGGCCTTTGCGTTTGTCAAGAACACTGCGGTGGTCCGGGCTGGCGAGGCGGAATTGATTGAGGACGACAACAGCGACAGCATCAACACGGCGATATTACCATGACTCAGATGACGCGTATTCTGCTGACCGGCCTTGCGGCGCTCTCACCTTTTTTTACCTCCAGCACCTCGGCGCAAAACAGCGGAACCGCACCTCCAAAACCCGAAATCCGGCCGGAAATGCGCATCTGCGGTCAACTGGCGCAACGCGACTCGCTCGCTCAGCTGGATAAGCACCTAAAGCAGTCGGGCCAGGTTGATAGAGACAGCGCCAACTACCGCGCGCCCGACCTGCCAGAAGACCTGCACGCCATGCTGCGATGTCTCATGGCCCGAATCGATACCGGCACTTAGCTGCATTGTGCCCGGCTCGAAACACTCCAAAGTAAACCCTTCCAGCAGTTGAGGCATTTTTTGCGTTTCCGTGCGGCAGCCCGGCCAATTAGAGCGGTTTGTGTTTTATCTATCCCGAATCCTGCGGCTGTAGAGAAGTTGCAGCATTCTTCGTCAGTGAAGAGCTCGCAAACGCGACCTACGGCATTCCATAGATCGTGGATGGTTCGGGGGCTCTGCTGCAAAGAATTAGCTGTTGACGCGCTGGGGTTTCGCGCGTGGATGGCTTTCGGTCCCAATTGGTCGAAAGTCATTCACCCGCAGCATCCCACCTCGTCAAGAGCCAAAAGTCTGCAATAGATCCTCCAGTAAACCGTCGCTTCTGGCTGTTCCAAAAGTTTGCGAAACATTTAAGATAATCGGGTGGAAATACCGTAATGCTCTTTATTGGCCCATTACGCGCACTATTGCAAAGCCTGGAAAATTGCACAGTTTTCGCAGTATTGATCAGGCCAATAGATGCCAACAAAGAACCATATCGACGGTTTAGCTACCAGACTAACTTAGTTGGCGCGCGATCTGTTCTACCAGCTCTTGAGCAACCTCCTCTGACACTCCCCGCAACCGTACTCGAATGCGAACTTCATCTGGTGACAGCTCGGCCTGTACTGCCCCCCCTCCAGCTAACTTGACCGGTGTCAACGGCATGACTAGCTGCGGACGCCCTCCACGGGCTTTCTCGGCAGTAGGTGAAGGAGACGAATTCATTGCACCTTCCAGAGCATCCCATTCGGTTTTTGGATCGATAACTTCGGCTTCAGCAAGAGCTTGACGAAGTTTGCTCTGGGCACCCCCTCTCAGCGCCGACGCGAGTTTCAAACCCGCTTTTTCCGAAATCGCCACAGGATGCTGCAGTAAGTCGCCGAGCGCCTCGTGGATCATCGCAAAGCTTCGAACTTTCGATCTCTTGGCTTTGGAGGCGGTCGCAAATAGCACATCGACTGCGGCCTCAGTCGACTCGAATATTCCCTGTCCAACAGCCAGAACTGCGATACGTCCACGCTCATATGGGCTCAGGTTTAGTCGGAGTTCATTTTCTTCAACCATCGACACGTAAGCCCCCTGCCCCGAACCGGCTTCCCTCACGAAGGCTGGAATGGTTTCAAACCGATCATCAGTTTTGGACAAACGTCTAAATGCGTCTAAGCGCCTGAACCCCGAGATAAGACCAAAGCCGTCGCCTACACGAGTGACTTCAATGGGTGTGCGCAGCCCGTTAGCCCGCAAAGACTCCAGAAGTTCCGCCATAGCCTCTTCGTCTTCGACCATTCGATCTCGACGAATATATTCGGCATCGATCAATTCCAAAGGCAGTATTTCAGCCACCAATCCGGCATCCTGAGCGTCTCGCCAACGTGCGGCGTCGCTTTGATCTTTCGCCAACTCGACACGATCCGTCACAGTTGTCATTCCGTTTAGCGACGCAGCTTCAGCCGCCACCTGAGCAATTGGTGGTGTGGACGACGAACCCTCAAACGGATTCAACGAAGGTTTCGCGGCGAAACCCACCTCCAACTCTTCCAACTCCGCTGTATTTGGAACAGCAAGCCTTCTACGTTTAGCCATTCGAATCTCCTCCCAATTGGGCATCGCGCCACCAGCAACCTATTAGAACTTCTTTGAATTCCGCGTAGGTACGATCAAAAGTTTCACGTCCACGGACATAGGTTTCGCGGTTAAAATCCCGGTAGTCAGCCTCATAAATACCGTTCACTTGTTCACCCGCCTGCCCGACCAACGCAGTGAAATCCTGTCGGTAAGCGTTCATGAAGTCGCCAAAGTACGCCTGGATCACGTTCGCCATATCTGTCTGTTGGCTGGCATCAAATCGGGTAATGATTGCCCGAACGACATCCCATTCGAACTTCAACTCCGGCAATCCGGCTGCTCGTTGGGCGGTGTTTTCCCCATCTTCAATACTTGCGAACGTCGTATAGAGCATGTCAAAGAACCGGCCGGTTGAATCAAACTCCAGGAACGAAGCTCCGAGCGGTACCAAAAGGATGTCAGCCGCGGCCAAAGCGTTGATTGTTAGGTACCCAAGTGCAGGAGGTGTATCAATGAAGACCACGTCATAATCGTTGAGAACACCCTCATTCTCGAGAAAATTGGTGAGGCCATCCCACAATGGCCAACTTCTTAATCCCATACGCCACACTGGAATCTGGAACTCTGCCCAATACAAATTCAGCTGGGCACCAATAAGGTCAATATTGGGCCAATGGGTTTTCTGAATAACATCGGTTGGAGTTGTATTTAACGCCTCTTGCAGTGTCTCATCCAAAGGGATTTCGGCCTGCCCGCCGACCTGCCTGACGCGGTTTTCTTCTTGAACAGCCCTTGCGTAATCTTTGGCTATCAACGGAAATACTGTTTGCCATTCGTCCGCAACTGTTCCGCCAAGAATTGACGTCATTGATCCCTGGCTATCCAAATCAATTACAAGAACTTTGTACCCATCCAATGCCGCAGACATAGCGAGGTGAGCCGCAGTTGAAGTTTTGCCAACCCCCCCTTTGAAATTTGCTACCGATACAACTTTCGCAGGCAGGCCCTCCGGGCGATATGGCAAGTATTCTTTGGTGCTGACACCTTCTGCCGCAAAGTGTTTTCGAAGGATTAAAACCTCTTCAAGAGTAAACCACTTTGACCCCGCTTCTCCTTCTCCTTGTGGAAGCTCTGCATTAGCTTTGAGAACGCGCCTTAGGTGAGCGGGCGCTACAGGAATAAGGTACTTTGTGATTTCCCAGATAGAGAAACGACGTAACCGTTTTTCACCGTCGGGCGCATAGCCTCTCCGGGCTAAATCTTCGCGTCCTTTTGCACAGAACGCGGCGGCTTTTGCGAATCGCGAAGTTCCAATAGGATCTGGCAACTTCGCCGCTGCGCTTTCTGGATCGAGGTTAAGATAAGGGGGCAGGGGAGGTTGGTTAGTCTTATTCACTGTCGATACCTCAGGTAATGTTCGCCTTGTCAGCGTATATGGTGGAATGTAGCGAACATTTGGGTGAGAGGCTATCCTTCCTTTTCGTTTTTTCCACAGAAGTTGAGGCGACCACCAGGTTTCGCAGCGAAACTCAAAGAAATAACGAAAAAGAACGCAACAAATCGTTTAGTTTATTTGCAATATTTAGAATCTTTGCGAAGATAAAAATATTTATAATCAAGTAGTTAATCGACATTGGGTATCCGTTTACAGGGTGTAGGGGACCCTAATACGGGATCATAGGTACCCAAACACAGGTTCTGTAGTGTCAAGTTACGGTAAATAGGGGGCCGATTCTCAGGATGGTGCAATTCAGGGCGGAAAAGGCTCTAATACAAGGTTCAAGGAACGAGATTATCCTTGTTCTTTGCTTCGAGGGAATCCCATTTTGGGTGTTTCTGTGGATAACCTCAGGGCCGCGTCCAATAGGTACCCGTTCACGGGATAAAGCTAATCCTGTATTTGGGCACCCAAATAAGATTGCAACTCAGGTACCTATTGTGCAAACAATAGGGAAACGAGCAGCCAGGCAGAATCATGCCGGATACACAAGTTGACATGGACAATCTCTCAGGCGCGTTACGCCGTGAGACAGTAAAAAAGAACGTCGCCGCGATTCACATCAGTGGCAAGCTGTCGTTATTGCAACGCAAGCTGTCGAACGTATTATTGTTGAATGCCTATGATGCTTTAACGTCTGCACCGACCCATACAATTGATGCCAGAACATTGGCGATGATGGTTGGGTATAATTCAAACGACTTTGACACTCTGCGTGCAAGCTTGCGGGCTCTGGCTGAAACGGTCGCCGAATGGGATATGCTGGACGAACAGGGGCGCCAAGAATGGGGTGTCTCATCTTTGTTGAGTTTTGCCAAACTGAAGAATGGTATCTGTGAATACGCATATTCTCCGGCGTTGGCGCAAAAACTCTATGATCCAAAAATTTACGCGTTAATAAATGTCCAGATTCAAAGAAATTTTAGTTCAGGGCACGGCTTGGCGCTTTATGAAAACTGCTATCGATTTGTCCGGACAGGGTCGACGGGTTGGTGGGCGCTGGACGTCTTTAGAAAGCTAATGGGAGTCGACGGGAGCGAGTACTATGGCAGCTTCAAGCACCTAAATGCCAAGATCATCAAGCCCGCCGTCGCCGAAGTTAACAAAAGCTCTGATATTCTCATTGAGCCGGAGTTCCAAAAAAAGGGACGTACAGTTACAGATATTCGGTTCCTGATAAAGGGCAACCCGCAGAAAGCGATGTTTGAGATTGACGATGAAGATGGCGTTCGCAATCTGACAATCTACAAGACGCTGCGCCAGCAAGGTGTGTCTGACAGGTTGGCGCGACAATGGATTTCTGAACATGGCGAAGACTATGTTCGGGAAAAGCTCGAATATGCCAAGGGCAGGGATGGTGTAAAGTCTACTCTTGGTTTTCTGTCTGCTGCCTTGCGGGACAACTATCAAGTGCCAGAAACGAAAACTTCGATGGTGCCAGACCCATCAGCGGGTGAAGCTGCAAAACGCAGGATTGCCGAACAAGAGCAGCAGGACAAGGAATACGAAGCAAGGACTGCAGAGCGAACCGAACGTGCGCGGCGATTGGCAATTGTTGAGGATCTGGTTTCGCGGCGAAACCCAACGCAGCGCGATGCGGATAAGCGGCTTTTTCTGTCGGGCCTTGATAATGACCTCGACCGAGAACATTTCAGAGCTCATGGATGGCGATCAGGGCTGAATGCCACCAAGATCTTTGAATTCTGGGAGGAGCTCGAACCAGACGTATTCACATGAGAGGGTTTCTAAGTGCATGTATCCAAGGGTACCGCTTGTTAAAAGCAGAAATCGAAGTCCATCAAGTACTGCGTGGTGTGCATTCTGCGTAAATTCTGCGCATTGAGGTTGCTTTCCTTTTGAGTGGTATGAGTGTTTGTGCTTGTGTCGCAAACTTTCTCGGGGCTGTCAAAAATTAGGAAATTGTTCTGTTTACATTCAGCTTGAAGCCGAACTGATGGCCGAAACTGAGCGACTAGAGGCCAATTTTTCCCTGTGTTGATCCTCATTCGCGTACTCACATGTCGCCTATCGGGAAAATATTCTGCTCGCAAAATCTTTGCGACAGAACCGCATGATCTCGTTAAAAGGTTGTCATTTCCCCAAGGATGCAGTTTCGTACGTTGTTTACTTCTATCTGCGGCACACAGTGTCCTATCGTGACTTGGAAGAGATCATGGCTGAGCGCGGTGTGCGGGTTGATCATGCCACATTGAATAGGTGGGTTGTGAAATATTCACCGATTGTCGCAGCTCGTGCGCAGTCAAAGAAGCGTCCAACACTGAGTTCGTGGCGCATGGACGAGACTTATATTCGAGTTCGCGGCAATTGGATGTACCTCTATCGGGCCGTCGACAAAGCTGGGAATACTCTTGATTTCATGTTGTCTGAGCGCAGGAACCGTCCAGCAGCAGCAAGGTTCTTCGCCAAAGCGCTATCGACAAATGGAATCCCGAGCAAGATCGTCATCGACAAAAGTGGCGCCAACGCAGCGGGCATTCGAGAGGTGAACAGGATCCTGAAGCGGTTTGGCTGCCTAGCCAAAATCCAAACGGTCAGGTCCAAGTATCTGAACAACCTGATCGAACAGGATCATCGATTTATCAAGCGTCGCGTCCGGCACGTGTGTGGGTTCAAATCGTTCAGATCCGCCTCGGCTACACTGGACGGCATCGAAGTCGCCAACATGATCCGGAAGCGGCAATTCCCCAGCAATACGACGTCTGGCTTCCAGCTATTCGCCGAGATCGCAGGATAGGTGTATCCAGTAAGTCGCTGACTTTGGCCGCTCCAAATGTTTGCGACACATCCTTCGGCACTATATCTCTCGTTAACAAACCCGAACCAACACCAGCCCTTTGAGATTCGCAGCGTGACTTGTGCAACGGAGATATGACTACTTGCTAGCCAAAAATAGATGATTTGCGCGACCATTAGCGAAGCCTAAAAATCCTGCGGTACGGCCCAAAATGTAAGTTACCTCCGCCCGCTTAATATCTTCGCCAAATCAGGTTCTGTCTTTTGGGTTTGTTCGAGATCCAGCGAATTCTGAACATGAAGAATATGGTGACGTATGGCGTCTTCGGCCGCCTGCGGTTGGCCATCTGCAATCGCGTCAATGATCGAAGTATGTTCGTCATCCGGGCAGGTGGCATTGCGGTTCGATCCGAACAGGGCAACGATCAGTGAAGTGCGGGTGACCAACTCTCGCAGAACGCGGGTCAGAACCGAGTTCTTGTGACATCGCGCCAGTTCGACGTGAAAGGCACCTGAAAGACGGATCATTTCCGTCCTGTCATCATCATTCCGTGCAATCTCTTCTTTCTCGACATGCGTACGTAGGGCTTGAACGCCCTCGTTACTGATACCGCGCGCCAATTCTCGCACGATACCAGTTTCAATCATCAGACGGGCAACAAAGACCTCGCGGGCCTCATCGGCGCTGGGGCAGGCAACATAGGCCCCTCGATTGGAGTGCAGATCGACGATCCCCTGGCTACTAAGCAGCAACAGCGCGCGGCGCACGCGCATTCTACCGACGCCGAACGTCTCACACAAAGCCAGTTCGCTAAGCTTGGTTCTGGGTGCCAGTTTCTGCTCCATCACCGCAGAATAGATCCGATCAACGATCATTTGTTCATCAGGATCAGTTCGCAGGGTGCTTAGCTTGTCTTCAGATTCGTCCGTCATCTCGTTTCATTCCGGTGGGGTTGGCCTGAATTTTGTTAATAGCTGCAAGGTTTTCTTCTTACAATATATCGGTTCTTTGTTGACAATATCAATGTTTCTCCAAACATAAAGTGTTGACAGAAATTGTTAACAATGCAGAACTTGACGCGTTCACCGGGATTCGACCGATGACACAGTCTATTTTTGCAAGCGCCCGAAAGAGGCGCGGAGACCTCAGTAGGGAGGAAACAATGAAACGCAGAACTCTGATGAAATCATCGGCTGCTTTGGCGCTGGCCGCATCCGTTCTTGGATCGGCCGCCTGGGCCGAAAACCCCGTCCTCAAGATAGGCTTTGTTGGCGTGACCTCTGGTCCGGCGGCGGCCTGGGGCATTTCCAATCAGCGCTCGATGGAAGCGCGCGCTGAATGGATCAATGAGTCTGGTGGTTACAAAATCGGTGACACCACCTACGATATCGAAATCGTCTCGTTTGACGATCAGAAAGACCCCAAACGCGCCATCGCCGGTATGGAAAAAATGGCGCAGGAAGGTATCCACTATGTGGTCGGCCCCAACGTGGATGACGGTGCCGCAGCGGTGCGTCCGGTCGCCGAAGCCCAAGGGATCATGTATTTCCCCTATGCCTTCCCGAAAGAACTGTACTCGGCCCCCGCATCGAATGCCGTTCTGGGTATGGTTGCGAATTATCAATCCGGTCCCGCGATCTATGAATACCTCAAGGATGAAAAGGGCGTGAAATCTGTTGCTTTTGTGGCTGCGAACGAATCCGATCCGCTGAGCCAGCGGGATGGAGGTATCGAGGCTGCCAAGGCGTTGGGGCTTGAGGTTGTTTCCGACAATGTGACCTATCAGGTGGACACCACCGATTTCACGCCGGTGCTGACCCCGGTCATGCGCACGCAGCCAGACTTGCTGGTCCTGTCCGGCGTTTCCCCGGCCAATGCGCCACAGCTGATCCGTTCGGCGCGCGAGCTTGGGTTCCAGGGTATCATCTCAACCGAAACCGCGCAGGATGCGACGGTTCTGCGCGAGGGGGCAGGGGACTTGGCAAACGGGTTCATTTCGGTTGGCGGTGCGTCAACGCCCGAGATCGCATCGGATGACATGAAAGAATTCGTCAAACGCTATACTGATATGTTCGGCGAATATAACGACGAGTCCAACACTAAAGTCTATGCGCTGGAGTACATTCTGGCGACATTGAATGCGAACCCGGCGGGCATCGAGGACGTTGCGGCGTTCCAGACCACGATGGATACGTTCGAGGCCCCCAACCCGTTCATGAAGGGCGACGCCAAGATGCGGTATGTGGGCACGACGTCGTTCGGACAAAAGCGTCAGATTGCCGTTCCACTGGTCGTCAATGTCTATCAGGACGGCGAGTTTGAAACGCTCTTTGTCGCTGAAGTCGACTGAGGCAATACTCCCAAAACAGGTAAAAGCCTAACAAACCACTCACTCTCCCGGGCTAATAATCAGCCCGGGATACCCGAAACTTTCGCGGGACACTCATGGAACAAATACTAGCAAATGGCATCTATCTGGGCGCGCAATATGCGATGATCGCCCTTGGATTGACACTGATTTTCGCCCTGATGAACGTGCTGAATTTTGCCCATGGGCAAATGTATGTTCTAGGTGGTTTTGTCACCTATACGTTTTACGGACAGCTGGGCTGGCCGTTTGTGCTGGCGCTTTTGGCGTCCTGCATCACGCTTGCGGTACTTGGCGCATTGATCGAGCGTTTTCTGTTTGCGCCGGTCATACGGCGATCTTCCCGCGAGGAGAGCACGATGCTTCTGGCGGCAGGTTTGGCGTTCTTTTTCGACGCCATCATCTTGCTGGTCTTTGGCGAGAAGCAACGCGGTGTTCCCAAAATCGTCGACGGTGTTTTCAATTGGGACTTCCGATTGATCATGCCCTATGACCGCATCCTGATCTGCGTTCTGGCCATCCTGTCGATCATCTCGTTTATCTTGTTCATGCAGTATTCCAAAACTGGCCGAGCGCTGCGCGCGCTGGCGCAGGATCGGACGGCGGCGCAGTTGATGGGGGTCAACGTCGCCAGGTATTCGATGATCGGGTTCGCCCTTGGCGCCATGCTGGCCGGTCTGGTTGGTGGATTGCTGGTGACGATCACCGGCGTCAATCTTGGGATGGGTGGACCGACCTCGATCAAAGCCTTCATGATGGTGATGATCGGTGGTGCGGGTGTGATTTCCGGCGCGATTGCGGGCGGGATCATCCTTGGCTTTCTCGAAGCCATTGGTTTGGCCGTTCTCTCGCAATATGGCGACATCACCTATCTGCTGATCTTCGTCTCGCTGATGATTTTCCTGGCCATCCGTCCGCAGGGGCTGATGGGCAAACCGTGGGGATAACGCAGTGCCGAAACTCAACATGATCCAATGGGCGGGTGTAGCTATCTTCCTGTTGGCCGTCTTCATCGCAATACCTGGCTTTATCGCGGCATCGGGGCGGTCCGACCTGTATTATACTCTGACCTCGGTGGCGCTCTTGTCTATCGCCAGCGCCGGGGTTTGGCTAACTTTCTATATCGGGCGCATCAATATCGGTCAGGGGGCATTTGCCCTTATCGGGGCCTATGTTTCGGCCGTTTTGGTGACCAAAGCTGGCATGTCTTTTTGGCTGTCGCTGCCGCTGGCGGGGTTGTTCGCTGCCGCTGTGGCGGTTGTAATCGGGGTTCCGATCCTGCGCCTGCGCGGTGTTTATTTTGCCATGATTTCGCTGGTGCTGACGCAGGTGGTCACCCTGACCGCACTGGCCTTGCCAATCACAAATGGGGCCAAGGGTATAACCTCGATCCCGCTGCCCGGAGGGATGTCGGCTCTGGGCCTGACCCTGATCCCGGATTTCGCGACGCTGGAGAACCCAAGGCTTGCCTTCTACTACGCCGCCTGCGTGCTGATGGTATTGACCTTCGCCGCCATGTATCGGCTGGTGAATTCGCGGCTTGGCCATCTGTGCCGGTCGATGCAGCAGAACGAGGAGTTGGCCAGTTCGATCGGCGTCAATATCTCGTACATCCGGGTCATCGTGTTCGCGATCTCGTCCTTTTTGGGCGGCATCGGTGGGGCAATGTTCGGCTCAATCGCGCAGTCGGTCTATCCTTCTAGCTTTCAGGTCGCAGACAGCGTGAATTTCATGCTGAATTGTTTCCTAGGCGGGTTGGGATATGTCTTTGGCCCAATGCTGGGCACTTTGGTTCTGTATTTCGGTTGGGACCTGCTGTTTGAATTGGGTCGCTTCCAACTGCTGGCCTATTCCAGCTTGCTGATCATCCTGATGCTGGTGCTGCCCAACGGGCTGCTGAGCCTTCGGTTGCCCGGTAAGAAGGGGGCTGACAAATGAGCCATCTTCTGGAAGTTCGCCATGTCACCAAAAAGTTCGGTGGTCTGACCGCCAACAGCGATATCTCCTTCAACGTCAATGAAAATGAGATCCTGTCGGTGATCGGGCCAAACGGGGCAGGCAAAAGCACGCTGTTCAAGATGATCTCGTCCTTTTTGCCTACAACAACTGGGGAGGTGCTGTTCAAAGGCGAGAGGATTTCGAACCTGAAACCGCATATTGTGGCGCGCAAAGGGGTCGTCCGCACGTTTCAGGAAACAACAATCTTCAAGTCGATGACCGTGCGCGAAAGCATCGTCGTCGCTCAGCATTTGCGGGCCCGCGCCTCATTGGCGGGGTATTTCTGGGGCACCAGGATGGCGCATGAGGATGTCGATAGCTTTGGCCAATATGCCGACGATCTGATCGAATTCCTCGGCATGACCGAGATCGCCAATGAGCAGGCCTCGAACCTGCCACAAGGGAACTTGCGGGCTCTGGGAATTGCCATTGGATTGGCCACTGACCCCAAGGTTCTGCTGTTGGACGAACCCTTTGCCGGGATGAACCATGACGAGACCATGAAAATGGTCAATCTGGTGCGCAAGGTGCGCGATGATCGGGGCGTTACGGTGCTGTTGGTGGAACACGACATGCCTGCGGTGATGAATATATCCGATCGGATTGTGGTGCTGAACTTCGGCGAGATGATCGCCGAAGGCACGCCTGCGGAGATCCAGAACAACGAAAAGGTCATCGAAGCCTACCTGGGCAGTGCGGATGACGAGATCGGGATCTAAGCCATGACAAAGATGTTGGAATTCAAAGATGTCGAGCTCTACTACGACCATGTCTATGCGCTGAAAGGTGTGTCGATCGATCTGGAAAAAGGTGAAACCGTTGCTTTGATCGGAGCCAACGGAGCCGGTAAAAGTTCGATCCTGCGGGCGATCACCGGCTTGGCCAAGGTCAGATCCGGCTCGGTCGAATTTGAGGGTGAACAAATTGACGGTGCCAACCCGGCTGATATCGTTTCCAAAGGCATTGCCATGGTACCGGAAGGGCGTCGCGTCTTTCCATATATGACCGTAAAGGACAACCTGCTGATGGGGGCGTTCACGCGGTCCGACAAGACAGGCATCAAGGAAACGCTCGACTCTGTTCTGGAACGGTTCCCGCGTCTGCGGGAACGTTTTTCTCAATCCGCCGGAACGCTTTCAGGCGGTGAACAACAGATGATGGTGATCGGCCGCGCGTTGATGGCAAAGCCGCGCCTGTTGCTGTTGGATGAACCGTCGCTCGGGATCGCGCCCAAACTGGTGCAGGATATCGCTCGATCAATTGTCGCGATCAATCGCGACGAAGGTGTTTCGGTTCTGCTGGTTGAGCAGAACTCGCGCATGGCGTTGTCGATCTCGCATCGCGCATATGCGCTGACCACAGGAAACGTCGCCATATCGGGAAATTCCAAGGAACTTCTGACCGATCCCCGGATCAAAGCCGCCTATTTGGGCGGAGAAGTGTGAGGACGTTGTGAAACTGCTTGTTGTCAATCCCAACACCACTAGTTCAATGACCCGAAAGATCGAGGCGGCCGCCCGGGCCGTCGCGGATCCTGGTACCGAGATTATTGCCACGAACTCGCAAGATGGCCCGGCCAGCATCCAGGGCTTTCTTGATGTATCCACTTGCGTGCCTGGATTGTTGGACGCTGTAAAAGAACATCCGGATGCCGATGCCATTGTTGTTGCTTGTTTTGATGACACCGGCGTTGATGCCGTACGCTGTATCACATCGGCCCCGGTCATCGGTGTGGGCGAGGCAGCATATCACGCGGCGTCGATGATAAGTCCAAAGTTCAGCGTCATCACGACATTGTCCCGTTCGCTTGCGGGATTGGAGTCGAACCTGTTGCGCTATGGTCTCGACCGCCGCTGTGTCCGGGTTCGCGCATCAGACGTGCCAGTTCTGAAACTTGAGAAAAACGACCCGAACACCGTCGACAAAATCAAGGCCGAGATAAGGGCCGCGATAGATGAAGACAGGGCTGAAGCCATTGTTTTGGGATGTGCTGGGATGACAGACTTGATGTCGCATTTGTCCGAGGAATTTGGGCTGCCGGTGGTTGATGGCGTTGCATGTGCCGTCACCTTTGCGGAGGCGATGGTCAAAGCCAAACTGAAAACGTCGAAGCTGTGTTCTTATGCCTGATCAACACGTTTGGGATCTTGCGTTGTGTCTCGAATATTCGGTGAGCGGGAAATGTACGCTCGCCTGGCACAGATTTCCCACGTCATCAACAAATTGGTAAAGTCCTGGGGCCAGTTCCCATGTCCAGTGAATTGAGAGGATGGCTTGCTGCGTTTCCGTTTTGCTCTCGACAAACCGCATTGTTGGTCAACAGACCGCGTCACAGATGGATGTGTAGCAAACATTTGGAACGGCCAAAGTCAGCGACTTACTGGATACACCTATCCTGCGATCTCGGCGAATAGCAGGAAGCCAGACGTCGTATTGCCGGGGAATTGCCGCTTTCGGATCATGTTGGCGACTTCGATGCCGTCCAGTGTAGCCGAGGCGGATCTGAACGATTTGAACCCACACACGTGCCGGACGCGACGCTTGATAAATCGATGATCTTGTTCGATCAGGTTATTCAGATACTTGACCTGACCGTTTGGATTTAGGCTAGGCAGCCGAGCCGCTTCAGGATTTTGTTCGCCTCTCGAATGCCCGCTGCGTTGGCGCCACTTTTGTCGATGACGATCTTGCTCGGGGTTCCATTTGTCGATAGCGCTTTGGCGAAGAACCTGGCGGCTGCTGGACGGTTCCTGCGCTCTGACAGCATGAAATCAAGGGTATTCCCAGCTTTGTCGACTGCCCGATAGAGGTACATCCATTTGCCGCGAACTCGAATATAGGTCTCATCCATACGCCATGAACTCAGTGTTGGACGCTTCTTTGACTGCGAACGAGCTGCGACGATCAGCGAGTATTTCACAACCCACCTATTCAATGTGGCATGATCAACTCGCACACCGCGCTCAGCCATGATCTCTTCCAAGTCACGATAGGACACCGTGTACCGCAGATAGAAGTAAACAACGTACGAAACTGCATCTTTGGGGAAATGACAGCCCTTTAAGGAGATCATGCTCAAAAAAAACCTGTTCGAAAACTATTCGACCAGTACAAAACTCAGATCACGCAGGCTCGCCAACTAGACCCCAGAGTTTGCGACACA
>NZ_JBXWPA010000023.1:0-39041 GCF_059611165.1 Ruegeria sp. CDSB013 | reverse complement strand
AGGGCGCGCATTTTCCGAAAGACGTGATCTTGCACGCGGTTTTCTTCTGCCTGCGCTACGGCGTGTCATACCGGGATCTGGAAGAAATCATGGCGGAACGCGGCGTTGATCTGGATCATGCTACGCTGAACCGTTGGGTCAGCCGATATACTGGTCTCATTGCCGAATCAGCACGGTATAGAAAGCGTCCCGCCGACCGTTCTTGGCGCATGGATGAAACCAATGTGAAAGTGAAAGGCGTGTGGGTTTATCTTTGCCGAGTGATCGACAAACACGGAAAACCCTGGATTTCATGTTGTCCCATCGCCGGAATAAAGCCGCAGCGACGAAGTTCTTCGCCCGCGCGCTTGAGGTGAACGGTCTACCGCGCAAGATCGTCATCGACAAAAGTGGAGCCAATACAGCTGGCATCAAGGCGATCAGCAAGATGCTCAAAAGCTATGGCTGCCCGATCCCGATCGAAATGGTCAGGCAGAAATACCTCAATAACATCATTGAACAAGATCACCGTTTCATCAAACGAAGGATCAGACCCATGCTGGGATTCAAATCTTTCGCTTCAGCCGCATCTGTCCTTGCAGGCATAGAAATGGTCAACATGATCCGCAAAAGCCAATTCACAACCGGCCTCCGTCCGTTTCAGCAGTTCGCCCAACTGGCAGGGTAAACCGCTCACCAATTCCACTAATGCTCTGCCATCTGAAAAGTTTGCGACAGAACCTCGCGTGAAAACATTGATGATCTCTTCTGGATATGCAGTTTGTCTGTTTATGCATCTCGTCCGGGGTTTTGGAAACAGGGTCGACAAGGCGACGTCTGGCTCCTTGATGAAGTTGTCGTGAGCATCTCTGGTCGCAAGTATTGGCTTTGGCGCGCAGTCGATCAGCATGGCGTTGTGCTGGGCGAAGTCCTCCAACCGAATTGGGGCAAACGGGCTGCAAAACGCCTTTTACGCCACCTGAAAAAAACGCCTCGGCTTCATTCCCAAGCAAGCCATCACAGACAAGCTGCGCTCATATGGCGCCGCTGGGCGCGAGGTCGCTCAAGATCTGAAGCATTGGTCGCACACGGGTCTCAATAACCGCGCTGAAAACAGCCATCTCGCATTCCGAAAACGGGAACGGACGATGCAAGGCCATCTGTCTCCAGGCGGCTTTCAGAGGTTCGTGGCAACCCATTCAGCCGTTCGGAATTGCTTCTGTGTCCCAGCACGTCGTCGCTCAGCCTAAACAATCCGAAATCACCGTTTCGGCCATTTGACGCTAGGAATGCCGCAAACTAAGCCGCTTGAGATCCGGGTATCAGCATTCCTTGGTGCGCCGCAAGTTATCGCGACAACACCCGTTCAGTCTTGCAGTGCGAATTCTTTTTTCTTGTTCAATTCCGGCCAATATGCGCGAACGAATGCCGCTAACGTTCTCCGCGCCGGTAGGGTGCCATCAACGCGGCAGGTATTTCGGCTCTGCGGGCGACAAGGACGAGCGCGACGATGGAAAGTACGTAAGGCGCCATCAGGAAGAGCTGGTAGGGTACGCCTTCAATCGCAGTCTGCAGCCGCAGCTGGTATGCATCAAAGAATGCGAATAATACCGCGCCAATCAGCGCCTTGCCGGGCCGCCAGCTGGCGAAGACGACCAGCGCAATGCAAATCCAGCCCCGCCCCTGAACCATACCCGGGAAAAAGCTGTTAAACGCCGTTGTCGTCAGGAAAGCCCCGCCCACCGCCATCAAAGCCGATCCGACAACAACTGCGCCGATGCGGATGCGGATGGGGTTCAACCCCTGCGCCTCGACCGCATGCGGGTTTTCACCGGTCATCCGAATGGCCAGCCCTAACGGTGTTCGGGCAAGGACATACGCCATTGCAGCCACAGCAAAGAGCGCCAGATAAGTCGGCAGGGCCTGGGAAAACAGGATCGGGCCGAGAATAGGTATGTCGGATAGCCCTGGAACGTTTAGCGGTTGAAAAGCTTCGATCGTTGGGGGAAGGTCACCCACTTCGACAAGTAGCCTATAAAGGTAATAGGCCAAAGCGGATGCAAACAGCGTAATACCAAGCCCCGATACATGTTGCGAAAGCCCAAGCGGAACCGTCAGCATGGCGTGCAGCAAGCCCATCACCGCGCCGCAAAGGGCCGCAATCATCAGGCCCACGAGCAACGGTGCACCCATGTAGACGGCAAGCCAACCGCTCATCGCGCCCATGGTCATGATCCCTTCGATCCCCAGATTGAGCACACCCGAACGTTCGCAGAGCAATGCGCCAAGGACACCGAATATGAGTGGCGTGGCAATACGCAACACGGAAGCCCACAGGCTGGTATTCAGCAGCAGATCAATTGCATCACTCATCGGCGCACCCGGTAGGTTGTGAAAAGAAGGGCCACGATCATGGTGAGCAGGCAGAGCGCTACAATCACATCAGCGATGAAACTGGGAACACCGGTCGCGCGGCTCATGGCGTCGGCCCCGACGAAGACTGTAGCAACGAAAACAGCGGCAGCAACGACCCCGGCCGGATGCAAGGCGGCGAGCATTGCGACTACGATGCCTGCATAGCCAAAACCGGGGCTCATGGTGGTGGTGACCCCTGCTGTAACACCCATGACCTCGACAGACCCGGCGAGCCCTGCCAAGGCGCCCGAAAGCAGAGCTACGCCCATGATCGTTCGGGGTAGGGATATTCCGGCAAAGGCGGCGGCACTGGCGTTCAAACCTGCGGCGCGCGTTTCAGCACCAAAAACGCTGCGCGCCAGGATCAGCCAAACGGCACCTGCTGCTGCGATGGCAAAAAGCAGCCCGATATGCAGACGCGTGCGCGGGATCAGATCCGGCAGACGAAAATCCCCGTCTACGGGCACAGAAGAGGGCCACCCAAAAGCCAACGGATCGCGCATCGGACCTTCAATCATGAGGCCTACGAACAGGATAACAATGAAGTTTAGCAGAAGGGTCGTCACCACCTCATCTACCCCAAAACGCAGGCGTAAATAGGCAGGTCCCGCCAAAAGAGCCGCGCCCGCAGCCATGCCTGCCAGCATCAAAAGTGGAATACCAATCCATCCCGGAACCCCGAGCGAATGCCCGATCCAAGCGGTGACCAGCGCACCAACAAAGAACTGTCCCTCACCTCCGATGTTCCAAAGCCGTGCACGGAAGGCGACTGCCGCAGCAAGCCCTGTGAAAATGAGCGGTGTGGCGCGGGTCAGCATCTCGGTGATCGAAAGGCGTGAGCCAAGCGCACCGGTCAGCATTTCGCCATACGCCGTGAGCGGGTTTACCCCAGCAGCGGCGATGAGACCCGCAGCCAGAAGCAATGCGGTAAAGATCGCGGCCAGCGGCGCAATGACCACAAGGTACAGCGGTACATGTGTGCGTCGTTCAAGCCGCATCATCATCTTCCTTCCAGACACCCGCCATCATCAGGCCAAGGCGTTGCGGGTCAGCCTCGTCGGCGGATATGGGCTTTGACAAGCGCCCTTTGACGATGGCCTGGATCCGGTCTGACAGGGCCACGGCTTCTTCCAGTTCTTCCGAGATAAGTAGGATCGCAGCACCTTCGGCTCGTGCCGCCAAAAGCTCGGCATGAACGGCGGCAATTGCCCCTTCATCAAGGCCGCGCGTCGGCTGGTTGGCGAGCACAAAACGCGGTCCGTTGGTCAGGACCCGACCGAGGATAAGCTTTTGCATATTGCCGCCAGACAACAGCCTTGTTCGCGTGTCGGGACTGGCACCACGGATATCAAAACGTTCGATCAGCCCTGAGGTGTAATCGCGAGCGGCGCCTTGCCGGACAAAGCCGCGGCGCGAAAACTCTGGTGTGCGCAGCCGTTCGAGCACCGCATTTTCCCACAGGCTCAACTCGCCTACTACGCCTTCCGCGTGTCGGTCTTCCGGTACTCTACCAGCCCCCGCACGGATCATGCCGCGCGGCCCCAGATGGCCGATATCTTCGTCCAGAAGTGTCAGCTGCCCCGCGCTTGGGTGAACCAACCCAGAAAGCAACCCGCCGAGCGAAGCCTGACCATTGCCTGAAACGCCAACAATACCAAGGATTTCACCAGTATGGACGGTGAATGACACGTCATCCAGACGCAACTCACCGTCCTCTTCCACACGCACATTGTTTGCAATCAGAACTGGCGCGCCAATCTTATGGTCATGGCGTACGGGCCGTTCCACTTTGCGGCCAACCATCAGTTCCGCCAGCTCTCCGGGGTTGGTTTCAGAGGTTTTGCGTTCTGCAACCATCTTGCCGCCGCGTAGCACTGCCACACGGTCAGAGGCAGCCATGACTTCATGCAGTTTGTGGCTGATGAAGATAAGCGAAAGACCCTCCTTCGTCATGTCGCGCAGGGTCTCGAACAGGCGCATCGCCTCGGGCCGGGCCAGAACGGCGGTAGGTTCATCCAGGATCAATATACGCGCGTCGCGGTAGAGCGCTTTAAGAATTTCAACACGCTGGCGTTCTCCCACGGAAAGCGACCTAACCTTGGCCTCGGGGTTCACGGGCAGGCCAAACCGCTCTGCGATCTGCAACAGCTTTTCGCGCGCCCCACCACGAGCGGAACGCGCGCGCGTCAAGGGTTCGGAGCCAAGCATGACGTTTTCAAGAACGGTGAGGTTGCCCGCAAGCGTGAAGTGCTGGTGAACCATTCCCACACCCACCTCGATCGCTGCGCGTGGAAGGCCCGGAGGCAGTTCTTCGCCGAACACCCTGACAGTACCTGCGTCGGCTGCATAATGGCCGAACAAGATATTCATCAGCGTCGTCTTACCCGCACCATTTTCACCCAGAAGTGCAAGGATTTCCCCCTCCGCCAGTGTCAGGGTCACATCATCATTTGCGGTAAGCGTTCCAAAACGCTTGGTGATGCCGTGAAGCTCCAGAACCTTGGTCATGCGGGTAGGCCTGCGATTGGGGACGGAAAGGAAATTGCGGGCGCGCGGGCCTCGATAAGTGCACCGAGTTTTATCAGTTCGAAATCGGCGCCGGTGGGACCAATCAGTTGCACACCGAGAGGAAGGTCATTTGCCATGCCAAAAGGCAGCGCCAGGGCTGGCAAGCCCGCAACATTGGCAAGTGCTGCGTTTGGGGCAAAAGCTTCCAGCCGCGCCATGTGTTCATCGGGGGAAGTGCCAGACAGATCCAAAGTGCCGACAACGGGCGGAGCAGAGGAGAGGACCGGCATCAGGATGGCATCGGCGGATTTGAAAAGCTTGCGGGAGCGATTTGTAAGGCGTGCCAGCTGTCGCGAGGCCGCAAAAAGCGCGGTGGCAGGTGTCGCACGACCCTCAGTAGCCATGGCGGCTGCGAGCGGTGGAACCTGGTCGTCAGATATCTTGAGTGCGGTCAGCCACTCAGCCAACGAAACAGCCAGTATGGTTCGGGCGATTTCATGAGCCTCCGCCCCAATCCGGTCGGGGGCACGAACATCATGCACTTCACAGCCTGCGTCGCGCAGCGCGTCGGCAGCACCTTCCGCAGCTTTGCGCTGATCAGGTCCACAACGATCCGGCAATGCCACCGCGACACGGGGACGTTTTGGGAAGTGCACCGGGGCCATAGGTTGGACAACAGCATCAAGGGCAGTCTTCACGTCACGGACCGATCGCGCCAGGATCAACTCAGACGCTATGCCCATCAGGAGATTGGCAAAATCAGGGCCTCCGGGCACCGCACCACGAGACGGCTTGAGCCCGGTCAAACCACAACACGCTGCAGGTACTCTGATGGATCCGGCTGCATCCGTGGCATGAGCAATTGCAACGATACCACCTGCAACGGCAGCCGCAGCGCCGCCAGATGAACCACCGGGTGTTAACGCGGGATTCCATGGATTTCGGGTCGCAGCCATGCCATCTGGTTCGCATGTCAGGGAAAGGCCGAATGGGGGTGTTGTCGTCAAGCCAAAAGGGATCAAGCCAGTTTGGCGCAAATACTGTAACAGGCGACTGTCACTTTCGGGTTTACGCGCTTGTGCGCGGATTGCTGCGGATCCGGCCGCAGCGGGTAGTCCTTTTGCGAAACCACCGAGGTCTTTGACCAAAAATGGAACCCCATGAAATGGACCGCGCTGGTCAGATGGCAATGCGTCTGCTGCCCTTGCCCCGGCGCGCGCCATGTCTTCGTCCAGAAATGCCACGGCCCCCAAGCCCGCCTGCGCGTGGCAGGCAGAAAGGCTTGCCTCCATCACGTCGACGGCAGTGATTTGCCCTGCCGCAATGGCAGCCGCTAGAGCCGTGGCATCGGTCACGTCCAAGCCCGCGGGATCAGGAGGGCTCGCTTTCGTCGATTGGAACATCCCATTCGCCGGATTGGATCGCGGCCTGTTTAGCCTCCATCGCCGGGATGGCGTCAGCAGGCACTTCATCGGCGACATAGATCAACTCATTGCCGCCATGGGCCATGAAGGAATATTCTGTGTAGTTGCGCCCCGTTGGGTTGCCGGCCTGAACGTCGGCTACGATGGCCTCGATAGTGGGACCGTAATTCCAGATCGCGTTGGCAAAGACTGTGCCTGGATAGCGAGGCGTATAGTCGATAAGCGAACCGATGGCCTTCACACCCCGCGCTTGGGCGGCATCCGCAGTGCCAATGCGCTCACCAAACAGGACATCTGCGCCCGCGTCGATCTGGGCAATCGCAGCTTCTTGCGCGCGGGCCGGATCAAACCATGCTCCGATAAAGCCGTTGACGAAGGTGGCATCTGGGTTCACCTCAGTCACGCCCATTCGGAAGGCATTGATCAACAGGTTCACTTCAGGGATCGGATAACCGCCGACCGAACCAAAGACATTGCTTTCTGACATTTGGCCCGCAAGCATCCCGGCCAAATAGGCGGCTTCGTGGTTGCGGGTGCCGAAGACGCCGAAATTATCCCCTTCCGGCCCACCGGAAGAGCCCATGAGGAAAGCGGTATCCGGGTAATCGCCCGCCACTTCGCGTGCTTCGCGTTCCACGGCGTAGGATTCGCCCCAAATGATTTGCGCACCACCTTCGGCATACTCGCGCATCGCGCGGGGATAGTCGGTCGGAGCCACACCTTCCGAAAACTCATATTCGATCAGACCAGCGTCCGCGGCCTCCTGCATCGCTACATGGATACGACTGTTCCACGCGTTTTCGACAGGAGACATGTGCACGCCAGCGACTCGAGTCGCAGATTGTGCGTTCACGCGACGGACATAGGCCGGCAGGGCCAGCGTGGCCGCAGCGCCGACCATCAGTTGACGGCGGGTTGTGGTGAGTTTCATTGGTAGATCCTCTTCTGTTGGTGGCGATTGTTCTTGTTCTTAAGCTTCCTGAGTATTGGGCCTGGGCGCGTAATCTGCGGGATCCAGGGTCGTGGGGCGGCCGGGCAACGAAAGCGCGGCCATTCGGGGTTCTGTACGGGCCAACACCTTGCCGTTTTTGATTACGGCAAGGCGGGTGGGTTTCATGCGAATAGCTTCAATCGGATCACGCGCCTGCAGTACAACCATACTGGCAGGGCCGCCCTCGCGGATTGTCGGGTCGGGCAAGCCCATGGCTTTGGCACCATTCTGGGTGACGGAAGTAAACGCCCATTCCATCGCTTCTCGGGATGTCATCGGTACCGCGTGCACACCCATATGGGCCACTTCCAGCATGTCGGCGGACCCGAGCGAATACCACGGGTCCATTGTGCAATCCTGCCCGAAGGCAACGTTTACACCGGCCGCGCGCAGCTCTGGCACGCGGGTCAGGCCTCGGCGGCGCGGATAGGTGTCCGAACGCCCTTGCAGCGTGATATTGATCAGAGGGTTGGGTACCACGTTCATTCCGCTTTCTGCGATGAGCGGGATTAGCTTCGATGCATAGTAGTTGTCATAAGAATGCATCGCAGTGACGTGGCTTGCAGTTACACGGCCCCCAAGCCCAAGGCGCGTGGTCTCAAAGGCCAACGTTTCCACGTGGCGAGACATCGGATCGTCGCTTTCATCGCAGTGCAGGTCCAGCATCAGGCCGCGGTCCGCCGCTATCTCGGCCAGCCTTGTGACCGATCGAGCCCCTTCCGACATCGTGCGTTCAAAATGCGGGATCCCGCCCACGACATCGACACCCATATCGAGCGCCTGAATCAGGTTTCTCTCTGCGTTTTCTGATCGGTAAAGGCCATCTTGCGGGAATGCCACCAGTTGCAGGTCGATATAGGGGGCAACCTGTTTACGTACCTCCAAGAGCGCTTCAACACCCACCAACGGGGCGGATGAAACATCCACGTGCGAACGGATGGCGAGCAGCCCCTGCGACACGGCCAGATCGCAATACCGCATGGCCCGTTCAACCACTGCTTCGGGTGTCAGCAGGGGCTTCAATTCCCCCCAAAGCGCGATACCCTCCAAAAGCGTGCCCGAGACATTCATGCGCGGCAACCCTAGGCTCAGGGTCGCGTCCATATGGAAGTGCGGGTCCGTAAAAGGAGGGGAAACCAAGCGCCCAGCCGCCTGAATCTCTTCATGCGCCTCAGCCTTCATATCAGGCGCAATTTCCGCAACGCGGTCTGCCTTTATCGCGATATCCACCGGCCCGCTGCCATCCGGCAGGCTGGCCTGTCTGATGATTAAATCGAGCATCCAACTCCCCCAAATTTGACCGCATGGTAAAAAGTATTCTGCAAGAATGCTAATAGTTTTTGTTGCACTTCCGGGTCCAGTGTTTCCGCTAGTCTCGGTGCGTGCCTATATCCAAGGCTTGTGTTGGCCTTTCTTGGCAGCTGAAGCTGACACAACGATCAACTTTCGCTTTTGGGATTTTGCGTTGCAGAACTGCTAAATTTTGCAAAGGTCGGTTCACGCTGGGAATCTGTCCGTTTCAGCAGATTGCCGATCCGGAACCTTGATCCAGCGGATCCGCAGTTTTCTGGCAAGCAGACAAAACTTCGTGACAAAATCAAAGCACTGGGAACCGCGATTTCGTAAACTTCGGCTTATAGTTTACAAAACAACCTGCATAAGGATGGCGAAGATCAGTGCAGGCAAATGTCGTTGCATATGAAACAAAGAGGGATTATAGTTTCGTATGCAACTAGATTCCTTCTTTCCCTATCGCCTTGCCGTGGCATCCGAAGCGTTCTCACGAAAACTCACGGAAGTATACCAGCGCGAATTCGGGCTATCACGGGAGGAATGGCGCCTGCTTTTTCTACTTGCCAATGCCAAAAGCCTGACCTCTCTGGAACTCTCGCAACGCACCACTCTGGATAAGGTTCAAGTCAGCCGAGCCGCGCAGAGGCTTGACGATAAAGGTTTGATAACCAGAGCAATTTCCGAAGAAGATCGCCGGATAAGGGTTTATCATTGTACGCCGGAAGGCCATCGGTGTTTCGAACAGTTGCTGCCACAAGTCGATGCTTGCGCGCAAGGGATGCTGAATTCCATGTCGGCCGAGGACCGTGCAGCACTGGACCGAGGCGTGACTGCGCTGCTTAAGGCCGCGTCGGTGACATAGGTACATAAGCCAATCTGCGCAGCTCAAGCCATCTGGAGCGCTGGCTGTCGACCGGCGGAGAAATCCGAGTAGTCGGTGACGCGGAAGAGCATTGCCTTCTTGGTTGGGCTAAGGCCGTCGACCTAGAATAGAATGAGGCCTGCCAGTGTATTTCTCTCAGGAGGCGTCGGCCTGATTTTCAGGTCGGGCGGCGTCGAAAGCGGGCAGGGTGAATGCGCGTTCTTCGATCTCAAGCAGACGGTCGAATGGAGCCATATCGACGCCCCAGCGATGTGCATTGTAAAGCTGTGCGACAAGGCAGATATCGGCAAGGTCCGGCTTGTCACCAAAACTGAAGGTGGTGTTTGCTGGCAAAAGCGCTTGATAGGCATGGAAACCTTCTGTCATCCAATGCCGGAACCACTCGATCCCATCCTCAGCCGCAAGCCCGTACCGGGTCTTCAGATGCGCAGTGA
This sequence comes from Ruegeria sp. CDSB013, assembly GCF_059611165.1. Classification (NCBI taxonomy): domain Bacteria; kingdom Pseudomonadati; phylum Pseudomonadota; class Alphaproteobacteria; order Rhodobacterales; family Roseobacteraceae; genus Ruegeria; species Ruegeria sp. CDSB013. The sequence continues at coordinate 29,114 of NZ_JBXWPA010000023.1, read as the reverse complement.
CCCTAAGGTTGTTAACCGGATGAATGTCCATCGCGATGGTATGGGCCGCAGACTGTACCCGCGCACGCTCGAACGGGTCCTCCGGCAGGAACGGAGGTTCGGGTATGGTGGCGTCGAGATAATCGATGATCGCAAGCGATTGGGTAAGTACACGACCGTCCTCAAGGATCAGCGTAGGAACGCCCTTTCCGGGGTTCAGCGCGACATAGTCCGGCGCGCGCTGCTCTCCGGCAACAAGGTTGACGGGAACTGTTTCAAAGGAAACACCCTTGAGATTCAGTGCGATCCGGACCCGGAAAGAGGTCGTCGAGCGCCAATAGCCGTATAGTTTCATGACTTCCTTGTTTTGTGGTCAACCGTCTCGGATTTTGCCAAAGATAGGTTCCCGCGCCGGAAACCTAACCGGCACGGGATGCCCGTCAGGCAGACTTGTTGAGTTCTTTGGCATGCAGCCAATCGGCATGTTTCGGAGCTTTCTTGGTTTTCGACCACTCGTCCAACATAAGCCATTTCACTTCGTCCATGCGCTCCAGCAGCGCTTCTTCTTCCGGGTCCGGGCAGGCCAGTTCGATACGATGGCCGGAAGGATCAAAGAAGTAGATAGAGTGGAAAATCGAATGGTCGGTCACGCCGAGTACTTCGACGCCATTAGCTTCCAGATGGTCCTTGAACTGAAGCAGCGTTTCACGATCCTTCACCTTGAAGGCGATGTGCTGCACCCAGATCGGAGTGTTGGGATCCCGGCCCATTTCCGGCTTCGTGGGCAGCTCGAAGAAGGCCAGAACATTCCCATTCCCGGCGTCCAAAAACAGATGCATGTAAGGGTCCGGCTCATGGGTCGATGGGACATGATCCTCGGCGATAGCCAGGATGAAGTCCATGTTCAGCATTTTTCCATACCATTCGACCGTCTCTTTTGCGTCTTTGCAGCGGTAAGCGACGTGATGGATCTTCTCGATTTTCATCGATTTCTCCTTTCCGAGGGTGCAGTTTTCAAGGCCAAGGCGACGTACGGCCGCCTCTGGCGGTTACATCAACCCCACCAGCCAGAGTGACAGTGAGGGAACAAGGATGAGCAGGGTCAGCCGCAGGATGTCCGCGATCCAGAATGGCAGCACGCCGCGAAAGATCGTTCCGAGTGAGACATCTTGCAACACGCCCTTCAGCACGAAGACATTCATACCGACCGGGGGTGTGATCAGGCTGATTTCAGTGGCCACAACAACCACAATGGCGAACCAGATCAGGGCGTTTTCGGGATCGAGCAGGAGTTCATTGGCAAACTCAAGCTCAAACATCAGTGGGTAGAAGACCGGCACTGTCAGCAGGATCATCGACAGGCTTTCAAGCACACAACCAAGCACCATGTAGGTCAGCATGATGAACACAATGACTGCCCAGACCGGCAATTCATTGTCGACAACAAAGCCTGATAGAGCATCCGGCAGTCCGGCGTAGTTTATGAAGTTGGTGAACAGCTCGGCACCGATGATCACAGCAAAGATCATGGCAGTAGCCCGGATCGAATCCAGCGTAGCTGCGAAAAAGCTGCGCCAGGTCATCGTCCTGAGGGCAATGGCGATCAGGATCGAAGCACCTGCACCCATTCCGGCCGCCTCAGTCGGTGTGAAGAACCCACCATAAATGCCAACCATGATGAAGAGAAAAAGGCCCAGCACACAGATCACGCCTATGACGTCAGCCCGGCTCATCGGTTCGGTGTTTTCCTCCTCCGGAGCCAAAGACGGGTTCAACCGTACCGCAACCATAACCGCGCCAAGATAAAACAGCACACCAATGATACCTGGCACAATTCCCGCGATAAAAAGCTTGGCAATATTGGTTTCGGTCAACAGGCCGTAGATGATCAGGATCACCGAAGGCGGGATCAAAATGCCCAGTGTCCCACCCGCGGCGATAGAGCCTGTCGCCAGCCGGTCATCATAGCCAAAACGACGCATTGAAGGCATGGCGACTTTTGACATCGTGGCAGCAGTGGCCAGGGACGAGCCGCACACCGCGGAGAAACCGCCGCAAGAAAAGACCGAAGCCATGGCAAGTCCGCCGCGCAGCCTGCCAAAAAGCCGATCGGCACCGGCGAACAGCCCGTGTGCCACGCCTGAGCCGGCCAACACATTGCCCATGAAGATGAACAGAGGGATGACCGAAAGGGAGTAAGACAAAGAAGTGTCAAAGGCCACTTGCCCTGTCATAGCCCAGGCAGGCTCCCAACCACGCATATAGGCAAACCCAAAGCCGCCTACAGCCGCCATTGCGAACGCGATAGGCACGCGCAGTAGTATAAGTCCCAGAAGGATCGCAAAGCCGATCAGAGATTCAATCATGGGGCGCCCTCTAGGTGATCTTGATCGGTGTCGTGTTCGATGGGGGGTTGTAATCCGCGCAGGAATGCGATGAACGCCGAAACCATGCAGGAGACCCCAGCCAGATAGCCGAATGGTGCCAGTGGAATCTCAAGCGCGTTGGTCACCGCGCCGTCATGTGCGGCCTTGGCCGCATGGGTGAAAAGCCGCCAAGAAAAGGTGGCTAACAGGGCAGCAGAGAACAGGCCTGCAAACGCAGACAAAAGACGTTGCGTCTTTCGTCCAAGCGCCAGATTCAGCAGGTCGACCTCGACATGTTCGCGGCGCTCTGTCGTCAGCGGTAAGGCCAGGAAAACGAGCGCTGCCAGCAGTATTTCAGTGAGTTCGAAGGCACCGGATAGCGGTGCGTTGAACAGGTAGCGCCCAACTACATCCACACAGGTGATGAGGACGAGGCTGAACAGGATCAGTGCGGCCCCGACACCCAGAGATCTGTCGAGCAGCAGCCCGATGTCCAGCCCCTCATCAGGGGGCTGGTCGGGGAAACGATGGCGAAGCCGCTCCATTGATCAGAAGTCCACGCCAGCTTGTTTGCGCATTTCTTCCAGTGCCGCCGCGCCGTCGTAGCCGTCCGCCGAGATGGCTTCGGACCACGCTGTTTCGGCATCTGCTGCCTGTGATTTGATCGCATCAACGACTTCGGCTGGCGCTTCGTAGATTTCGATCCCGGCCTTTTCAGCCGCGGCGCTGCCTTTCTCGTCTGCACCGACCCAAGCTTCGCCAACCAGTGCGGCAAAGGCTTCACCGGAAATCGCCTCGATGGCTGCCTGATCCTCTTCAGAGATCTCGTTCCATTTGTCTTCGTTCATGACCATGAACCAAGTAGTGTTGTAGATGCCGCCGGGGACTTGCATCGTGTACTTGACATCTTCGGTCAGCTTGAACGCAGCCAGAGCGTCGTAGGGAAACGTCACACCGTCGATTACTCCGCGCGAGAGCTTTTCATACACCTCACCCGAAGACATGAAGAGCGTTGTGGAGCCGAGACCGGACATCAGATCTGAGATATAGCCGCCAGGCACGCGGATCTTCAGGCCTGCGAAATCGTCTGTCTTTTCGATCTTACGGACATTGTTGTGCAACATGCCGGGGCCGTGCACAAAGAGCCCCAGAAGCTTGGTGCCCTCATGTTCTTTCTGCGCCTCCAGCGGGCCGGAATAGACATTCCAGAATGCTTTGGAGCCAGCAACGGCATCGTCACCAATGAACGAGAACTGACCGATCCGAGAGCGGGTGAAACGGTCATCTGTGGTAAAGGAATGCAAGCCGTAGGTGATATCAGCGATACCTTCGGCAGCCATGTCGTAATGTGCCGGGGGCGGGCCCATGGGCTTTGCAAGCACACGTACGGTCACGCGGCCATCGGTGACTTCCTCCACTTGCTTGGCCCAGGGTTTGATTGCCTCAACGACGATTGGATGGCGCGGCGGCAGCCAGCTCGAAAGCGCAAGCTTGGTCTCTGCCACGGTAGTCGTTGCGATAGACATTGCAGCGGTTGCAATGCCGGCGAGCAGCAGGGTGTTGCCCTTCAGTTTGATATTCATGGTATCCTCCCTTGGATTATGTGATGTCGGCAGCCCTGAGCGCCTGGCTCAGGACGTTCCGGTCGCCAATGTGGTTGGCCAGGATCAGAATTAACCTCGCGTTGATTGTATCGCTCTCGGCCTTGGTCTTGCCCTCATGCGTTGCCAGCAGGTCGGCGTAGAAATCGTCGGTTCCGTCGATATTCGGTGTCAGGGTCAGATCGCTCATTGGCTTACTTCCTTACCGGCCGCACGGCGCAAGGCAGTGCGCATCAGGGTTTCGTTGTATTCCGCTCGGCGGGCAGCGACATGCTGATCTGGTCGGATCAAGTAGACTGCCGAACTGGCTTCGCCGAGATAGCGTTTCCTGAGTTGACCGGTTGGGTCGTCGCGGGTCGAAAGAGCCAGGCGGCGCGCCGTAATCCCGTCCACCTCCAGAACTTCAGGTGCTTCTGCATCGATTGTCAAAAGGATGAACTCATCACCCAGCTTCGACAACAGGTATTCATCGCCCAGCGGTGCATCGGGGCAGGGGGCACCGGGCTGCGTCCTGTCGGGCCCGCCTGACAGCGCGTCGGGCGAATTTAGGCGGGATTCACTGTAGATGCATGGAACCGACAGCCGACCCGAGTTGACCATCGGTCGTGCGAACTCATACGTTCCGCTTAGGCTGAGCACAGCATCGCGAAATATCCGACTGGTTTCTGATTTCGGCGTGATGAAATCGGTAGACCGTGTAGAATTCAGGATGTTTTCGTCCGCGCCGTAAACCCGCTCGGTATCATAGGTGTCAAGTAGGCTCTCAGGCGCTTTGCCTTGAATAACCAACCCTAGTTTCCAGCCAAGATTGTCTACGTCCTGTATGCCGGAATTGGCACCACGCGCACCAAAGGGCGAGACTTGGTGCGCCGCATCACCAGCAAAAAACACGCGACCAGAGCGGAAGCTGTCCATCCGCTTGCATTGGAAGGTATAGATAGAGGACCAGACCATTTCATAGTCCACATCCCCCAGCATCGCGTCCAATCGACGACGGATATTCTCTTCTTTAAGTTCTTCTTTGCGGTCAACATCCCAGCCGATCTGGAAATCGATCCGCCAAACATCATCAGGTTGTTTGTGCAACAAAGCAGACGCACCAGAGCCGTGGGTCGGTTCAAACCAGAACCAGCGCTCGGTAGGGAAATTCAGATCGCCTTTCAGTTTGATATCGGCAATCAGGAAGCTGTCCTGAAAGACGCGACCGCTGAAATCGAGACCAAGCATCCCGCGCAACGGTGAGTTGGCGCCGTCGCAACCGATAAGCCAGTCCGCTTCAAGGGTGTATGGCCCATCCGGTGTCATCACCTTCAGGATGACGTAATCGTCGTGTACTTCAACGCTGTCCACACGGTTCTTGCCACGCAACTGGATCGGGGCACCCTTGTCCTGCAGCTCGCGCAGGCGATCGATCATGTATTGCTCGAAATATGGCTGTTGTAGATTGATGAAGGCGGGGTATTTATGCCCGTCTTCCGGCAACAGGTTAAATTCGAATACCTTGTCATCGCGATGGAATACCTTGCCGAGATTCCAGACAACGCCTTTTTCGAGCATCGGTTCGCCGCAGCCATAGCGGTCGGCCACTTCCAGACAGCGCTTTGCGAAACAAATCGCCCGACTGCCCATGCCGATGCCCTCATGATCATCAAGCACAACCACCGGAATACCCTGGCGGCCGAGGTCCAGGGCTGTGGCGACTCCGATTGGCCCGCCGCCCATGACCACAACCGGGTGACGCATCGGTGCGTCAATATCCTGATCGGGCGATTTCTCGTATGGATAGCTCTTGTAGGCGAGCGTGTAACGGTCATCAAACATTGGAAAACCCCTTCCCTTCAGGCGTTCAGCCTTGCAGTTGCTCCCACATTTCCAGATCCCGCTGCGCCGTCCAGATACGTGGTGTGTCGATGCCGCGGGCTTCGTCATAGGCGCGTGCAACATTGAACGGCAGGCAGTGTTCGTAGATCGCGTAGTCAGCGAATTTCGGGTCGCACGCGTCACGTACAGCGTCCCAGGCATCTTTCAGGCTGCCGCCGCTAGCGGCGACACGAGCGGCCGGGCGATAGGTGCTTTCGACAAAATCCCGGGTGGACTCGATCGCTGCTTCAACCATATCTTTTCCGAGCAGAGCATCACCGCGGCCGGGCGCAATAGCATCGACGTCAAATGCGGCGATATTGTCTAGAGTGCCACCCCAATCGTTGAAATGGCCGTCGCCGCAATAGCAGGCAGAATGATACTCGACGATGTCACCGGTAAACATGACGTTCTGGTCGGGAACGTGAATGACGATGTCACCGGCAGTATGGGCGCGACCAAGATGCATTAGATCAACGCGCCGGTTGCCGAGGTATACACTCATGCGATCCTTGAAGGTCGTGGTGGGCCAGGTCAGTCCGGGAATGCTTTCATGGCCTTCGAACAGACGTGGAAAACGCTGAAACTCACTGTCCCAATCTTCCTGACCACGTTCGACAACCTGCGCCCGGGTTGTTTCCGACATGAGAACCTGATCTGCGCCATATGCTGAAGCGCCTAGAACACGAACCGCGTGATAGTGAGTTAGAGCCAGATGCGTGATCGGTTTGTCGGTAACTTCTCTGACCTTCTCAATCACCTTGCCAGCCAGACGTGGCGTGGCCTGCGCCTCGACAATCATGACACTATCATCGCCGATGATCACACCGGAATTGGGATCACCTTCAGCAGTAAAGGCCCAAAGCCCTTCACCCACTTCGGTGAAGCTAATCGTCTTTTCACTCAAATCTCCCTGAGATGCGAATGCCTTAGCCATTGTGTTCTCCCGAAGTATGTCGCTCGCGTGACTCGTTTCGTTTCATTTGCAACGAATATCGTTACATATGAAACTAAAGTCAATCCCGTTTCGTTTGAAGTTGCGTGTTTGAACTATTGTTGCTGAGTGCATTCGAAGATTTTTTGCGAAGTTGCCGGCGTAAAAAAATGTTGTCCATTCCAGCTATTTTTGACGCCAATCATGCCGACCGTCGTAAAGAACTGCATTACCATTAAGCGCCTGATAGACCCAATGGGTTGGTTCGAGGCTTAGCGCTAGTGGCTCCTACGTTGGATAGGATCGAAATGGTCAACATGAGCCGTAAGCGTCGATTCCCATTCGGTCTCTCTCAGTTTCCACATGGCGCCGTGTAGACGGGACAATTTGATTGTTCCTGGATTCTCAATCGTCGCGGCCAATGTCCTGCGACAGAATCTGCTGACGGCGATCATGGTTGGGAAGCTTCTGAAAAAGAAACGACACCGGTGACGCCACATTTTTGGGCCATGTGAGCCAGAGGCTGTCTCAGCCAGTCACAGGTCTACGCCCACCAACATCCAGCACCCAACACTTGGTGCCTTCGAACACGGCGGTGGTCAGGGCGTGGCCATAGCCTGCTCCTGTATCCAGATTGATACGGTTTCCATGATGTTCAGGTGCGGACACGTGGCTGTGGCCATGGACGACTAACCATGGATGTGGATCTATATGGTTCAGGAATTCCTCACGAATCCATATCAGATCGTCGTGGTCTTGCTGCTCCAGTTTCACCCCGGGTCGAATACCTGCATGCACGAACAGCAATGCGCCGTCCTGATGGAACGGCTTTAGCCCGTTCAGAAAATCGATATGAGCCTGAGGGACGGCCTGTTTGGCTTTGGCGTGAACTTGATAAATTCTGTCCACGTTGGTGGCTTCAACCCCATAGGACTGCAGCGTTTCGATCCCGCCGATCCGAGGATGAAGCCAGTGATACCCGACCAGCAGGCGCGCATCATTGCGCGGATAGTCCTCCAGAAACATTGCGCACATCTGGTCATGATTGCCACGTAGAAAGACCCAGTTCTTACCGTTGGCGTTCCCTCGGACCAGCAGATCCAAAACCCCGCAACTTTGCGCACCCCTGTCCGTATAATCGCCAAGAAACACGATCTTGGCGTCTGGCCCTCCATCCCGTTCGATCCGGTCCAGTGCGTCTTCAAGCATCCCCAGTTGGCCATGGATATCGCCAATTACATAAACCGGATCTGACATGAGTGTTCCTTGTCGTCGTCTTCAGGCGGTAGTTGATTTGGGATCAGCCCACCCAGTCAATGCTAATGTCTTCGCGAAAAGCAAACCGTACCAGATGCGCTTCGATGACTTCCTGCCAGCGGTTCAGATCTCCGCGAGGGCCGGTCTTAGCCGTCAGCGAAAGGCTGGTTTCACCTGCGACCAAGGTCAGCCGATTTCCGCCCGGAAATTCCACGCTGCCGTGGGTGTCGTCGAAAGCCACCTGGGCCTTGTGGGACCAGTGCTTGCACAATTGCTGCAGGTACTTGCTGGCCGCTTCCGTTTGGGCAACACCCGAAACGCTTTGGTCAGGTAGCAACGCCAAGGCTTCATCGGCGGCCCGGCGCACCGCCTGCGCGAACAAAGTAACGTCGATGTTTGTAGCCAGGAAGGTCGCCCCCAGATCCAGACATTTACGCTGCATGGCCGGATCAAGTGTCAGTATCCCGGCAAATTTGCCTGCCGCGACGACCCGAGCTATCGCGTCCAACACAGCCTCTACCACTTCTGTATGACCAGCATCACCAATATGGCCCATGTCAGCAGCCAGATCGGAGGGGCCGAGAAAGACCCCATCAACGTCAGAGGCAAGAATATCGTCTAGTGCCTCTAACCCGGCGCGGTTTTCCACCTGAACAAGCAGGCAGATTTGTTCATCCGCCGTTTTCAGATAGTCCGGGATCGCCGCAAAGCGCGAGGCCCGTGCCAACGCCGATCCCACGCCCCGAACCCCGTAGGGTGGGTATCGCACAGCCCGCACCAAATCCCGCGCCTGATCTCCGCTTTCGACCATCGGCACCAGAATATTCTGAACGCCGGCATCGAGGTATTGCTTGATCATCCAGGTTTCACCGATCGGCAAACGTGCGACCGGTTGGCTGCCGCTTCCTTCGATGACCCGCACCTGTTCCAGGATTGAGCGAAGATCGTTTGGGGCGTGCTCTCCGTCAACGAGCAGCCAGTCGAAATGGGACGTGGCCGCGATTTCAGCGGCATAGGTGTCGGCCATTCCAATCCAGCAGCCGACCTGTGGCTGACCAGCCTGCAGCGCGGCCTTGAAAGCGTTTAGTGGCGCAGGCATCCCGGCCTCCTTTAGGCAAAGTTGATACCGACTGAGCCAAATGGCCCGAAATCAGCATGGATTTCGGTGCTCGGCGGGCATTCGACGGGTCGTATAAAGCTACCGGACAAGATCACCTGACCCGGTTCTATGCTCTGGTCGTACTGCGCCATACGACGGGCCAGCCAGACGACGCTTTCGACCGGGTCGTTCAGAACACCCGCGCCCAGACCGGTTTCCTCGATCTCACCATTGCGGAAGGTCAGTGCCCCGACCCAACGCAAATCAAATGCATCTATCGCGTGACGCTCAGGGCCTAACACGATGCCCGCATTGGCGGCGTTGTCGCTGATTGTGTCATAGACGGTACGCGTTTGTCCGGTCGCGGGGTCGACGCGCTGAATACGCGTGTCGAGGATTTCAATCGAAGGCGCGACGTAATCCGTGGCGGCAATGATGTCGTCACGGGTGACGTTCTCTCCGCCTACCGGAGATTTCATGACAAAAGCAATCTCAGCCTCGATCCGGGGTTGGATGAACCGGCCCGCAGGAACGGTTCCGCCGTGATCGAACTTCATATCATCGAACAAAATTCCGCTGTCGGGGATGTCGATATTCAGCGCATATTGCATCGCTTTCGAGGTCAACCCGATTTTCCAGCCGATCACCTTGCGCCCTTCGGCCAATTTTTGTTGATAGATGGCGTTCTGCACCTCATAGGCGTCGCTCATCCCCATTTCGGGATGGCGCAGAGTCAGAAGGCCAATCTGTTCGTGCGAACATTCAGCCTGCAATAAGTCGGCTGCGGCACGGGCGTGATCTTCCGGGGTCATGCCCTCTCATCCTCTACTGTGTTGCGCAGAGTGCCAATGCCCTCGACTGAGATTTCCACTACGTCACCCGGTGCCAGGTACTTCGGTGGATCAAACCGCGCACCCGCACCCGTCGGCGTGCCGGTGACGATGATGTCACCAGGCAGAAGCGTCATGAAGGTCGAAATATATTCGATCTCGCGCCGGATCGGGAACATCATGCGATTCAGCGTATCGTCCTGGCGCAACTCACCATTCACATGGGTCTGAATTCGGGCATCGTCTAACTGGGCCGCGTCGGTGAATGGCATCAGCCACGGACCGATGGCACCGGAATTGTCCCAGTTCTTTCCCTGCGTGACGTTGAACTTGGCATGGCGGACCCAGTCGCGGATTGTGCCTTCGTTACATAAAGTCAGGGCAGCGATGTGATCATAGGCATCTTCCTGCGAAATCCGCCGACCGGATTTGCCGATTACAATTGCGACCTCACCTTCGTAATCCAGCGTGTGGTTTTCCGGTGGGCGGATCAGCGGGCGGTCGTGCCCGGTGAAACCGCTGGCAAAGCGCGGAAACAACGACATGTATTTCGGCTGTTCGCTGCCGTCTTTGTATTCTGCGTTGCGGTCGGGAAAGTTCACTCCGACGCAGAGGATGCGGCGGACATCCGGCATCACCATTTCGTAAGTGAATTCCTTGTGGGTCACTTCGCGGCCTGCTGCGGCCTTGGTCAACTGTTCAAACCCGCCCGCGGCGATCACCTCGTAAAGGCTAGCCTGATCGGGAAAGGCGTCGTTTAGCGCAATTGCACCGTCCTTGGTGATCGCGCCGAAAAAAGTTGCTCCGTTTGCGGTGAAAGTTGCAAAGCGCATCAGGCCTCCTCGGCGGCGTCAATGCCACCCATGCACAAGTATTTGAGTTCCATGAAGTCATCCAGCCCATGGCGCGACCCCTCGCGCCCCAGACCTGACATCTTAACGCCTCCAAAGGGCGCTTCGGCAGTTGAGATCAGGCCGGTGTTGATCCCGACCATGCCATATTCCAATGCTTCTGACACGCGCCAGACACGGGCCATGTCGCGGGAATAGAAGTACGAGGCGAGGCCGAATTCGGTATCATTGGCGGCTGCGATAACTTCGCTTTCCCTGTCGAATTTGAACAAGGGCGCGACTGGGCCGAAGGTTTCCTCGGTCGCCACCGCCATGTCTGTGGTCACGCCAGTCAGGATGGTCGGCTCGAAAAAAGTGCCACCAAGGGCGTGCGGCTTGCCGCCCAGTGTGACTGTTGCACCCTTGGCGGTTGCGTCTTTGATATGCTCAGACACTTTCGCGACTGCGGCTTGATCGATTAGTGGGCCAAAGACGGTGCCCTCGTCAAAGCCGTTTCCAGTCGGCAGTTTTGCGACCTTGGCGGCCAGTTTTTCGGCGAACGTGTCGCAGACCCCGGACTGGACATAGATGCGGTTGGCGCAGACGCAGGTCTGGCCGTTGTTTCGGAACTTGGCGATCACTGCCCCTTCGACTGCCGCGTCCAGATCTGCGTCGTCAAACACGATGAACGGCGCGTTGCCGCCCAATTCCAAACCTAGCTTCTTGATCGTAGGTGCGCATTGCGCATAAATCATCGCGCCGATTTCGGTGGACCCGGTAAAGGTCAATTTCTGCACGATTTTGCTCGAGGTCATCTTACCTCCGATGGCGCGCGCTGATCCAGTGATGACCGAGAACAATCCCGCAGGCAACCCGGCTCGCTCGGCCAGAACTGCCAGCGCGATAGCCGAGAACGGCGTCTGGCTGGCAGGTTTGAGCACCATGGAACAGCCTGCCGCTAGTGCGGGTCCCGCCTTTCGCGTGATCATGGCATTGGGGAAATTCCACGGCGTGATCGCGGCAACAACCCCAATCGGCTGTTTGATGGTGATGATCCGCTTATCCGGCGCGTGGCCGGGGGTGACGTCGCCATAGGCGCGGCGGGCCTCTTCAGCGAACCATTCGATGAAGCTGGCGCCATAAGCGATTTCACCCTTGGCCTCAGCCAGCGGCTTGCCCTGCTCGGCGGTCAGGATAGCGCCAAGATCATCCTGGTTTTCGATCATCAGCTCATACCAGCGGCGCAGAATTTGGCTGCGGTCCTTCGCTGTGCGCTTGGCCCAGCCCTTCTGTGCACGGTGCGCTTCGGCGATTGCTTCGGCCGTTTCGGCCGCCCCAAGATTGGGGACTCGTCCGATTAGATCACCAGTTGCCGGGTTGGTCACTTCCAGAGTGGTGGATACCTCAGTGGCACCGACCCATTTGGAGCCAACCCGCGCCGCTTCGATAAGCAACGTGGGGTCGTTGAGACGTAAATCTGTCATTTGCAGGATTCCCGTGTCTCGGCCTCAGACCGAAAAGCTGATATTTGCCTGACCCGTTCCGGAACTACCGAAATACGGGGTGTAGATGTCGATCTCGCCTTTGTAACTGCCCCATCCCAACGCACCGAACAGCAGCGCAGTGTCATTCATCGCACACTCGCCCGTACATTTCTTGGCGTAGTCAGGCAAAAGGTCCAAGAATTCTTCGAACCGGCCCTGTTCCCACAATTCGAGAACGCGCATATCCATCTGGCGGTTGAACTCGCCATTCACTGCGTTCAGACCCTCGACCGAGCGCTCATTCGGCGTGAAGTCATGACTTAGAGACCCGGATGCCAGAATCGAAACATTGCGGTTCGAACGCCGGATGCCTTCGGCGATGGCTTCACCCCAAACGCGGTTCTCAGCGATAGACGAGAACTGGTTGACCGCAACTGGCAGCACCCGGGCATTCACATCGTCATTGATAAAATGCATCGGCAAAAGGGTACCGTACTCCATTCCCATGTCGGGATGCGAATGACCCAGAGCCCGTTCCCCACGCTCTCTCAGAACGTCGAGGATGATTTCACCAAGTTCGTGATCACCGCGATAGTCGAACTCCATATCCGCCAGCATGTGCGGCAGTTCATGGCTAATAAAACGGCCCTTGTGGCGCTCTTTTGTGTTCAGGTGAAAGCCCTGATTGGTGATCCAATGTGTATCGAATACGATGAAGGTGTCGACCTCGCGGTCAATCGCGTCCTGACGCAGACGTGCGTAACCATCTATCGCAGGTTGCCGGATACCTTTGTATTTCGGCATCGTGTGGGACATCCAGATGCTCGGCACATGTGTGATCTTAGCAGCCTGTACAATCTTTCCCATGACAGTTCCTCCTCACTTAAGGTGGCGTCTGACCGCTTTGGAAGGGAGAGCGGACGACCAGACGTCGTTTGGTCCGACTCTCAAAGAGTTCATGGACCATAGATGTGCGCGCGTATCTTATCTTTTTACGAGCGGCACCTTGTCCAGACGTCGCTCGGAAGGCGTTACTTTCCCAACTGCATAATCTTGTGCTGACCAATGGCAAAGCCCACGTGTTTCTGCTCCATATAGAAGTCAAAGCTCCAATCACCGCCGTCGCGACCGATACCTGACGCCTTTACCCCGCCAAAAGGTGTGGGCAGGTGGCGAACATTTTCCGAATTCACCCAGATCATCCCAGCTTCCAACTTATCGGTAAAACGCAGGGCGCGTGTAAGGTCGTTGGTCCAGACATAGCCGGTTAACCCATAGGGCGTGTCATTGGCGATCTGCAGCGCTTCTTCTTCGTTCGAGAATGGAATGGAAGTTAGCACGGGGCCAAATATTTCCTCACGCGCGATGCGCATGTCGTTATTGGCATTTGTAAACAATGTCGGGCGTACGAAATACCCGTCGTCACCAACCTTGACGCCACCGGCCGCGAGGGTCGCACCATCCTCTTTGGCGATGTCAAAGTATGAGGTCACCTTGTTGTAATGTTCCTCGGTGACCAGCGGGCCGATCTCAGTTGCAGGGTCCAGGGGGTGCCCGACCTTGATGTTGTTCACACGCTCGACCAGTTTGGCCTCGAATTCTTCCTTGATAGTGTCCTGCACCAGCAGCCGCGAGGACGAGGTGCAGCGCTCACCGTTGATCGAGTAGATCATGAAAATCACCGCATCCAGAGCTCGGTCCAGATCGGCGTCATCAAACACGATAACGGGGTTCTTGCCGCCCAGTTCCAGGTGCATCCGCTTGAGCGTATCGGCACCCTGCTTTGTGATGATGCTGCCTGTCCGGCTTTCTCCGACAAAAGCGATGGCTTTGATCAAGGGGTGCTCTGTCAGCGCCTTACCGGCATCAGGGCCAAACCCGTTCACAGTATTCAGCACGCCCTTGGGCAGCCCTGCTTCTTCGGCGATTTCCACCAACAGGCGGGCGGACAAAGGCGAGTCTTCGGCTGGTTTGTGGACCACGGTGCAGCCCGCGGCCAGAGCGGGCGCGATTTTCCAAGTCGACAGCATGAAAGGCGTGTTCCACGGAGTGATCACACCAACCGGGCCGATAGGTACACGGGTGGTGATATTCATCAACGTCGGCGATTTCAGGTGTTGCCCGTCGCGAGCCTGCACGACTTGATCCGCAAAGTAGCGAAAATTCTCGGCACCGCGCAGCGCCGCCTTGGACATGAACCGCAATGTCTGACCCGTATCCCAACACTCACACAGCGCAATTTCTTCTGCCCGGGCTTCGATCGCATCGGCAACGTTTAGCAGGATCCGGCGGCGTTCGGTGGCGGGCATGTCGCGCCATTCAGTAAAGGCAGCATGGGCCGCTTTGACCGCCGCGTCGATATCGTCGGACGTGCCGTGCGCAACGTCGCAGATTACTGATTTATCCACCGGAGAGGTGGATTGGAAAACGCCCGCTGCGCCATCCCGGTCTTCGCCTGCGATACGGTTCTTGATGCCCGTTTCTTTGAACCGGGCCAGAAAGCCTGCCAGTTTCTCGATATTCGTATCCAGTACGCTCATGCGTCAGGTCTCCTGCTTTGTCGCAGCCAAATGATTCCGGATTGTGCCGGTCTTGGGCGAAAGGTCTGGGTCGATGTCACGCATCTCTAGTGAAAGCGCGATAGAGTGTTTCGAGAAGGCCGGTTCCAGATACGCTTCAATCGCGTCAAAGATACGCTGTGTGGCGTCCTTCTTAACGTCGTCAGGACGGCCAGCGCGAAGGCGGATTGAGATGTCCACAAAGCCATGCTTGGGATTTCCATCCGCAATGGCAAAATAGTCGACACGCGTGGCGCGGACGCGAATTCCCGGCATTGGAAAAGCCTCAATCCCCGCAGCGGTGTCTCGTATGCATTCGCACAAGCCACCGATGTCGACACGATCGTCCAGATTGCCGGAGTATTCGACGTGGAAGTGTGGCATGACCTCTCCTTTACTACTTAACATGTTTAGTAAATTGCATCGCGACCGTCAAGAACTTGCTTTGTTAATCTTTGCAATTCCTGAAATGGCGTTCTAGAAGGCTGGAATGAACCGACAAAGCCATACCACGAGAACCTCTCGCGCTCTTCCGATTGCACTGCTGCGCGCACGCGAAACCGTCATGGCCCCAATTCGGGATATGCTGCAGGGGATACAGCTGACCGAGCAAAAGTGGCGTATCCTTCGTGTTCTGGACGAAATGGGCGAAGTGGAACAAAGCACTATTGCAAATGAGGCCTGCCTTTTGCTTCCCAGCCTGACGCGAATTCTACGCACGATGGAGACTGATGGGCAGATATCCCGCCGTCAGGGCAGCACGGATAAGCGCCGCACCATGGTGAAGATCACCGATGAGGGGCGTCAAATTCTTGAAGAGAACCTTGCGACCTCGCTGGCGATTCACAATACAATCGAGGCGCAAATGGGACAGGAAAAAATCGACAACCTACTGGATCTACTTGAGGAATTGCAGGCCGTAAAGGTGTGACCCCGACCTTGAAGACCGGGGCCAGCGTGATCACTAAAGTCTCGCTAGTCCTGTATCCAGGGCTGAAAGGATCTTGGCTACGTCATCAGACGTGATGACCAGCGGCGGAGACAATATGATGTTGTTTCCAGATACACGGACCATCACGCCATCTTCATAGGTCGCTTTTTGAACCTGCAGCGGAAGATGTTTGGCAATTGGCGCCTTGGTCGCACGGTCCGAAACCAGTTCTAGCGCGCACATCAGGCCTTCACCCCCTCGCACGTCACCGACTACGTCGTATTTGTCGGCCAGTTTTTTCAACCCGGCAAACAACTCATCCCCCCGTGCAGCTGCGTTTTCCCATACCCGCAGGCGGTTGATCTCGGCCAGCGAGGCCAAGGCTGCGGCCGCGCCAACCGGGTGCCCGGAATAGGTGTAGCCCTGATCGACAGAAGCTCTGCCGGTAGTGTCGCTTTCGAACACCTCCGCAACCGCGCCAGAGATCATTGCCGCGCCGAATGGGAAATAGCCGTTTGTGATGGCTTTGGCCGTTGTCATGATATCGGGGTGCACCCCCCAATGTCTCGCGCCACTTTCGCTGCCTGTACGCCCAAAGGCAGTAATGATTTCGTCCGAAATCAGCAGAATTCCGTGTTTCGAGCAGACCTCACGCACCATGGGCATAAAGCTCTTGTGCGGCGGGATAACTCCACCTGCGCCCAAGATTGGCTCCATGATGAATGCGGCGACGGTGTTTGCTCCCTGGAATGCAATTTCGGCCTCCAGCGCTTTTACGCAAAGCTGCGCAAGACGCTCAGGGTCTGTCTCATCGAACGGGTTGCGATAGGTCCAGGGTGCGGGCACGTGGAAACAGCCCGGCATCATCGGTTCATAGGCCGCGCGGAACTTTTGATTGCCATTGACCGAGGCAGCCGCGAAGTGGGTGCCGTGATAGCCCTGTTTCAGGCTGATGAACTTGGTACGGCCGGCCTCGCCTCGAACTTTGTGAAACTGACGCGCCAGTTTCAGCGCGATCTCAACCGAATCCGATCCACCCGAAGTAAAGAATGCACGGGTCAATCCGTCAGGCGCAAAGAACTGCGCCAACTCATAAGACAATTCGATCGCCTTGTCGTTGCTGGTGCCGCGAAAGGTTGAATAATAGGGTAGCGCGTTCAGTTGATCGGTGATGGCCTGCTTCACCGGATCACAGGAATAGCCCAGATTGACGTTCCATAAGCCACCCACTGCATCCAGCGCCTTGTGACCATCTACATCAATGATGCTGACCCCTTCACCTCCGGTCAGAATGGTCGGCGGGTTTTTCTGGCTGTCGGCCGGGTGCGCCATTGGTTGCCAGAAATGTCGGGCGTTGTTTTCCTTCAGAAAGTTGGAGTCTTTCATGTAACGTGTCTCCGGAGATTTAGTCCGCCCGTCAATCATGGGTGGAATTCGGTTGGAAAAGTTTCGGGCATCTGGCCGCCAAAGTTTGCGGTCAGTTCTTTCGAAAGGGTGTGGAGTGAGGTCAAAATCAGCGGCTGTCGCGCGCGGGTTGCACGAATTTCGGGAACGGCAATCGCAATGGTTCCAATCGCGATCTGATCAATACCGAAGATAGGCGCCGCATATCCGAAGACACCATCTTCAAAGCTGCCATTACTATTGGCCCAGCCCGCCCGGCCGATTTGTGCAACCCGGTCACGAATAATCTTTGGGTCCGTCATTGTTGCGTCGGTAAATCGGGTGAGTGTGTCGGATTCCAAGCGTTCCAGAAGGAAAGCGGGACCGAAGCTCAGCATACATAATCCCGAAGCAGTCGCGTTGACCGGAATAATTTCGCTAGGGTCCAAACTTACGCGAACGCTGTGCTGCGTGGTTTCGACCACCAGCGCAGTTTGCAGAGTGTCTTTTTCAAGCAGCGTAAGGTGCAGGCTTTCGCCAACCTCATGCATCGCGGCCTGCATTTTCTGGCGTGCACCATCAAGGCCAGGCTTGGCAATCTCGCGCAGGGCGGCCAACCGTAGAGCAGCTGGTCCGATGGCATATGATTTCGTCTGCGGATTCTGCTCGATCAGGCCGAACTCTTCCAGTGCTCGTAAGTGGCGGAGGGCGGTCGCCTTGTTCAAACCAGCCAGACGCGCAATGTGACTCAGCCCGATTTCCGGCTGAGAGCTTGAAAAGTACTCTAGCATTTTCAAGGCATTAAGTGCGGTGCCCATGTGTTTTGCCTCCTCCCGGTCAGGTTATACTTGACAGAATAAACTTAACAACGCAACATTATTATTGTTAACGCGGTTCATTTATTGAACCACTAACGGGAGGTGTCAATGAAGAAATTTCTAGCAACCGCCGCATTTGTAGCGTCAGCAACCGCTGCACTGGCAGAGTATCCAGAGAAACCGGTAACTTTCGTGGTTCCATGGCCTCCGGGCGATCTTGAAGACGTGCTGACGCGAATGATCGCGGACGAATTTCAAGCCATGTACGATGTCCCGGCTGCGGTCGTGAACAAGCCCGGCGGCGGCGGCGGTCCGTTCCCAGGTGCAGTCGAAGTCGCCACTGCCCCAGCGGATGGATACACCATTGGTTCTTTCGTCATTGGCGTTCCCGTCATTGGACCGGAAATCGGTATCCCTGAACTGAACCCGAACCCGTTCGATCCGATCGGTATTTTTCTGACGTACCCATTCGTAATCGCATCCAGCAAGGATGCGCCGTTCTCGAACTGGGAAGAACTGGCAGAACACGGCAAGGACAATGATTTGGCGCTTGGTCATTTCGGCTCGGTCTTGCCGCCCACGCAGGTCACCTTTGCTGCTGCTGTCAGCAGCGGATTTGATTTTGCAAGTGAAGCAGCCTTTGACGCGTTGGATTGCAACACGCTGGCATCAGGTGACGTGGACGTCATCAACACTACGTTGCAACTTGTTCTACCTTGCCTGGATGACGTGAATATTCTGGCAAGCATTGGTGGCGAGCGGATTTCGCTGATCCCCGATACGCCGACGATCGTCGAGCTCAACCCGGATCTGCCGCTGGCATTGTGGAACGGCCTGTTCGTTCACAAGGATACTCCACCCGAGGCACGTGAAAAAATCACTGCGGCAGCACAAAAGGCGGTGCAGTCGGACAAGGCCAAGCAGCTTGCTGAGGAAACCGGTGCTTTGATCTACTGGCAGGACCCAGACGCATCCAACGCTCAGATTGAGCAAGACAAATCCTCTTTCGCTAAGATTGAAGAAATTCTGGGCGAGTAAGATCCAGATCGGGCGTGGGGCACTGCCTCACGCCTCTTTCAGGTTGGGAGGAAACGATGATTGCAAAGACTTTACAGGACATGTTCAAAAGATATCGCCGACCCGGCGATGTCGTTTTCGCCGTACTGTTTTTGGCATTCGCGGTGTTTCTTTTGTCCCAGCTGGGTGATCAGACCAAGGTCGTCAAACGAACCAAATGGTTCGCGCAGCCGGGTCTTTGGCCCACAATTGCAATCTGGTGCATGGTGGTGTTCGGGTTTCTGCATTGGCTTAGCTCGGCCTTGTCAGACCGGATCAGCGGCCGCTGGACCGAGGTCGGGTTCTGGGTTCGGTCGTTCGAATATGTTGCCTATTTCCTGATCTATGTGCTGGTGGTTCCGCAGCTGGGATATCTACCCTCAACCATGTTGTTCGCAGTCTTCCTGACCCTTCGTGTAGGGTTTCGTGGTGCAAATGCTATCGGAATAGCTGCGTTGTTCGGCTTTGTGGTCACCATCGTTTTCCGTGGCTTTCTTCAGGTCAAAATCCCCGCCGGAGCGGTCTATGAATACCTTCCGGATTCCGTGCGCGCCTTTGCGCTGACCTATCTGTAAGGGGCCACTATGGAAACGCTTCTTTCCGGTATTTCAATCCTGCTACAATGGCAGGTAATCGTCGCCCTGCTGATCGGTTCGATCGGCGGTGTCATCATCGGTGCATTGCCCGGCGTAGGTGCGGCAGTGGCCATCGCAATCCTGTTACCTGCCACCTTTGCGTTCGAGCCCATCGTAGGACTAACCCTGTTATTGGGTATCTACGGCTCGTCCATGTATGGCGGAGCCATTCCCGCGATCCTGATCAACACCCCCGGCACAGCGGTGAACGCGCTGACCACTTATGACGGATATCCCATGACCAAACGGGGGCAGGGCCACCGTGCGCTGTCTCTGGCGTATTCGGCCTCATTCTTCGGGGGCGTGTTTGCGATCATCTGTCTGATGGTGTTGTCACCGGTTCTGGCCCTTGTCGCCCCACATTTCGGCAGCCGCGAGATTTTCCTGGCTGCGCTATTGGGCATCATTCTGGTTGTGCTGGCCCACCGGGGCCAGATTTTTGCCGCTGGTATGCTGGCGGCCTTCGGCATTTTCCTGAATTCGGTGGGGCTGGAGCCCGTGAAGTACACCCGCCGGTTCACCTTCGATCAAAGTTGGCTGGCTTCCGGCATTGATCTCATTGTGGTCGTGCTGGGTCTGTTTGCGATTAGCCAGGCATTTCTGCTGCTATTGGAAAAGAACCACGCGCCAGGCGACACCCATGTAAGTGGCAATATCTTTGCCGGTCTCAAAGAACTTCTGGGCGTGAAACGCGTTGCCACCGTGTCCTCAAGTATCGGCGTTTTCATGGGCATGGTGCCGGGTACGGGCGAGTTTACATCGCAATTTTTATCCTACACCTATGCTCAAAAGACGTCAAAAAACCCAGAAAAGTTTGGTGATGGCTCACCCGAGGGACTTGTAGCGTCCGAGGCGGCGAACAACGCCGTTCCAGGCGCTGCGATGATTCCTCTGCTGGCTCTGGGTATTCCTGGCGAGGCGCTGACGGCGATGATGCTGTCCGTGTTTTATGTCCACAACGTGATCCCCGGACCGCAGCTGTTCGAAAACCAGATGGATTTCGTATTGGCCCTGTATATGGCGCTGATCCTGCTTAACGTGATCGTTCTAGTGTTCCTGCTATTTTCGACGAACCTGCTGCTGAAGATTATCCAGATCCCGACCCGGTTCCTTGGTGTCATGATCCTGATTTTGGCATTCGTGGGGGTCTATAGCCTGCGCAACTCGATCACAGATTGTGCCATTGCTGCCGGGTTCGGGGTTTTTGGGCTGATCCTAAAACGGCTGGACCTGCCGATTGTTCCAATCATTTTGGGCATGGTTCTTGGCGGGATTATGGAAACCAAGTTGCGCAGCGCAATGGCACGGGTCAAGACGCCGCTCGACTTCATCGACCGGCCCATCGCGGCCATTCTGTTTGGCCTGATCGTTCTGATCCTGATCCTGCACTGCCGAACGCTGTATTTCGAATTCAAAAACAAACTGCGGCCGGAACCTACGATGCAACCCGTGGATTCCGATAATCCGAACCAGCAAGGATAAGCGACCTATGGATCAACTTGCCATCGACACGCTACGTGGTCAGCCCGTACCGGCCCGGAGCCTTCTGATTGATGGGCGTCACGAGGCCGCAGCGGCAGGAGGGCAACTGGATGTCATTTCTCCAATTGACGGTCAGGTTCTAACGCAAATTGCCGAGGGCACCCCCGCGGATATGGAGCGGGCTATTGCGGCGGCCCGCACGGCGTTTGAAGACGGACGCTGGTCGCGGGCTGCACCTTCTGTACGCAAGAAGGTGTTGTTGAAACTGGCCGATCTGATTGAAGAACACGCTTTGGAACTGGCCGTTTTGGGCGTGCGGGACAACGGCACTGAGATCAACATGGCCATGAAGGCCGAGCCGATGTCGGCTGCGGGCACGTTCCGCTATTATGGCGAGGCCATAGACAAGATCTATGGTCAGATTGCGCCCACAGCTGAAAATGTACTGGGTCTCGTGCATCACGCGCCTGTCGGCGTTGTCGGGGCGATTGTGCCTTGGAACATGCCAATGATGATCGGTGCGTGGAAGATCGCGCCGGCGCTGGCGGCGGGCAACTCGGTGGTGTTGAAACCTGCGGAATCGGCCTCGCTATCGCTTTTGCGATTGACCGAATTGGCGCTTGAGGCAGGTGTGCCGGACGGTGTCCTGAACGTTGTCACAGGCAAAGGCAGCGTGGTTGGTGAAACACTGGCCCTGTCGATGGATGTAGACATCATGGTTTTTACCGGCTCGGGCGCGACAGGGCGGCGGCTTTTGGAGTACTCCGCGCGCTCGAATTTGAAACGCTGCTACTTGGAGCTTGGCGGAAAGTCCCCCAACATCGTGTTCAACGACGCCCCCGATCTTGCGCAGGCGGCCAAGGTCTCCGCCGCAGGTATTTTCCGAAATTCAGGTCAGATTTGCGTCGCGGGATCGCGCTTGCTGGTTCAGGAGGATATTCACGAAGATTTCGTCGCCGAGATTGTCAAACACGCGCAGGCCTTCCGCGTCGGCGATCCACTGGACTTGAACACACAGATCGGGGCCGTGCACTCATTGCCGGAATTGGAAAGCAATCTGGATTTCGTCGCCCAAGCCGAAGCGGAAGGTGCTGAGCGCCGTGCCGGCGGTGACCGCATTCTGACGGAAACGGGCGGCTATTATATGGCACCCACTGTAATGAACGGGGTTAAGCCGACCGACAATCTGTTCCGCAATGAGGTCTTTGGTCCGGTTCTGGCCGTGACACCGTTCAGGGACGAAGATGAGGCACTGCGCCTGGCAAATGACAGCGTTTATGGATTGGCCTCGGGCGTGTGGACTGCAAACCTGAGCCGGGCCCATCGCATGGTGGCGGGCATCCGCTCTGGCGTCGTTCACGTCAATACTTACGGCGGTGCGGACGCCACTGTGCCTTTGGGTGGTGTAAAACAGTCTGGCAACGGCCACGACAAGTCATTGCACGCAATGGAAAAGTACTTCGATCTAAAAACAGCCTGGATTCAGTTGTAAGACAAAAGCCTGGGAGGAGAAGATTACCATGGGCGAAAAGACTATCTTGCTGATCGGCACCTATGACACCAAAGACCCCGAGATGCGCTACATCGAAGAGTGCATCACGGCGCAGGGTGGCAACGTGCTGACCATGGATGTCTCGGTTCTTGGGGATCCAACCACGCCCACGGACATTTCCAAACATGATGTGGCCGCGGCCGGTGGTATGACCATAGATGAGGTGATCGCGCTCGGTGACGAAAACAAGGCTTTTCGCGTGATGTCGCGGGGCGCAGCAACGCTTGTTGCGCAGGTCTACGCCGAGGGAAAATTTGATGGGATGCTCGCAACTGGTGGCACGATGGGCACCGATCTGGCACTGGATTGTGCGCAGGCTTTGCCAATGGGTGTGCCGAAATATATCGTCTCCACCGTCAGTTTTTCACCGCTGATTCCGCCGCACCGTTTGGCGCCGGACATTCAGATGATCCTGTGGGCGGGCGGGCTTTATGGTATGAACTCGGTTTGCCGCTCATCGCTAAGCCAGGCGGCAGGTGCTATTTTAGGCGCAGCCCGCGCCGTCCAGCGCGCCCGGCGAGATCGCCCGATGATCGGAATGACCTCGTTGGGCTCATCCTGTCTGCGTTACATGAAAACTCTGAAACCCGCGTTGGAAGAACGGGGATACGAAGTGGCCGTGTTCCATTCAACGGGCATGGGCGGTATGGCATTTGAGAAGCTTGCGGGTGAGGGAGCTTTCTGCTGCGTAATGGATTTCTGCATGCAGGAATTTGCCAACATGCTTGCAGGTTCGTTGGTGTCCTCGGGGCAGGACCGGCTGACAAATGCAGGGCGCGCGGGCGTGCCGCAAATGGTGGCCCCAGGCGCGCTGGATCTTTTGGATTTTGCGGGTTGGCAGGACATTCCCGACCAATATGCCGACCGTCCGTTCCACGAACATAATCGCCTGATCAAAAGTGCGGTGTTCAATGCAAAAGAGCGACGGGCCGCTATTCGGGAAATGGCCGATCGTCTAAAACAGGCTACTGGCCCAACCCATTTTTTCCTGCCCACCGGCGGTGTTGAGGAATGGGATCGCGAAAGTCAGGAAGCGCATGACCCGGAAGCGCTTGCCGAAATGGTTGATGAGGCCCGCAACGTGATGCCTGCGGTTGCATCAACTACGGAAATTAGCGCTCATATCAATGACGACGCCTTCTGCGATGCTGTACTCAAACAGTTCGACAAATGGATAAATGACGGGGTGGTTAAGGCGACATGACCAGAAAAGCCAAGAACATCCTGTTTATCATGTTCGATCAGCTTCGGTTCGACTACCTGAGCTGCACTGGGCATCCAAGTTTGAACACGCCTCATCTGGATGCGCTTGCGGGCAAGGGAGTGCGGTTCTCCCATTGCTATGTTCAATCGCCCATCTGCGGTGCCTCAAGGATGAGCTTTTACACAGGGCGTTACGTGCACAGCCACGGCGCCGCCTGGAATAATTTCCCGCTCAAGGTCGGAGAGGTCACTCTGGGCGATCATCTGCGCGAAAGTGAGATGGATAGTTGGTTGATCGGAAAGACGCATATGAGCGTGGATCAGGCAGGGATGGACCGTCTGGGCATTTCGCGCGACGGAGTGATCGGAGCGCGTGTCGCGGAATGTGGTTTTGATGTCTTCCTACGTGATGACGGCTTATGGGGTGAGGGGCCGCAAGGCTTTTATGACAAAAGACGTTCACCCTATAACGAGTATCTTAAAGGGCAGGGGTATGAGGCTGAAAACCCCTGGCAGCATAATGCCAATGCTGGGGTTGATGAAGACGGTGGTGTCGCTTCGGGTTGGTTTATGCGGCATGCTGATAAGCCTGCAAACATTAAGGAAGAAGATAGCGAAACGCCTTGGCTGACGGGACAGGCGATTGAATTTATAAAAACGCAGGATGCAAATTCCGCTGGGCCATGGATGTGCCACCTGTCCTATATCAAGCCGCACTGGCCTTACATTGTTCCAGCGCCGTATCATGACATGTACGGGGGGGAAGATGTTTTGCCGGTGGTCCGCTCGGATGGCGAGTTACAGAACCCACATCCTGTCTATGAACAATTCATGCAGAACGAAATCGGCCAAACCTTTAGCAAGCCGGGCGTGCGTGAAAAGGTGATACCCGCCTATATGGGGCTGATCAAACAGGCTGACGATCAGATGGGCCGCCTGTTCAATTGGCTAGAAGAAAATGGTCATATGGAAGATACGATGATCGTCGTGACCTCCGACCATGGGGACTACCTTGGCGATCATTGGATGGGGGAAAAGGATTTGTTTCATGACCCGTCAGTGCGCGTTCCTCTGATCATCTATGATCCGTCACCAGAATCAGACGCAACACGTGGCACTGTTTGTAGCGCGCTAGTCGAAAGTATTGATCTGGCAGCAACATTTGTTGATCTGGCAGGTGGCGATGTCCCGGATCACGTTATCGAGGGCCGCTCGCTACTGCCGTTCCTGTATGGCCAAAACCCCGAGGCATGGCGCGAGTATGTGATTAGCGAATATGATTATTCCGCCACGCCCGAAGCCGCGGCTTTGGGTCTTGATCCCAAACAGGCACGCCTTTTCATGTTGGCGGACAAGGATTGGAAGTTCATCTTTGCCGATGGTGGGTTTCGCCCGTTATTATTTGACCTGAAAAACGACCCTAAAGAGTTGAATGATCTCGGTGCCGACTTGGGCCATGCCGAGGTTATCAACATGTTCATGAAGCGCTTGTCAGAATGGGCGCGCCGTCCATCGCAACGTACAACGGTTTCAAATGACACGTTGCTGAAGAAGCGAGACGGGAGTGCGGCCGACGTCGGTATTTTTATCGGTGTTTATGATGAGCGTGAATTGCCCTACGATGTAATAGAGAAAACGATCAGGCGCCCGTGAGACTTACTGGGTTTTGTCCGCTGTTCCGGCCTCCAAATGGATTGCGATTTTGCGGTTGCAGCTAAAGTCCGGAAAGCGGGCTGCGACCGCAGCATTTGAAGACTGTGCTCAAGGTCGTGTGTGGGTGGCACCTGCATTGCAAGTGTTTTCTGCGTTGATGGCGGCGGTCCGTCAGTACTGTCGTGTGTTCGGCCTGTTCACGCAGCCAGTGTATTTGGCCGCCGGCCATGATGAGTTCCGCAAGCAAGGTTCCTATCGGCTAATCGACCTCGATTGGGGCCGCGACATTGGTCGGAGCGTCCTGGCTTTTGGTTGACTTAGGTCCGCATCGTCACATCAAATGCCTTGCATCTCTGGGCTGGTCGGCCTGGTCAGGCGGACGGCTGCCGGTATTCCTGTTGTTTTGTCAGCATCACCCAGATTATCCAGGCGCTCTGGATGCTTCCTGCCCATCAGCGCCCGTGACGTCATGCCGGTGATCAAGAGTTTTCGGATGTATCGGTCGCCTTTCTTAGTAATCTTGCTTAACTTTTCCTTTCCGCCGCTGGATTTGTTGAGCGGGGTCAGCCCCAGCCAGGCTGCAAGGTCGAGGCCGGTCCTGAATTGCTTAGCGTCACCGATGTTCGCCACAACGGCGGAGGCGGTAACCCCAGCAAGAGAAAGCATAGTGTGTTTAATGCTCAGGGTGATGATGCGCTAGCTTTGGTCGATGAAGCTTGGAAAAAACGCGGAGCACCTGATCCAAATGATCCATTAGCATATGTGGTCCCAATGGGTCGGACGATAGGAACGGCTGGCGAAACCAATATTCGGATTGTTACTATGACCAGAAACGGCAGCGAAATCAGGACAGCTTATCCATGGCCCTAAAGAAACATTGGTGTCCAAACTGCGATCAAGGTTGGGTTGTGCCAGTTCGAATAAAACCTACTGGGCAGATCGTCTATGTATGCGAAGAATCTGAAGAGACTTGGTTGTCAGAGGAAGACATTATGCCAAGCCCTTGGTCGGAAGTTCCGAAGCAAGGTCATTACTGTTATCTCAATAATCTGATGGAGTCAGCGGGCTTAGGCGCGACTGAATACGAGGGTCTTGTATGGCTAGAGGTGGAGTGAATGTGCTCTTTCGCCTAGTTCAAGCTTTCCTGATTTTGCTGTTTACAGTCTTTGGTGCAAGTTCGGCTTGGGCTATACCTGACGGCTGGTCTGAAATCCACTATCCGGTCGCCGTCAGCTACGACGATAGTCGACCAGGTGATCTAGCATTTGCGGCCAGAGCACCTCCCCAAGAGCTAAATCACGTGAGCGCGAGCTCTCCCGCCATTTTTGATCCTGCAGCAGTAGGTTGGTTCGGCCATGCTTTTGGTACGGCCAATCAATCGATCAACCTCGGCCATTTGACCCGGCTCACCGGGCCTAATGTAGCGCCTACCGGCGCACTGAACTCAGTAAACTATCACGCTGTGGCGTTGGATGTTTCGATCGCAGGTGCTCATCTAACGAACGTGAGCAGTAGAGGCGCGCTGCACCGCTGGAGTGTTGCAAAGGAAGTATCAGCGTTTTTCCACTCCACAATTGCCACAAATAAGGGACCGTTGCCACCGCGTGTCGATATTTCTGATGACCTAAATCGTATCAATCGATCTGATGTTGATGCTCAATACCTCTACCGAGACCCTGATGCTGGTCATGGAATCGAGATTACGGTTAATAATGGCTCCTTGGAATTCAATGTCGCAGCGGGTGGTGATGCGGCGGCGCTCGGGTCAGGGACAGACATGTTCAATAGTGCAATGCTTCGCCTACAACGTGATGGGGTAAAGGTTGATAGAGTGCAAGGTGTGTGGATTCCAGGTACGGGCAGCGATAACTATTCGCAGTTCATCAATAATGTGAATTCAGGTATGACTCGAACTGACGCAGCGAGGAATACATGGACTGGACGCATCGCAGCCAGCCATGGCTATACGGAAGTTGTTGAGACGACCAGGCCTGGTAGTAACGTTATCGATTTTGAGTTCGTGAGGCCGTAGTATGAAACGAAACTGGGCAAGTAGAGTTGACGATGGCGCTAAACCGTCGGAGCTTTTGTTAGAAGTACTGGAAATTGACCCTAGTTTATCAGGAGGCCAACTTGCTGGGTTTATGATGGAAGAATTTCCAGGCATTTACAGGCATGCAGGGACTTTTGTATCCCGATGGATTCGGCCAGGTGCAACTACTACTCACGGCCTGACCACAGCAGATATGGACGAGCGTGTGCTCGAACTGATTGCCGAATGGAAAGCCATGCGTAAAGACAATTAAAGGGTGTAAACCTGAGGCTTGAGTTTTCTTCGCCAAATTATTGGCTTGATTACTACGATGCTGCTCTCGATTTTGAGTGCGGCGGCTATGCCGATGGTACCATCAGAGCATATCCGAAGTATTGACATGGAAAACGCAATTCAAAGAGCAACTGTATCCCTCATTCAGCAGTTTATAGGTCGGCTAGACGATGAATGGCTGGACGACTATCAATCGACTGCTGAACACGGCGAATGGGGCGTAGCATTCGAAAACCTGTGTGAGCAGCTGTTTGAATTCGACGTTTTGCCAGACGAGCAGGAATTTCAAACAATCTGCGAGATTGGTGAAAGCATGAAGATCGATCCACAAAGATGGAATTTTCTTGCCCCCCAAAAAATTGAGTATGTTCGGCCAGTTGCGTCATATCATCGGCTTGGTCATTGCAGTGTTGATCACCGCTTTCGTCCGCGTTCCACTCGGAAGATGCAATGTTGCGTGCGGATACCGTTATGAGAGGGCAACCACTTCAAGACGCAATAGCCGCAAACCCGACCGCTAATACTCATAGGTTTACATTTGACGTTGGCGAGGACGTTGGCAGAGGGTATCGACGCATTGGATCAGCTAACCCAAACAATGTCGGGCGAAATGGGCCGCCGGAAAGGGTTGATGGACTAACGCACGTCCAAGTCGCAGTGGAACGAAATCCAACAACAGGGGAATGGGAAACAATAACAATGTTCCCATCGCTACCATGATGAATTACTCGCAAAAGTTTCCTAATCTGACACACCTACTTGATGTAGCTTCTATCGGCATAACAGAGAACGAGCTGAAAGGTCTTGTTAAGCGTGAGACAGAGCGTCACTCAGCTTTGAGACTCGAAATCATTAGTTCCTTTGAAGCCCCCAGCTTTTCTTGGATGGAAATATTGAACCACCCTGATGTTGGTGAGGTTTATGAGGCAGAAACAGATGAGGAAGCACGTGAGTTCGCAATAAAAATGTTCTTAAAACCTGCAACAAGCTAACGGCCCTTGACCCAGTCCCTTGATCCGGGCCGTTAGGCTGTAGAATCCGTTCCTTTTTCTTTATCAAGGACTTCTTTGTTCCACGCACCATTGGCAGCGTCATCTTTGAAGTTGGCACCGCATGTGCAGGTACACTTATCAAATTCGGTGGCAAAACTTGCCTGCGCGTCGGTGACAATCTCCTGGCAGCAACCGCAGATGGTGCGGGTGAGGTGAACGGTCTACCGCGCAAGATCGTCATCGACAAAAGTGGAGCCAATACAGCTGGTATCAAGGCGATCAACA
>NZ_JBXWPA010000022.1:0-47023 GCF_059611165.1 Ruegeria sp. CDSB013 | reverse complement strand
CGACCCGTCAGCACCGCCTCAGCAGCGCCGGTGAAGGGGGTTCTAAGTATAACCGCATAAGTCCGCAAGCAGAAAATTCGATAAACTTGTAAAAAACCGAAAAGTCACATTTTATTGCTCAAAACCAATAAGTTATACGATAATAACCATTCCAACAAAAGCGGTCGTCAGAGCAACCGGCAGCGAATCTGGAGCTTTGGACAGAGTTACCCACAGACTCGACACCGAGTCAGGCGGAATCGGCCGGGCGAAACCGAGTCAGCAGGCCAGAAACCGGAATGCGCAGCAGAATCAGGCTAACGATCAGAGACAGGTAGACCAGCGGTTCGATCTGAAATCCCTTGGCAAGCATAACATAGTGCAGCCCGCCCAGAATCGCCGCAGGTAAGACAAGCCTCTGCAGGCTGCGCCACCGGGGCCCCAATTTGCGTACCGACAGATTGTTTGACGTCACCGCCAACGGGATCATCATGACAAACGCTGCCATGCCAACTGTTATATAAGGGCGCTTCACAATATCCGCCCAAATCTGACTGGGCAGCTGCACGTCCAGCACTAGCCACACCAAAAGATGCAGGCTGACATAGGCAAAGGTCAGCACGCCCAGCGCCCGGCGAAACTTGAGCAGGTTCAGCCCAAAGAATCGCCGCAGCGGCGATATTGCCAACACGACGATCAACAGCTGAAGCGCAAGTTCGCCGTACCGGTGTTCCAACGCCTCAATCGGATCCACGCCCAGACCGCCGGTCAGCCCCTGGTAAAACAGCCAGGGCGCCGGAAGCACCCCCAGCAAGTAGACCAGCCACACCGGAATGCGGCGCAATATCTGATTCAGCGTCTGCATGGTCTTAGTAGAATTCCTTCAGATCCATACCGTCGTAAAGTCCGCTGACCTCTTCTTCGTAACCGTTGAACATCAGCGTCGGGATACGCTTGGCAAAGAGACCGCCGCCAATCTGACGTTCCGAGGCCTGCGACCAGCGCGGATGATCCACGTTGGGGTTCACGTTACTATAGAAGCCATACTCGCGCGGGGCAGACATGTTCCAACTGGTGGGCGGCTCGACATCCGAAACGGTGATGCGAACAATAGACTTGATAGACTTGAAACCGTACTTCCACGGCACCACCAGACGCAGCGGCGCGCCATTTTGGTTCGGGATAGGTTTGTCGTAGATACCAGTCGCCATAATAGTCAGCGGGTGCATCGCCTCATCCAGGCGCAAGCCTTCCCGGTATGGCCATTCGAGGATCGGGAACTGAACGCCCGGCATCTCATCGGGTCGGTATGCCGTTTCAAAGGCCACATACTTGGCACCTTCTTGTACGCCAGCCATATTCAGAAGGTCCGCCAGTTCAAAGCCATTCCACGGGACGACCATCGACCAGGCCTCGACACAGCGGAATCTGTAGATACGCTCTTCGACCGTCATTTCGGACATGATGTCCTTGAAGTCATATTCACCCGGCTTGTCGACCAGACCGTCGATCGTGACGCTCCAGGGTTCGGTCACCAGGGTATGCGCATATCTTGCGGGATCTTCCTTGCGGGTCCCGAATTCGTAGTAGTTATTGTACGAGGTGATCTCTTCCCAGGTGTTGGGTTCAAGTGCTTCCTGCGCCGCTGCCGGTCTGGCCAGCCCCGCCAATCCTACACCCGCCAGGCCGGCCATCACCTGCCGCCGGTTCAAAAACGCCGCCTGTGGCGTGACGTCGGCATGTGTCAGTGTATTGGTCCAGCGATGCGCCATTTAAGTCTCCTTGGTAAGCTAGCCTGAGATTCCAGATAATCCGCTGATACCACACCGCCAAGGCAACATGCGTCACGATTGGGAGACGAGACTGTAACGATTCACGCTAAGTCCATACCAAATCACATCAGACATCCCCGAGGGCGAATTGCGCCAAAACCGTTAGCACCTGTCACGCCAAGTTGAACTCGCAACGCCCAATTCAGGCGGAATACCCGGACCTTCAATCTTTACAACTGCTTCACGCAACTTGCAGTCTTGTAGCCAGGATTGGCCAACAGGCCCTTAGATCCGCTGTCCACCCGATTGTCGGGCAAGACTAAAGGGAGAAGACGAATGTGTGACATCTGCGTGATGAACGCGGTCAAAGACCGTATGCTTTCTAGAAGAGGGTTCTTCAAAGCTGCCGCTGCCTCCGGTGTGGCTGTTGCCGCAACTGGCACCAGTGCATCGTTCGCCCTCGCCGCTGGTGAGGGTAAGGTCGAGGATATGACCCATACGATCAGTGCCGATTTCCCAACCTATTTTGGCGAACCGGGGTACGCGTCCGAACAGGTTTTCAATTTTGGCGAACACGGCTTTAACCTGCAGCGCCTGACAGTCAATGAACACACAGGCACACATATCGACGCGCCGCTGCACTTTTCAGCGGATGGTGCTTCGGTGGACGAAATCCCCGTGTCCGATCTTGTGGCACCGCTTTGCGTTGTCGACATTGCCGCCCGCGCAGCCGAGGATGTCGATACGCTGCTGACACCAGATGACCTGAAGGCATGGATGTCTGCCAACGGAGACATTCCGGATGGCGCTTGCGTGGCCTTGTATTCCGGTTGGGCCGCCAAAGCTGACAGCGACGCGTATCGCGGTTTCGACGGTCAGGCACAACATTACCCGGGTTTCCACCCCGAAGCCGCAATGATGCTGATCGAAGAGACCGGTGCACGCTCGATCGCATCCGACACGCTGTCCCTGGACCACGGCATATCGACCGACTTCGCCACCCATTATGCTTGGCTGCCCACGGGCCGTTTCGGGATTGAGAATATCGCGGGACTGGATCGCGTACCGGCGGCTGGCGCAACGCTGGTGATCGGTGCGCCAAAACATGCCGGTGGCACCGGCGGGCCTGCGCGCATTTTTGCAATGGTTTGAACGAAGTGGCCCGCCTGCTGGCGGGCCTTATCTCCAAAAGACTGGCGACTTTGACCGGATAATCTGAACTCTGCCAATTGGTAGGGTATTCAGGCTACGTTGTCATACAGACAATTGAAGCGAGCTTTTCATGTTTTATGTTCCGCAAAGTGCCATTCCCGGGCTAAGCCGCACCGCCCTTGGGGTTTGCGCTTTTTGCGCCTTGGTAAACCGTAACCCAACATACCGACGCGTATTCTACGACCCATTTGCCGAGCAGCTGTTTCGCAACGGTTCTACCGAGGGGCCCGAGGTCCTGGACCAAGCTACCGACTGGGAAACCGTACTCAAGTTCGCCGATGACCGTTCAGTGGCACGCCGCCTCGTCGCGTCGGTTCTTTGGCGTAAGACTTTCATGCAAAACCGCGCGCTTACTGCAATCAAGAATGGTGCGCGTCAGATCGTAGTACTTGGCGCGGGCCTAGATACGCTGGGTCTGAGGTTGTCCAACAGTCACAGCCACATTCCAGTTTTCGAGGTTGACCGCCCCGAGACTATCGAAGCCAAGCGATCATTGGTCAGTTCAAATTTTGGCGTTCCACCAAACGTTCGATATACGGCGGTTGATTTCTCTCGTGAGACAACGCTCGATAAGTTGCAGTCGCTCGGTTACGACCATGAACTGGGCACGGTCTTTATTGCTGAGGTTTCGCTAGAATATGTAGCACCGCCCGAAGTTGCAGATGTCTACACAATGGTCCTGTCGAATGGTTCAAATGAAACGCGTTTTCTGACGACATACGCGTCAACCGCTGCAGCGTCGCAAGCGCAAAAGGAAGTCGACAGTATCGGAAATGCGGTGGCCGGAGTCGGCGAACCCTTTCGTTTCAACATCTCTCCCACTGAGGTCAGCGCCTACGCGTCTGAACAAGGGTTTTCTGTGCTTGAGCACATATTTGGGCGCAGAGGGACCGAAAAATACTTGAGCGAATTGGGGCTGGGTCCAGAGACGATGGATTTCCCTATGGATTCTTTGGACGCCTCGTCTTTCTCACTTGTTCAACTGCGACCCACTTGAACAAGTTGCTTTTGAAGTGACTTAAAAAAGAAGGCCCGCCGGAGTGGCGGGCCTTTGTTTGGTTTAATGCACCACGGCATCATCCGGACGGGGCCGCTCTGACGTACCCAGCCGGTCGCCGATAATCAGACCGTCTGAGCCTGCGGTCACAGGGACGGTCTCACCATCCTTGATCTCACCGGCAAGCAGAGCCTCGGCCAGCGGGTTTTGCAAGGCACGCTGGATAACGCGTTTCAGCGGGCGTGCACCGAAGACCGGGTCATAGCCCTCGTCGGCAAGCCATTCCTTGGCGCCGCCGTCCAAGACCAGCTCGATCTTGCGGGCGGCCAGACGT
Organism: Ruegeria sp. CDSB013; assembly: GCF_059611165.1. Taxonomy (NCBI): domain Bacteria; kingdom Pseudomonadati; phylum Pseudomonadota; class Alphaproteobacteria; order Rhodobacterales; family Roseobacteraceae; genus Ruegeria; species Ruegeria sp. CDSB013. Next base: position 42,729 of record NZ_JBXWPA010000022.1, on the reverse strand, counting down.
TTCTGCAGACGAGCCATCTGGATATCGACAATACCATCCATATCGGCCCGCTTTAGGCGATCAAAGATGATCGTTTCGTCCAGACGGTTCAGGAACTCAGGCCGGAAATGCGCCCGGACCGCGTCCATCACGTCACGCTTGGCCTGCGCACTGTCGGCACCTTCTGGCAACTGGCTGAGCGCCTGAGACCCAAGGTTCGACGTCAGGATGATCAGCGTCTGCTTGAAGTCCACGGTGCGGCCCTGACCGTCGGTCAGAACGCCGTCATCGAGAACCTGCAGCAAGACGTTGAACACATCCGGGTGCGCCTTTTCGACCTCATCGAACAGCACGACCTGATAGGGCCGGCGCCGCACGGCTTCGGTCAGCACACCGCCTTCGTCATAACCGACATAGCCCGGAGGGGCACCGATCAGGCGGGCGACTGCGTGTTTCTCCATGAACTCGGACATGTCGATGCGCACCATCGCGTTGTCGTCGTCGAACAGGAAGTTCGCCACGGCCTTGGTCAGTTCGGTTTTCCCCACGCCGGTCGGGCCGAGGAAAAGGAACGAGCCCAGCGGACGGCCCTCATCGTTCAGGCCCGCTCGCGCGCGGCGCACGGCGTTTGCCACGGCGGTCACCGCCGCATCCTGACCGATCACGCGCGAATGCAGATCGTCTTCCATCCGCAGCAGCTTCTCGCGCTCACCTTCCAGCATTTTCGAGGTCGGAATACCGGTCCAGCGTTCGACAACGCTAGCGATCTGTTCCGGACGCACCGTTTCCTCCGCCATCATCTGGCTGCTTTCGGCGTTCTCAACCTCGGTCAGCTTTTTCTCAAGCTCGGGAATGACGCCGTAAGACAACTCACCCGCCTTGGCGAGGTTGCCTTCACGCTTTGCAATTTCCAGATCAGCACGCGCTTTGTCGAGCTGTTCTTTCAGATCACGCGCGCCAGCCAGCTTGTCACGTTCAGCTTGCCATTGGGCGGTCATCTCGGCGGATTGCTCCTGCAGGTCGGCCAGATCCTTTTGCAAGGCTTCCAGACGATCCTTCGAGGCCGCGTCGTCCTCAAGCTTCAGCGCTTCTTCCTCGATCTGCATCTGCAGGATCTGACGATCCAGCTGATCGAGTTCTTCGGGCTTGGAATCCACCTCCATCCGCAACCGAGACGCCGCCTCATCGACAAGGTCGATGGCTTTGTCGGGCAGGAAACGGTCGGTGATATAGCGATGCGACAAGGTCGCGGCCGACACCAGCGCCGAGTCCGAGATACGCACGCCATGGTGCAGCTCGTACTTTTCCTTGATGCCGCGCAGGATGCTGATCGTGTCCTCGACGGTCGGTTCAGCCACAACAACAGGCTGGAACCGGCGGGCAAGAGCTGCATCCTTCTCCACGTATTTGCGATACTCATCCAAAGTGGTCGCGCCAATACAATGCAGCTCGCCCCGGGCAAGCGCAGGCTTGATCAGGTTGGCGGCATCCATTGCACCGTCGGATTTACCGGCACCAACCAGCGTGTGCATCTCGTCGATGAACAGAATGATCTCACCGGCGGCCTCAGTGACCTCGGTCAGAACGGCCTTGAGGCGTTCTTCGAACTCACCACGGTATTTCGCACCGGCGATCAGCGCACCCATGTCGAGCGCGAGCAGCTTCTTGTCTTTCAGCGATTCCGGCACGTCACCGTTGACGATGCGCAGGGCCATACCCTCGGCAATCGCGGTTTTACCCACACCAGGCTCCCCGATTAGAACCGGGTTATTCTTGGTCCGGCGCGACAGAACCTGCATCGAGCGACGGATTTCCTCATCCCGCCCAATGATTGGGTCGATCTTGCCCTCAGCCGCAGCCTCGGTCAGGTCACGCGCGTATTTTTTGAGGGCGTCATAGCCCTCTTCCGCCGACGCAGTGTCAGCGGTGCGGCCTTTACGGATGTCGTTGATCGCTTCGTTCAGCTTTTGCGCAGATACGGCACCGGATTCCAAAGCCTCTTTGGCTTTGGACTTCACCATGCACAGCGCCATCAGAACGCGTTCGACCGGCACAAAACTGTCGCCCGCCTTAGTGGCAATCTTTTCAGCTTCGGCAAAAACCTTGGCGGTCTGGCCATCCATGTAAATCTGGCTCGCGTCGCCGCTGACCTTCGGAATTTTTGACAGCGCGGCGTCCAGTGCTTCGACCACGCGGGTTGGCGCGCCGCCGGCGCGTGTGATCAGGTTGCTGGCCAGCCCCTGATCGTCATCCATCAATGCTTTCAAAAGATGTTCGGGCATCAATCTCTGGTGCCCCTCGCGCAGTGCAATCGTCTGCGCCGCCTGCACGAATCCCCGTGCCCGCTCGGTGAACTTGTTCAAGTCCATAGTATTCTCCTTTTCCTAAGCGCCCTGAATGTGATGCGCCCGCTTGGCGGCACGCGTCGGTCTGGGCCTCACATTCAATCTGGGAAATATCTTTGCCCGTTCAAGAGGCTGGAGCGCAGATTCAGACTTATCGTCGGGGCACGGTGTAGACAGTATATCCGCCCGTCTGTGCGACCTCGCGTGCAGGGTACATTTCCACCAATGATTGTGCGGCGTCGCTGCCCGTCGGGCAGGAAACAAGGTCTGCTGCATCATCCAGAAAATTGACTGTAAATGACGTCTCGCCGGTCAATTGGCAATCATCGTCGGTTGAGCGATATCCCCCCACCAGACGCAAATTGTCATTTGTCGGGGATTTGATGACCGTATCCGCGGCCTCATTTTCCAATGGCATATCCTGACATCCCATCAGAGCCAGAAGTATCCCAACACTAAATACCTGTTTCATAGTCCCCCCATCGAAAAATTCTTATGAATGACCGGCACCATATCACAGTCCGGCCAAAGCTGCGTGATCTGGATCACGCGCGCGCTGCATGGACACGGCGGCCCGAAACCGCTAGGACGCAGACGTTTGCCAAAAAGGAGCCCGCACCATGTCCGATGATCGCTTGATCGTAGCCCTAGATGTTCCCAATGCCCTTCAGGGTCTGGCCATGGCAGAACAGCTGGGCGACAGCGTTTCCTTTTACAAGATCGGGCTGGGGATGCTGACCGGTGGCGGGTTGGCATTGGCCGATGAACTGAAACAGGAACACGGCAAGCGCATCTTTTTGGACATGAAGCTGTTCGATATCGGCAACACCGTCGAAAACGCCGTTCGCGGGCTGGCGCAATTCGATCTGGATTTCCTGACGGTGCATGGTGATCCGCATGTGGTTCGGGCCGCGAAAGAAGGGGCCGCTGGCAAAGACCTCAAGATTTTGGCCGTTACCATCCTGACCTCGCTGAACCGCGACGACCTGGATGCCAGCCTTCTGAAAGAGGGCGAAGTGCAGGATCTGGTTGTCGAACGCGCTGCACGCGCGCTTGAGTCTGGTGCCGACGGCGTCATCGCCAGCCCGCAAGAAGCCGCGCTAATCCGTGCCCTGCCCCAGGCCGAAGGTCGTCTGATCGTGACCCCGGGCGTCCGCCCCGCAGGTGCCGCGCTTGGCGATCAGAAACGAGTTGCTACACCCGCAAATGCCGTCGCAGATGGCGTGGACCACATCGTCGTGGGCCGACCTGTCTATCAGGCCGACGACCCTAAAGCTGCTGCCGAGGCAATCCTTGCCGAATTGTCCTCACCGCAGGCAAAAGCACCGAACAGGGCTTAACTCTCGACGCATTGCAGGCTAAAATTTTTTAGGGCTTGATGCCGGGTGGTCGCGTCCGCGCAGACAATTTCTTACGGTTTCTGCGGCTCAAGCAGTTGACCCAACGTCACTTTTTGCCAATTCCGCGCCAAATCGTCCCTGTGCCCCAAAACACACATGAAATATGCGAGTTTTCGTTGTGTGACCTGGGTCCTATCTAAATCCCGAAATTTGCGCGATTCTGGGGACGTGATACTCCCCGCGGACCATCTCTTCCTGAGGTCCGTCACCTCCCCCCGCCAATCGCGGGGGGTCTTCTTCCGAAAACCTCACATATCAAAAGACGGCCTACCTTGGGCCAAGTAGTCACGTAGGCGGATCGCGAAATTCGGCACCGCCAACGCATTCTCAAGGTAAATATCCGGCGACATCAAACGCCATCCTTGCCCCTCATCGCCAAACCTGATCAGGTTGACGTCGCTGGGTGGCCGGTGTGCTGCGAAGAACCAGTTTTGCCCATACATGCGCGACCAGACAAAATCAGCCTTGGCGAGGTGCAGCCCGACTTCTTCCAGTGTTTCGCGCCTGACGCATTGCAGCGGCGTCTCTGACCCTTCGCGCCCTCCGCCGGGAAAGTCGAAATGGCCCGGGAATGGAATGTCCTTCTTGTCGTCCCTTTGAATGACCAAAAGGTCTGGTCCAAGAAACAGCGCGACCTTCGCCCCCGTGAACTGCATGAGCGCTTTCTCTTTGTTGCCCAACCGGATAAATTTTAGCCAGTAACGCCTGATATGACAAAGCGCATAAAACTGAGATGTAAATGTAATGCCCGCTTTATGCCGCGACTGCTTTTCGATTCTGGAACAGGAAGCGCGCTGCCCTTCCTGCGGCAGCCCGCGGATCAAGACGCACCCCGAGCTGTTCGACCTGTCCATCGCGCATATGGATTGCGACGCATTCTATGCCTCGGTTGAAAAGCGGGACAATCCCGATCTGGCCGACAAACCGGTGATCATCGGAGGCGGCAAACGCGGTGTTGTGTCAACCGCGTGTTATGTGGCGCGTATTCGGGGTGTCCGCTCTGCGATGCCGATGTTCAAAGCCCTGCAACTGTGCCCGGACGCCGTGGTCATCAAGCCTCGCATGTCGGTCTACGCCGAGGTGTCACGACAGATCAGAGCCATGATGGACGAATTGACCCCTGTGATCGAACCACTGTCACTGGACGAAGCATTCATGGATCTGTCCGGTACGCAGCGGCTGCATGGCGCGCCACCGGCAGCCATGCTGGCAAGACTGGTTAAGCGGATGAAGGACGAGTTGGGCGTAACAGGCTCAATCGGTCTGTCGCACAACAAGTTTCTGGCCAAAGTCGCCTCGGATCTGGACAAGCCGCGTGGGTTTTCAGTGATTGGAAAAGCTGAGACCGCCGAGTTTCTGCACGATAAACCAGTGCGCCTGATCTGGGGTATCGGCCCGGCGGCACAGGAATCGTTGGATCGTGCCGGCATCCGCGCCTTCTCGGATTTATTACGCTGGGATCAGGAGGCACTGACAGCCCGGTTCGGATCAATGGGTTATCGGCTATGGCATCTGGCGCGCGGTCAGGACAAACGGCGCGTGTCTTCGCACGAGCCAATGAAGTCGATCAGCAACGAAACCACGTTTTTCGAGGATACAGCCAGCCTGGACATCCTTGACGGGCATCTGTGGCGCATGTCCGAAAAAGTTGCGGATCGCGCCAAAGCCAAAGGGCTGGCCGGACGGGTCGTAACCCTGAAACTTAAACAAGCAAACCACAAGGTCATCACCCGACGTGTCTCGTTGCGGGACGCCACTCAGATCGCGGACCGCATCTACCGCACCGCACGTGGGCTATTCGATCAGGTCGGCGACAAAGGGCCATATCGTCTGTTGGGTTGCGGAATATCCGATCTGTGCCCTGATGATCAGGCGGACATCTCGGGAGACCTTTTGGATCCCGACGCGTCCAGGCGGTCTCAGGCGGAACGCGCTACGGATGAAATCCGGCGCAGATTCGGGACGGATGCGATTGTCAAAGGCCGGGCTTTGCGCTGAGGTTACTCAGCCGCCAGACGCAACGGATCGCGGCCAATACCCGAAATTTCCCGTATGACCTGCCGCAATACGTCCTGAAACGCCGCGAAATTGCCGTTCGGCGCGATTTTGACCTCATCCATATACAGAGAGCGGTCGATCTCAATCTGGATAGCGTGCTGATTGCGCCCGGGCCGCCCGTAGGTCTGCGTAACGTAAGCGCCGGCGAAGGGCGCGTTGCGCGCGACAACCAGACCCGCCGAGGCAAACGCGCATTCGATCCGGTCCACAATCTCGGCCGAAGCCGAAGCGCCAAACCTGTCACCCAACACGATCTGCGGGCGCTGGGACGTGGTCGTGCTGGCCACCGAAACCGCTTCATGCGGCATCGAATGGCAATCAATCAAAATGGCCTGACCAAAAGCGGCGTGCGATTCGGCCAGCAGCGACTTGAGACGCGCATGATAAGGACGCCAGCAGGTGTCGATGCGCAAACGCGCCTCATCCATCGTTAGCTTCCCGCGGTAGATCGCGCGCCCATTGGCGACAACCCTGGGAATCACGCCCAGCCCCGAAGCGACACGCGGGTTATGGCCGTGGCGGCGCGCGCCCTGGATCAGGGCCGGGTCCAGCTCCTCAGCACTGCGATTAAGATCCAGATAGGCTCTTGATTTTGTTGCAGATATCAGGGGTGCACCATGGTCAGTCGCTGCAGAAAACAACTGATCCACGAATGCATCTTCCGAAGATCGAATCACATTCTGGCTCAAAACTGTCCGGTTCAGCATCGCTTCGGGGTAGTTCCGGCCACTGTGAGGAGAAGAAAATACAACGCAAGACGTGCGCTTGACGGGCATATCCAATACGTAAGCAGCGTTCTTCATGGTGACTCCTTGTTCGCATTGAACATAGACCGGAAAATAGTTCTACCAAACCCCTTGAACCCCTTTGCGACTCCTTTTATAGACCCCGCTACCGGCGCGGGGTTCCGCGCCCCATTTCGTTATGGGGCAGGGCAACGCAAAGGTTAAGTGGGCGGTTAGCTCAGCGGTAGAGCACTTCGTTGACATCGAAGGGGTCACAAGTTCGATCCTTGTACCGCCCACCATCTATTCACTGTTTCGGGTCTGACCCGGGACACCCGCAAACCCAGGCGCTGGCCACGTCCTTGATGAAGGCGCCGCAGATTGGAGACAGACCCATGAAGGTCAAGAACTCGCTCCGCTCGCTCAAGAACCGGCACCGTGATTGCCGTGTTGTGCGTCGCAAAGGCCGCGTCTACGTGATCAACAAGACGCAGCGCAAGTTCAAAGCTCGCCAGGGCTAAGAACTGCACTCTACCAAATATTAAAGCCGCGCTTTCGAGCGCGGCTTTTTTTGTTTGCGGTGTTAATGTCTGCTATGCGGACGAAGCAGACCTTTGTTGTATTTGCATCAATGTCTGCTCAACACGCGTTCGCCTAAAAAACGAAGCAACGTCGTCGGCACACTTGGAACGATCATTGTTGGATTACGCTCGCCCAGATTACACTCGCATATTCCAACATGGTTGTTGCCTGCGATTTCATTTCAGAAGGCTCAAACCTATCAAGATAGACAGCGGCAATCACATCAGCAGCAACGCTAAACTTGACACGGCAATAGCGACTAAGGTGAGGATTGCTCAGTATGCTTTCATCGCGGCGGGCATTGCATTCAATTGCAATAGGATTGCCAACATAATCTGTCCCGAGGCTATCTGTATCAGTACCTAACCAGTTTTCCTCCTGGAATTGCCGCAAATTGCCTTCAGCCACAGGCGAGAATACCACCCTATGCCTTGGCCTCCCCAGGCACCAGATGCTCTCAGAAAGCGCCACCCTTGTTTCACACCACCTCTGAAGTTCGGACTGTTGCAAACATGCGTTCAGTGGCGCGGTGGGACCGTCACATGTGCTATGCACGGGGATCAGCTCAATTTCAGTAAAACTGACTTCGCCCACCCCATATGCAACCATGTCTTGCAGTGTGTCTCCACTGCGCCAAAATTTCGTGTAGCAGGGCTGATCTCCCCTACACGAATGAATGGTCTCAAGCTGTGGACTTGCGGGAAAACGAATCTCTTCGTCACCGATTTGCCCAGCAAGCTCGCCAGCCTGGAAAGCAGCCAAGTCATCCCGGCGCTGCTGTTCATCTATGTGTTGGTTCCACCATAAAAACAGAATTGCCAAAGAAGGGCCGACCAACGAGATTACCCGGACGGCATGGGCGGAAATCGTCAGGCCTCGGTTTGCAAGGTCATTTGCAACTGCTGAAGTGACAAGGCCAATTCCAAGCGCGAGTATGGGAAAAAGAAGAAAAAGTGGTATGGCACCAAAAATAAGGCCACCCATCTTTATGCCGCTTATCAAAACAAAAAAGGCAACCGTAGTAAGCAGAGAGATAACGGTTAGCCTAACACCAATTCTCTTGGTTTTCGCGGCATCATTGCCTCGTCGTGTTACCCCGAAAATCCAAGCCAAAAGGTAGAAAAAATAGTAAACGTAAATCAAAGGAGTGAATCCATCCTTCGGTCAGATCTTGCCAAGTTTCTGTTCGAAATTATGCTTAGCATGGCACTTATTCGAGTGAGCTTCAACAAAAGTGCAGAGCTCAACAGATTTCACCGAAGCAGACCTTTATGCACTGCGCAGCATCGGACATTATGGGCTCAAAACGGCCCAATGACGCACAGAAGATAAAGAACCGTTCTGGAATGGCGGAGCCGCTCGCCGACTGTTGCCAGATGCTCAACGCGCCCTCCAGTTCAATGCCTGGGTAGCGCCCCGGCTGTCGACTTTCGTGTGACCCAGCAAAAGCTGCACAGCGCGAAGGATTCCGGTCTTGCGTTAGATTTTTGAGGCTTTCGCCCGTCGGAGTGAACGCGTGCTGTAAGAACCGATCCAAAGCTGAGCGAAGTTGGGGCGGTCGAATCGATGTCACGATTGCTCCTACATCGGCGTCGAGCCCAGACTTTTTGACGCTGCGGCATACACGAGTGCCCGAGCAAGGTATCAAAGCTGACCCACGTGCGCAGGTGTTTTCAAGTACTCGATTAAGAAGATCGAGAGGCACAATTGAATGCCTCCCGACTATTGTTTGTTTTACTGTGACATCCCGCCTTCGGTCGAGATTTGTTCTTCCACGTGAGTTTGATTGGTTATGTCCGATCCCCGCGGAGGATAGCCCTTGAACGTAGACAGGTGGTTCTGAACGATCTTAGCCGCAGGACCAAAGGCCCACATTTTGTTGCCCATCCACCGGGTATACATCCCCGACTCTTCGGCCGCTTTTTCGTAGGGATCACGGCGCAAGTTGAATAGAAGCGGAGCATTCAACTCCTCTTTGGGGCCAGCCCACCCTTCGGTTTGAATTGTGAAATGCGCTTTCCAGTCACCGTGGCGTACGGCCTGCAGGTCCGGTCCCTCGTAGTAGACGATTTCTTCGCGGCTGCTGTCGCTTGCGCCGGTCAAGAACGACAACTGATTGTAACCATCAAGATGCACCTGATAGCCTTCGTGACCCTCTAACAAAGCATCCGGCAAGTCATCCGGTCCACCTGCAGCCGCGACCAGGGTTGGCATCCAGTCGAGCCCAGCAAAGATGCCATTACTTACGGTTCCGGCGGGAACTTTCCCGGGCCAGCGAATAATGGCAGGTACGCGGAAACCGCCTTCCCAGGTTGTGCCCTTTTCACCGTGGAACGGCGTTGTTCCCCCGTCGGGCCAAGTCATGGTTTCGGGGCCGTTGTCGGAAGTGAATACAACAATCGTATTGTCGGAAACACCCAGTTCTTCCAACCGCTCCATGACTTTTCCTACGTTGTCGTCAAGTTCCTTCATCACCACATCTTGCAACCCACGCCCATCGCCGAGCATGGCTTCGTATTCAGGGCTCAGGTGTGTCCAGACATGCGCCCGCGCCGGTGCCATCCAGACAAAGAACGGGGTGTCACTTTCAACCGCGCGGTTGATGAATCCCAGAGTATGGGCTGTCACTTCGTCGTCCAGCGTTTTTTGCCGTTCAGGCGGAGCGGGGCCATCGTCGATGATGCGTTGCTTGCCGACCAGACCCCAGCGCGGGTCTACCGTTTCATCAACCGTATCTGTCGCATAGGCGTGGATGATATTCCGAGGACCAAAAGTGTCGTTGAACTTTTGATCTTTGGGCCAGTCCGGGTCGGACGTGTATTCCATCGCGTTCAAGTGATAGAGCCAACCCCAATATTCATCAAAACCTTTCACCGTTGGCAGAAACTTGTTCATATCGCCCAAATGGTTCTTACCGAATTGACCGGTCGTGTAACCCAAGGATTTCAGCATGTTGGCCAGGGTGGGATCGTCATCACTCAGACCCTTTTCGGGGTCTCCGGGTAAGCCGACGGTATGCATCCCGGTACGAACCGGCAACTGTCCGGTGATAAAGGCCGAACGCCCCGCCGTGCAGCTTGGCTGAGCATAATAATCCGTCAGGCGCATGCCATCCGCTGCCAGTTGATCGAGATTGGGGGTTTTGATGCTTTTAACCCCCTGATGATAGCTGCCAAGACTGGCCCACCCCACATCGTCGGCCATGATGACAAGGATATTGGGTTGGTCGGTTTCGGCCAAGACAGGCGTAGCACAGACCGAAGCTGTGGTCACCGTTGCCGAAAACGCAATGGATCGAAGGTTGAACATTTTGACCTCTGCGGAAGTGGAAGGCGATACCGATGATGGAAATATCGGAAGGTTCATCAGGGATAACGGTCGAAACTTTAATGCTGCAACAGAGCTTTACTAGGATTTCACATTATGAAAGTTAAAAACCGATAACTGAGATGAAATTGACCGCACGATGAATGAAAACGCATTAACCGCCTTTCTTACTTTGGCTGAAACTGGCAGCTTCCAACACGCGGCCCGCGTGATGGGTGCCTCCAACGCGTCGTTTTCCCGCTATATTGGGCAAGCCGAGGACCATGCAGGGCTCGTGCTGTTTCATCGAAGGCGCAACAGCAGTACGCTGACGCGGGCGGGGCAGGAGTTTTTGCCCATCGCTAAGGCTCTGCGGCAAGACCTGGATCGCTATGCGACGCGTGTTGCCAGTTTGCGTGACGCCGGACCTGGTACTTTGCTGATCGGTTGCGGACCTCTGACCACAAGATCTCTGATCGTGCCCGTCCTGCGGTCTGTGCGGCAAGTGATGCCCGACCTGCGATTCAGAATACTGGTGAGCGCCTACGCGCGTCCGCTCGACTTGTTGCAGGCGGGGCAGTTCGATGTGTTTCTGGGCGATCTGACCTACACTCCAGATGCGGATAATGTCGAAATCATGGTGATGGAAAAACGGCAAATTCAGTTTGTTGCGCACCCCGATCATGAAATTCACCAACGCGGCCCGCAAACAATGGCAGGTGTTTTCGACTTTCCCTTTGCATCACCGCATCTTCACAAACACTGGAAAGCGACTCTGATAAAGTCACTTGGCGGCAACACTGACGCGGTCAATAAAGTCAATGTCCAGCCGAATGTCGAATGCGACGATTACAACTTTCTGACCGGATTACTGGAAGAGCCAGACTATATCGTAGGAGGGATGCCGGACACTTTCGCAGAACTGATCAGCACAAAGAAAATCAAACCGGTGTCGATGAAACAGAGCCTTTCATGGAACATCTGCGCGGCGCGCAAATCCCAAAACACTTCGGCTGCTCTTGAATTGTGTTGGAGTGAACTGGCCAAACACCGGGCGTGACCGGTGATTTGAAGAACAAAAAGACGCCCAACTGGGACGTATCGTGGTTCGACTAAAACGTTTTCGCGAGCTCAGTTAGCTTGGCAATGTCTCGGATTACACCGCAGAGCGGCTTTTTGTTTGAAAATGGCCAATGGTGGCAATGCTGCGCGCTGTGTGAACTCGCGGTCCTAAAATCGCGGCACGCAGCCCGAATTGCTGACTTCTTCCTTGCATGGCGGGACCAAGAACTACGCAGTTGCAGCATGTTTGGTGCGGCGTGCACTCACAGCGTAGAATCCAATTCACACATTGGGCCCTTAACAATCCTACCCACCAACTTTTTCTGCATCGTACTTTCCGCATCTTTCCCCCACCGGACAATAGCGACCATTTGACCAACTAATTTTGTCAGATTTCCTTGCATCCACTCGGGAATCGTTTAATTGACAATTTCAGTCGGATTACTACGCCGCACATTTCAATGTTGGGAGTTATGATGCTCAAATCCTCTACCTGCTTCGCCGCCGCATTGTCGGCCCTGATTGCCACTTCTGCCGCTGCCGAGGGTGAGTTGAACCTTTATTCCTCGCGCCATTATGACACCGACGAAAACCTGTACAGTGATTTCGAAAAGGCCACTGGCATCACCATCAACCGCATCGAAGGCAAAGCCGATGAGCTGATCGCGCGGATGGAAGCCGAAGGCGCGAACTCGCCCGCGGATATTCTGCTGACAGTCGACACCTCGCGCCTTTCACGGGCCAAGAATGCCGGCATTCTGCAACCGATCGAAAGCGCCGTTCTTGAAGAACGCATCCCGAACAACCTTCAGGACAGCGACAATGAATGGTTCGGCTTCTCGCAACGTGGTCGCATCATTTTCTACGACAAGGAAAACGTCGCTAACCCTCCAGCGACATATGCCGATCTTGCCAAGCCCGAATACAAGGGTCAGGTCTGTATCCGGTCGTCCAGCAACACCTATAACCAGACCCTTCTGGCGTCGATCATCACCCATGAAGGCCCCGAAGCAGCAAAGGCCTGGGCCGAAGGCATCGTGGCCAACATGGCCCGCGAACCACAGGGCGGTGATACCGATCAGCTGCGGGGTATCGTATCCGGCGAATGCGACATCGCGGTTTCAAACACTTATTACTTTGCTCGCGCAATCCGCAAAGATGTCAAAGGCGTCTCGGCCGATATCGATGCAATCGGTTGGGTCTTCCCGAACCAGGACAGCTATGGCGCGCATATGAACCTGTCCGGTGCAGGTGTGGCTGCAAATGCGCCGAACAAAGAGAATGCCGTTCTCTTCCTCGAATATTTGGCAAGCGACAGCGCCCAGCAATATTTCTCGGCCGGGAATGACGAATTCCCCGCGGTTGAAGGCGTCGCGCTTGCGGACTCGGTGAAATCGCTGGGTGAGTTCAAAGCGGATGAGGTCGTCCTGTCCGACGTCGCCGAAAACCTGCCGACAGCGCAAAAGATCTTTAACGAAGCCGGCTGGAAATAATCTGGGCAAAAACCAGAGCAGTAAGAAGGGCGCAGGTTTTCTGCGCCCTTTTCCTTTGGTGGCAGGTTCAGAACCGAACCCCGAACCCGACCGAAAACCCCGAAAACGAATCCGCGATAACGCCGTTCAGCATGACGCGCGCGCCCTCGACGGCGGGCAACCCGATCTTTGTGGTATCGACCTCAATTCCGACACCTACCGTCGCGAGCCAATCCGTATCCAACACCATCGCGCTGTCGCCGTGATAGAGGACAACACCCCCGTCCAAAACCAGCTTTGACGGACTGCCCAGTAGTTTGACCTTGTCCAGCGGATAGCGATAGCGCGAAAACAACGTGGTCTGATTCGAGTTTGCGCGCGCATTCCCAACCTCGGGTTCGTCTATCGGGTGAAACTCCAGAAATGTTTGGCGCAGTTTGTATTCTGCGTGCCAACGGCCGAAATGTGCCTCGCGAAAAAGACTCAGGGACGCGCCGAAGCCAAAGGCGTTCAGATTGCCATCCACCTCGCCCACTCCGTTCGAGCGGGTCGGAAACAACGGGAAGTCGGAAAACACGGCGTCCGTTGTGACATGGCCAAGGGACAGATGCGCGGCTGGCCGGATGTGCCAATCATTTGTGAGCGGAAATTCCCATCCGACACCAAGGGTCGCGGCGATGCTTGACCATTTCACATCCAGTTCGGTATCAGACCCGATTTCGGGGAATATCACCACCGGATTATAGTTCTGATAGGCGAACTGACCTTCCAGATACAGGCCGTTGTCCAATGGTTTGAACCCGCCGCGCAACTGTGTGGACCGCAGATTTCGCGCGTCACCGGCTGCGCTCAGAAAGGATAGGGACGACAGTGTTTCGTTCGGTGTGGCGGCAATACTCAGCACCGCAAGAGCGGCCCGGGCGGCGGTTTCCGAGGCGTCTGGATCCAGGTTTTGCGCGTTGGTCGACGCGGCGAAACCACAGAACAATGGCAGTGTGTACGCAACAAGTCTTTTCAATCGCAGGTTCGCCTGTCGTATGTTGTCGGCCGGCAAGCGCATCCTTGTAGACGCGCTAGGCGTTAAGCGAACCGTAACCCAGTCTTAGTTTACGAAAAACGAAAACAACAAATTCGCGGTCACGAAATCTGATGGCTTGCATTTTGGAAACACCCGGTCATCGTGGCGTTTTCAACAACCATCCGGAATGTGATTTGGACTTTTCCCCCAAAACGGGTTCAATCACGTCAGGAGGCTCGCCATGAAAAACCGGGATAGTTTCGAGAAATTCTACTTTGCCAAGGTTGGCATGGGCGAAGCCTGCGGCTGTGCCGAGAAGGTGATTGATGTGTTCGAATTCAACCGACAGGGCGGCGCACAATCCAAGCGTGCAGCGAAATCGGAAAGACGCAAACGTCGTTCATTCCGATCCTGGGCCATGAAATACGGGTTGCTGAGCCGCAAACCCCGAACCTGAAAATCGTCACCCATTTGTGGGACGGCGCAGGTGCCTTGAACCAGTTAGGTGCTTTATGATCAGAATTGGGGGCCGATCGGACCTGCAAAACCCGGCGACACCCCTTCAACCTCAGTATCCGAGACTCCGTCTTCAATTTAAAACGACGCGGTCAGCGAACACCCCTGCGCGGGCCCTTTTAGGGTTTCGCCCAAACAACACAGGCTTGAGAAACGACCCGGTGAATACGGAAACAAACTTGCAATCACCCCTACAAGCGTAGTCACCTGAGATAGAATGGGGGGAGAATGTCGATGAAGCCATGGGCCGTCGTGGTTTGTCTGTGCAGTACGCTGGCCATTGCCGCTTGCGCCCCCAAAACGCGCAGTTACGAAAAGACCGTTTCGTCGTCCTTTGCGGCCCCCGCAAACAGCGCCCTGGTGCGCGCGGCCAACCGGCTTGGCGATCCCAAGGATGGGCGGTCCGGGGTAAAACTGATCAGTGATGGGGAACAAGCGCTGGTTTCAAGGCTTTTGCTGGCCGCTGCGGCCGAGCATACCATCGACGCGCAGTACTACCTTTTGCACAATGACCCCACGGGCCACCTGTTTGCGGCCAGCCTTTTGCAGGCGGCAGACAGGGGCGTTCGTGTCCGGCTGCTATTGGATGACATGGACACGTCCAGCTACGACGCTATGACCGCAGCGCTGGACTATCACGAGAATATCGAGATCCGGCTGTTCAATCCCTTTTGGCGGGATCAAAGCCTGCTGATTGCAGGTCTGACAGACTTCAAACGCATCAATCGCCGGATGCACAACAAATCCATGACCGCAGACAACATGTTCACGATCGTCGGGGGGCGCAACATTGGGGCCGAGTATTTCCTGGCCCGGGAAGAAATGAACTATGCCGATCTGGACGTGCTGGCGGCAGGCCCAGTCGTAACTGAAGTTTCCCAGAGCTTTGACTCCTATTGGAACAGTGAATTTGCCGTTCCCGCCCGCGTGGTTGTTGGACAACCGGAATCGTTTGACCTGAACGATGCGCGCACAAGGCTGAATGAGTTGGTGGAGGAGGCAAAACAGACCCAGTACGGCGCTGCGCTCAGGAAATCCGCGCAAGAGAATTTTGCCGACGGCGCGCTGCGGCTGAATTGGGTCCCCGCGCGTTTATATGCGGACCCGCCTTCAAAAGCTGCAGGCGTTGAAACGTCCGACCCCATTCTTGCATCGCAATTGCTGCCGTATTTTGAAATTGCCAGCAGCGAGGTAAATATCATCTCGGCCTATTTCGTGCCGCGCAACAATGGCGTCCGATGGATGACCGAGTTGGAAAATCGCGGTGTGGACGTCAAGGTCGTGACCAATTCCTTAGGGTCGAACGACGTCGTGCCGGTCTATGCCCATTACGCCAAGAAACGCAGGGCGTTGCTGCGCGGTGGGGTTGAGCTTTATGAATTGCGGCCAGATGCCTATCAGGTTCAGCGTCGCGGTATCAACTGGGCGCAATCCCGGTCCGGCCTGCATTCCAAGGCTTTTGCCATCGACGACCGTTACCTCTTTGTTGGCTCATTCAATTGGGACCCGCGATCTGTGAACATCAATACCGAAATGGGCATTCTGATCGACTCGCCCACGATGGCCGTTCAAACGATGGGTGCATTGGACGCGGCCCTGCCCGCCTACACCTACCAGGTGACGTTGGAACGCGCAGGCCAGCTTAAATGGAGAACACGAGGAGCGGGCGGGGAAATACTGGAATACGATTCCGAGCCCACAGGGTCGGTCTGGGATCACATCGTCTCTGGTTTTCTTGGTATTTTACCGATCGGGTCACAGCTTTAGGCCCGCAAGTAACGACTAACGCGACCGATCATTCTTAGGTTTACCGCTGCAAAAAGCTGAAAGGACGTTCACCGTGAAGTATTACAAGCTTTATGCCGATGCTGCTGGCGAAAGCCATTGGGATGACATTGACGTCAACCTCGAGGAACGGAGTTTCGCCCCGCCCGCGCAGGCCATCGAGGTATCCGAGCCAGAGCGCGTCAAACAGACAATGTTTCTGCGGCTTCGATCCGGTTGGAACGAGCCCATCCATCCGACCCCGGTGGCGCAAAGGCTGATATGCCTTGCAGGCACAATCCGCGTCACTGCAAGTGATGGAAACTATCGTGACATCGGCCCCGGCGACGTGTGGCACATGGAAGACAAAGTGGGAAAGGGTCACCACACCAGGGTCACAAGCGATCAGGACTTTGAAGCGGTCATAATTCAGTTTGAGTAACTTCGCCGATCCGAGGCCATATACGAAACCCCAGACGGAACCTTCACCGGAGGATGGCACCGTTTCGGCCTGACTGTATCCCGGTATGGCAGTTTGTAAGAACCAATTGAGTGCGCCGCTTGTTCCGTCAGAACAGCTTGTAAGGAATCCAAAGCGCCAAAAGCGTTGGAATCGAAGTCTCGGTAATGACGCCATAGATGATCAGCGGGATCGATGGGGGGATCAGAATGCCCAGGGTTCCTCCGGCGGCGAGTTGTCCCAAGATGAATGGACGGTCATAATCGCGCAGCGAAAAACTATAGGCAAACTAAGCAAACCTATGGGGTGTGCGAAGTGTCATACGCAATCCTACAAGTTTGTAGGCGCGCTCATAACGATGCGCTCCTGCTATTGATTTCGTGCATTAAATTCAAATGTGCTTGCCCATAACTTTGCGCGGTATTCGCGAATAATTTTGCACGATTTGCCCAAAAGTCGGCACACTCCCCCTTTCGGTGTCTGATTACATCCTTCTGAAAGTCTCATTGAGTTCTGCTACTTGTCCAGCATCCAATAAGCGGGTTGGCAGGCCGCGCAAAGCCACTAGCAGCTTAGCCGTTTCTTCCAGCTCTTCAGCTGCACAGACAGCTGAGAAGAGATCCTTTCCTGATACGACGGGACCGTGATTGGCTAATAGAACAGCACTATATTTGCCGCCCAGTTCGCGGATCAATTCACCGGATTTCGGGTCACCCGGCTTGACGTATGGAACCAGTTTGACCGTACCAACACGCATGACCATATACGGCGTCAGCGGTGGAATACAGTCATCTGGATCAGTGTCTTCCAGGCACGACAGTGCGGTCGCCCAGGTCGAGTGCAGATGAACTACGGCAGCCGCTTCCGATCTCGTTTCATAGAAGGCGTGATGCAGAAAGACTTCCTTGGTCGGCTTGTCTCCGGAGACGTGGTTGCCATCCAAATCAATTTTGGCAATGCGCTCGGGGTCGATATTCCCCAATGTCGAATTGGTGGGTGTCATAAGGATGCCTTCGTTCAGACGGGCAGAGACATTGCCCGCAGTACCGACAGAAAATCCACGCGCAAACAGAGATGCACACAACTCCGACATCTGCTGCCGCATAGCCCATTCATCCGAACTCATCGGCCTGCCTCCATCATTCTCAGCGCTTTCGCGAAAAAGTCTGGAGCGCCAAAGTTCCCAGACTTTAGTGCCATCGCAATGGGTTCAGTTTTTCCAACGCTCAAGACTGGTACGCCAGGGTCAATTTCTGGCCCAATTGACATGGCCGGTGACCCCAGTGCCTCAGAGACAGCCTTGGCGACAGCTCCCGACGTCTCTCCTCCTGCCACCACAAGGCGCTTGTACCCCGCTTCCGCTAGTTTTCGTGCTGTATCTGCAAAGAGACTATCCAGTTTTTTTGCCACAGCTTCCTGACCAAATTTGTTTTGGATCGCGCCCACATTATCCGGGCTTCCCGATGAATACGCGAGTGGCGCCTGACCCGGATGCGTTTCAAAGAAATCCAAAAGCGTTTGCGTGGTCACGTCCCCGGACATGACGCCCGGAACATTAATGGCGAAGGTCGGATGGGATTCCGCATGAATATTGATCTGCGTACGGGTCGCACCTGAGCAAGACCCCGCAAGGATCGCTTCGGGTCCAGCGATACCAGTGAACACACTGCCGGCACTTTTGGATGAAGTCTCTCTCAGGAAGTTTCTTGGAAGCCCCAGTGCTATACCCGATCCCCCAGTAACAAGCTTGGCATTCTTTAGAGCTTCGCCCCAGGCCAACAAATCTTCATCCGAAATCGCATCGCCAATTACAAATCGTTCGTCGGTCTTCTGCAAAGCAGCAGCAATCGCCTCTGATCCTTGCTCCACGGCGTCAATCGACACCAACCCGACCGCTTCTTGGGTCTGATGCTGCAACCATCGCCTGATGTTAGCATCCGTCATCGGAGTAAGAGGGTGATTTTCCATCCCAGACTCGTGCAACAGCTTACCGAGCACAAATAGGTGACCGTGATAGACGGTGCGTCCGGTTGCCGGAAAGGCCGGGCAGAAAACCACCTTTTGCGCGTCCAGCTCGTCGGCAAGCGCTTTCGCAACTGGGCCGATATTTCCTTCCGTCGTGGAATCGAAGGTCGAACAATACTTGAAGATGAACTGCTGGCATCCTTGATCCGCGAGCCACCGCAAAGCACTCAGACTGTCTGCAATGGCTTCTTCAACCAGTGCAGTGCGGCTTTTGAGTGAGATCACACCCGCTTCGATCTCTTCGTCGACCGGGATATTGGGAACACCCGGAAACTGCGCGGTTCGTATCCCACCTTCTGGCTCCATGCCCTTCGCCAAGGTGTTCGCAATATCACTCGCACCAGTAAAATCATCCGCTATGACACCAATTTTCATAGTTCGATGTCCCTCGTCGGCCCTGGGTCTAGCCTATAGATATGCGGCGCTGCACCGACTGGAAAAACCTCACGCACAAGTGGATCATGGCCGGGCACGATAAGTCGAGGATGCGAGGCCAACCTCTCGAGTGTCTCGAAACCATCCATCATGTCCTGTAGGTCGACGACAATGGGAAAGGCTTTGCGCGCCATGAAATTCTCATAGTAATGCGAGGCATCAGAGGCGAGCACCATCCACCCGGCTTCCGTCCTTACGCGAACGCATTGCAACCCTCGCGAATGCCCACCAATGCAGTGCACCGTGACCCCATCTATAATCTCGGCTTCTCCATCGTAGAACACGACCTTCCCTGAATAGAGACGGTTTACGACCTCGCAAATATGGCCCGCCGTGAAAGGTGCGCGCAGATGGTCGTGGCACATGCAGGGGCCTGTGGCGAAGGCCATCTCCGCCGATTGCATATGCAACTTCGCGTTCGGGAACATATGCAGCCCCCCCGCGTGATCATAATGAAGATGGGTCACGATAACCTCGGTTACCGCTTCCGGTGAAATGCCTAGGGGCCGCAGAGCCTCGCGAGGATCCATCGCAATGGGACGACCACGGGCGGCGGCCTCATCGGAGTCGTAGCCAGTATCGACCAGAATGACTTTGTTACCGCGTTGGAGCACCCAAACGAAGTAATCCATCGCGTGAGGCGCGCTGTGATTATCATCGATGATGAAACTATCAGCTCGCGTCCGGGCATTGCGATCCGCGTATTTCACGGCGTGGATTTCCCAATCGTTCATCGGATGACCTCGGAGTACTGGTGAACTACCTTGGTGGCGATCATATCAGCCACTGCCGTATCGAAGGCCTGAAAATGCGCGCTTTTTAGGTGGGCGGAGAACGCCGCGCTATCATCATAAACCTCATAGAGAAAAACTGTCTCAGGATCATCGCCGAGGCAAACGTCAAACTGCTGGCATCCGGGTTCTTCACGCAAAGAGGTCGAAGCGTTTTCGACCATCAGCGGCAAAAAGGTGTCTCTCGTACAGGGCTTGAGAGTGAAGGTGACAGTAACCACAAACATCAGACGGGAAGTCCTTTCAGACGTGAGAAAGCGCGCTTCGCGACAGGCAGTTGGCTGAGGATCAGACCAATGTTGAGCACCAGCAGAATGGCCGCACCGGGCCGCGAAAAGAAGACCGAAAGATCCCCATCCGACAAGAACAGCGACCGGCGAAAGGTTTCGTCAAACAGGCTGCCCAGAATAACCCCGATCACCAACGGCGCGATTGGGTATTTCATCAAGTTCATGAAATAGGCAACGGCGCCTACTCCAAGCATCAGGTAAAGATCATTGATGCCACCCCCAACACTGAAAGACCCAATTGTTGTTAGAACCATAACAACAGGCAGGAAAATGGTCTGCGGTATGGCGAGTATTTTGATAAAAACCCGAGCAGTGAACAGGCCCATCAAGAACATTGTCAGGGATGCCAGCACTAGGATTGCAACCACGCGCAGAATGATCTCGGGATCAATCGTCGGGCCCGGGATCACGTTGTTGATCTTGAAAGCCCCCATCAAAGCCGCGGCGGGTGGTGAACCGGGAATGCCCAAAACCAAAAGCGGGATTAGCGCGCCCCCAATGCAGGCGTTGTTTGCGGTCTCTGAGCACAGCAGACCTTCCAAAGAGCCTTTTCCAAACTTATCGCCCTCGGCAGATACGGTCTTGCCGACACCGTAACTGACCCAACCGGCGACATCTTCGCCCACGCCGGGAAGCGCTCCTACCCCGGTCCCGATCACTCCTGACCGGCCAATGGTCGGCAAGTAACGTCGAATAGAGCGAATGTTTGGAAGAATACGGCCTTTCAGAGCCAGAACTTTCCCGGCCTCAATGTGCCTTAAACCGTCGATGATTTGGGGAATGGCAAAGGCCCCCATCAAAACCGGCACGACCTGAAACCCGCTCATCAAGTAAGACCAGCCGAAGGTATAGCGCGGCTCAGACAACAAAGGGTCGAGACCCACCATGGACATCGCAAGCCCGATCAAACCAGCGATCCATCCCTTAATCACCAGGTCTTCGCTCATCAAAGTGCCAGAAAGCAGAATCCCGAACAGGGCCAGCAGTGCTTTCTCCGGGCTTGCGATGTTTTTTGAAACCAAAAGCAACGCCCAGACAAAGATCAAAAGCGTGATGGTCCCGATAACCGTGCCAATGAAACTGGCCGTTGTGGTCAGCCCTAGTGCTTCGCCCCCTCGACCCGCTTTGGCCAGAGGGTATCCATCCATGGCCGTCGCCGCGCTGGCTGCTGTGCCCGGAATGTTCAGCAGAATAGACGGGTAAGAGCCGCCGTAAATCGCGCCGACATAGGCCCCGAGCAAAGCGATGAGCGAATAGTCCAATGGGATCTTGTTGCCGAAGAAACCCGTCAGGATCGTCACTGCCAGCGTTGCGGTCAGGCCGGGCAATGCGCCGAACGTGATGCCCAAGAACACGGATGCGATCAAATACAGATAGGTCAGCGGGTCTACTGCCAGGCCCACGAATGCGGTCCCAAATCCAGCCAGTTGCGAAAGGATAAAGTCCATCCGGTCAGTCTTTCCATAACGGACGCAGCGTCACGTAGTAGTGGTATTCGATTTGCTTGAAGATCAGCCCGCCGCGCGCGGGCACGTTCTGTCGGAATACAAAGGCCATCGCGCAAACGAGGATGAGCGGGGCCAATATCGCGACGCAGGGAACGACCCGCAAAACGCGTTCGGAAGCCGCTTTGGTCAACACCAAAAGTGATAGCGAGACCCATAGGGCCAGTGTAAACCAATCATCACCGTGTGAATTCCAGTCCGCCTGCGCGGGAAATACGGCGAACGCAAAAAGCCCGGCAGAGACAACTGCGATACAGGCCACCAAAGCACGCCGCGCGTAACCGCCGTAGTAGCCGTAGATCAAAGCTGTAATCAGTAACCCCGAGCACAAAATGAAGTCCACTCTGGGAACCAGTCCGACGACATAAGCAAGAAGGATCAGGCCTATTGTTGAAGCTCGATAGGCTTCCGACTTATCCCATCCGATGCCCAAAGCACTGAGCGCGTTTTGGGCCCCACCTGAGCGGATTGAAATAGCCAGCAAAACGAAGGACAAGCTAAGCAATCCACCGAAGATGAACAGCGGTACAATTGCAGCCGAGTTGTACCAATCCGATCCACTTACACCTGCGCGGTTTTCGCCCCAAAGTGGAATGTCCGATGTCTTCCAAAGAAAAAAGACGGACACTGTTATAAGAACAATTGCTGCCCAAAAGTCGCGCGACCGCATGACCAGTGTTTCGTCAGGTTTGTCCATTGCCTGCCTCCTGAGGGAAAGGGCGCGATCAAGCGCGCCCCTTCAAAATTGATCGGATTAGGGCTGCTCGATACCCAGCGAGGCCGGATCCACTGTGGCAGCGCCAAGGTCCTGCAAGGTGTAGGCAAAAGTAGCCTCGAGGTTCGCAAACAGTTCTTGAGCTTCTTCACCGTGTTGACCACCGACATCATAGTTGTTTGCAGAGGCCCATTCGGCGACGGTGTCGGAGGCAATAGCTTGCTCGAAGGCATCACCAAGCGCGGCCTTTACATCGTCCCCGGCTGAACTGTGAACTGCAAACCCGATGGCCTGTTTGAGCGGCAAATACTGATCAAGACCGTCATAGATGCCAAAGGCAGAAGGCACTGTTGCCCCTGCAATCTGCGCATCTTCGGGCGTCAACATCGCGAGCGGTTTAAGTTGACCGCCTTCAATCAATGGAGCCTGTTCAGCCAGTGACGTCACAACCAACGCAACTTCACCCGCTATCGCTGCTTCCTGCCCGGGCGCTGAGCCTTTGTATGGAACAAATTTGAACTCAGTCCCTGACCCTTTTTCGATGGCCAGAAGATTCAAGTGGTGGATCGAACCTGCGCCGGAAGCCGCCGCGGGAATAGTGCCAGGAGCAGCTTTCGCAGCGTCGACCAGTTCTTCCAGAGTATTGTACGGGCTGTCCACCGGAACCGAGATCAGATCAGGTGATCCGCCAACAATGAACGGATACCAAAAATCAAATTTCTTATCCCAACCACCCTGCACAGCAGCGGTGACGTTAGACTCTGACAAACCAACCAATGTATAGCCATCGTCTGGTTGGTTCATCACATAAACCATACCGTTGGAGCCTGCGACACCACCTGTTTGATTGATCACATTGATCGAGACCGGAAGATGTTTTTCCATCTCGGCCATGATCATTCGGTTGATCGTGTCCGTGCCACCACCGGCCCCCCAGACCACAGCTGTGGTGATATCACGATAGGGATAATCCTGCGCAGCAGCTGCCCCTGTAATCCCGGTCGCCATCACGGCTGCGGCCGCCAACCGCCCTAGCTTTAGTTTCATTTCCAAGTCCTCCCAAACAACTTTGCGTTTATTATTGCATTTATTTGCGTATACATTAAAGAATGCGTTGTCAACGGACTGTAGTGAGAGCTGCAATCGCGCTATGGATGCGAAACGGGAAGGAAGCGGGCTAAGATGAAGAAAAGTTATGATGTGGCAGTGTTCCAAGGGGACGGAATCGGCCCGGAAATCATGGCCCCTACGCTTGAAATTCTGCGCCAGCTTTCGCGCGGCAGTCCTTCCTACGAACTGGTGTTTACCGATGCTCCGGCAGGCGCAGGCCACTACGCCAAAACTGGAGAATCGTTTCCGGCCGGGTCACTCGAAACTGCACGCCACGCCGACGCGATTCTGCTATCTGCAATGGGTTTGCCGGATGTTCGCTACCCTGACGGAACCGAGATTTCACCGCAGATTGATTTGCGAAAGAAACTGGGACTTTTCGCTGGTGTGCGTCCTGTAAAAGTAAGCAGCGGACAAATGACCCCCTTGGCGCTGCCTCCCGAAAAAGAGATCGACTTTGTCTTGATACGCGAAAGCACAGAAGGGCTGTTCTTCACTCAAGGCGCTGGCGAAGTTACCGATGACGAAGCACGTGAAACTCTGCTGATCACTCGTGAGGTGTCCGAAAAACTGTTCCGGTTCGCGTTTGAGCTCGCCCAGAACCGCAAAAGAACCGGGCGCGGTCCGGGTCGAGTTACATGTGTCGACAAAGCCAATGTATTCCGCGCCTTTGCGTTCTTCAGATCGATGTTTGATGCAGAAGCCGCACACCATCCCGAATTACAGGCAGACCATGCTTATGTTGATGCTACCGCTCTGTGGATGGTTCAAAAGCCTTGGGAATTTGACGTTTTGGTCACTGAGAACATGTTCGGAGATATCCTCTCAGACCTTGGTGCGGGTCTCATGGGTGGTCTAGGACTGGCGCCATCAGCGGATATCGGGTTGAACCACGCTGTATTCCAACCCTGCCATGGTTCCGCTCCGGACATTGCAGGACAGGGTATTGCCAACCCGTTTGCGATGATTCTGTCCGCAGCAATGATGCTTGAATGGTTGGGGTTCACCCATGATCACCCAGAACTGTCCAGCGACGGTGAACGATTGCGCGAAGCGGTGGAAAAGGTGACTGCGAACGGTCGGAACCTGACGCGGGACTTGGGTGGCACCGCCGGAACGCAGGATGCAGCCTCATCGGTATTGGAAGCATTGCGGGCATGAATACTCAACAAGCCATCAGGGTCGCGTGTGTGGGCGCAGGGTATTTCAGCAGGTTCCACTACGAAAGCTGGTCCCGAATGCCCGGAGCGGTTCCGATTGCATCCTGCAACCGTGATATCAACAAGGCGGAAGAAACAGGACTGGCCGCTTACGATGATCTGTCAAAAATGTTGGAGGCGGAAAAACCAGATCTCGTGGACATCATCCTTCCACCTGTGGCGCAGGCCGACGCCATCCGAACGGCACTGCGCTCTGGTATCAAATGGCTGATTTGCCAAAAGCCATTTTGCAAGTCTTTGGATGAAGCTGAGAAGATCGTCTCCGAGGCTGAAGCAGTTGGGGCAACTATTGTTGTACACGAGAACTTTCGCTTCCAGCCTTGGTATCGCGCAATCAAAGAGGCAATGACCGAGGGTCAAATTGGTACACCTCTCCAAGCTACTTTCCGGCTTCGACCCGGCGACGGACAGGGACCACGCGCCTACTTAGACCGGCAGCCGTACTTTCAGGACATGCAACGTTTCCTTGTTCACGAAACAGCGGTTCACTGGGTAGACACATTCCGATTTTTGTTCGATACGCCCAGCGCAGTTTATGCGGACTTGCGCCAAGTTAACCCAGTTATCGCAGGCGAGGACGCAGGTTACATCCTGTTTGACCACGCCAACGGTTTAAGAGCTCTGTTCGATGGCAACAGATGCCTTGACCACAGCGCCGAAAACCTGCGTCAGACCATGGGCGAAGCGCTCATCGAAGGAACGGAAGGATCACTGGTTCTTAACGGCGACGGTTCAGTCGAGCTCCGCGCTTTTGGAAAACAGGAGCGACAGCAGATTTTACCTCCGAGCGATCATGATGGGTTTGGAGGAGACTGCGTACACGCCTTGCAAAGTCACGTCGTTTCAGGCCTTGTAAAGGGCACGCCGCTGGAAAACACAGCTCGAGACTATTTGGACGTGATCCGCATCGAAGAGAACATCTATCTCTCGGCTGCGGAGGGACGAAAGATCAACCTGGAGACCCCGTGAAAGATCAGGACGCAAAAACTCTTTCCAATACGCAACGCGCTGTTAGGGATTTGCGAAAGATGATCCTGTCCGGCGAACTTGCAGCCGGAACTGACCATCTGGAATCGGAACTCGCCGAGACCCTTGGCATGTCCCGCACCCCGATACGGGAAGCTGCACTGATGTTGGAAAGTAAGGGGTTGCTAGAAATGCGGCCCCGAAAGGGCGTGCGGATACTGCCTGTTTCATCAGACGATATGCGTGAAATTTACGACATACTAACGGAACTTGAGAGTCTCGCAGCACAGCGCGCAGCCGAAGCGGGTTATTCAGAAGATGAACTGGCGGTACTTGCTGGCTCAATTGCAAAGATGGACCAAGCCATCGAAGTCGAAGACCTAGAAGCCTGGGCCGAGGCCGACGAGTTGTTTCACCAGGAGCTCGTTCGGTTGGGCGGCAACAAACGTGTCGAAGCGATTGTCGCCATGATGAGCGACCAGGTACGTCGCGCGCGCGCAACGACGTTGTTCATCAGGCCCCTGCCCGTCAAATCCAATGAAGATCACCGGGTTGTTTTCCAAGCGATTAGTGAAAGTCGACCGGATGTCGCCCGTGAACGTCATCGAGAACACAGGCTGCAAGCACAGGCTATGCTTTGCGGGATACTCGAAAAGCATCGGCTCACCAGCCTCTGATCTTCTCGTGTCCGGTCGTTAATCAACTAAAATAACTGCCTATTTTCGGCATAAAAGGCGCTACGAATACTTGTCTACAACGGCAGTCCGCCGTTGCGTTCGGCTGTTCTGATTTACTTTTTTCAAGTCACTCAACCAATCACTGCATCGATTGGGGTTGATATAGTACGGATTCGTATTAAACTAGTTCGATATCGTACTATTGGAGAGTCAAGATGCCAAACCGAAGACGTTTTCTCAAGATTCTAGGCGGAGGCACAATACTGGCGGCAAGCGGTGCGGTTGCGTTCCTCGCTACACGCACGCCGCATGCCGCGCTGGCTCCGTGGACGCCAAAACCGTATGACGACCCACGCAAAGCCGCTTTGTCCTACGCAATTCTCGCCCCCAATCCACACAACTTGCAACCTTGGCTGGTCGAGTTGGTTGGACAAGACAAGGTGCGCATCCACCGTGATCCTGATCGCGAGCTTCCTGAAACCGATCCTTACAACCGCCAGCTCTATATTGGCCTCGGCGCATTTGTTGAGACGATGATTCTAGCAGCAGGTGCTCTCGGGTTCGATACCGAGGTCAAGTTACTGCCAGATGGGGATGACGGACCCATCGCAGAAGCAGTGTTTGTGCCAGGCGGGACATCCGATCCACTATCAGATCAAATCCGCAAACGGCATTCCAACAAAGGACCATACACTGAACAGCGGCTGTCCGAGGCGGAAACGTCGGTCCTTGAAAACTATGCCACTCTGATTTCCGATGAGGATCTAGTGGCCCGTGTTCGAGACCTAACGAAACGCGCTTTTGAAATCGAAATGCGTACACCGCAGACCTTGAAAGAGTCCGTCGACCTCATGCGGATCGGGAAAGCAGAAATCAACGCCAACCCGGACGGGATTGAATTACGTGATCCCATGCTGGAAACGCTGCGACTTACCGGCTTGTTGGATAATGAGACCCTTATGAACGTTGACCACCCAGGCACTCAGTCACACATGCGAGGCTACTTCGCCATGCTAGACGCGACGCCGCAATACGCAATCCTTACGACAGCCACAAATACGCGAAGCGATCAACTCGATGCCGGACGTCAATTGATGCGTTTTTATCTGAAGACAACCGAAATGGGCCTGGGCGTTCATCCGGTTAGTCAGGCACTTCAGGAGTACCCTGAGATGGCCGATGAATACGCTCTGGCGCATGAGCTTCTTGCGTCGCCGGGCCACACGGTGCAAATGTTGCTGCGTTTGGGGTATGGACCTGAACCAATTGCCACACCCCGCTGGCCGCTGGAGACACGAATTCTGAATGAAGCCTGAGGATGAGCCCAACGAAGTCTACCGGTTCTTCACCGAGGTCGGGATCATCAATCAGTTGATCTCGACCAAGCTTGAAGCGTTCTTACCTGGCAGAATGACCGCAACCCAATTTGGCATATTGGGCCACCTGGTCCGGCGCCCCGAGGGAGAGACACCACTGCAACTTTCGAAAGCGTTTCAAGTGCCCAAAACTTCGATGACGCACATGCTCTCCAGTCTTGAAAATCATGCCCTGATTACCCTTGAAGCCAACCCCAATGATAAGCGTTCGAAAATTGCTCGGTCTACACCGGAAGGCGTAGAGTTATTGAAAGCTTGTATGGAGCATATGTCAGAAGCTCTTGGTCCAGTTTTGTTCGAACTGGGGCCTGAACCGTTTCACAGTTCTTTACCTAATCTGACCCTCATTCGCGAAACATTGGACCGTGAGCGGGACTAGGCGCAACCTGCGTCAGCTTAAGCAAGCAGTAAAATTCTCAAAACATCATAAAGTCTCCGCCCGTGGGAAGCAGCAGTGATCCTTCCGGCAAGGTGGGCGTGTAGTCAAATGTCACAATCTTAGAACGTGGAAATTGATAATGAACGATGTGCTTCAACGCATGGTGTATGCAATTCCCGTTTGCCAATGCCACAACCACCAGAAGCACAAACCATATTAAGGCGCACGTTCAGAGAGAAAGAACAGCTCAATTGGCTGAGCAAGGCCACGTATTTCGTGATCTCCACAGCTGACGAACATGTTTGGTGAAGCACTTGCAACAGCTGACGTCGCCAAAACTCTCCGACCGATTGATTTTGTTAAGCCTTCAATTCGGCTTGCGACGTTTACCGCGCCGCCCAGAACTGTAAAGTCAAGCCTGCCGGGGCTGCCGATATTACCGTAACTGACCTGCCCAACGTTAATTCCAACACCAATGTCCAAAGGCGGTTTTTGAATACCGTCTCGTCGTGAATTGAGAGAAGTCAAACCACTCAATATGCTCTGGGCTGCGAACGCTGCCATGCGGCATCGGTCGGCGTGGTCATTTTGAGTTTCAATAGTAAAGACTGATAGGATGCCGTCGCCCATGAACTTGAGAACGTCTCCACCGTTGTCTTCTACGGCTTTGACCACCAGATCAAAATAGTCAGTAAGCGTGTCAAAGATTTCTTCTTCCGGAGAGGTCTCGGAAAGTGCCGTAAAGCCTCGCAGATCAGAAAACATAACCACGGCATCCAGAGTTGTTCGCTCACCGCGCTTTATTTTGCCGCTCCAGACTGCCTCGGAAGGTCCATCTCCTAAATAAGTTCGAAGTAAACCTTTAGACGATTTGCGCATCGTAACGGGCTCAAGAGCGGAAGAAAGGCCCGGTAATGCCGCTTCAATCAGTCTTAGATGCTCCAGAGAGAATCCGTCCGGCGACTGCGTAACAAAGGTGCAACCATGCAACGATCCATCACCGTAATAGAGCAAAGTAGCATAGTAGTCAGTGCCGCCCTGCTCTGCAAATTCCAGATAGGATGAATGCTCTGTTTCTAAGTCCAGTTGCCGGAGACTTTTGTGAAGTGGCTTTCTGTTCGCAAGAATATACTCGAATGAACTCCCGACATAACCATCTGTCAACATCGTCTCATGGGTGACGTCGTAGCTGTCGGTGCCTTCAGGCGTCCAAACTACCCCCCAAGCAATAAGCAATGGGTTGGCAAAGCGCTGGCCAATGTTTGTTCGCCACAGCGGAACTCCGGCCTCGATCAAGGAGGAACAGAACTGTGACACCACCTTTACGGGATTGCCGGAGCGACGACCTTCTGTAATCAACCATTCGGTTAGTCGAGCGACTTGTTCCATGGAACCAAGTTAGTCGCTTGCAAAAGACGAGCAAAGACTATTGGAATTGCATAGTCGCTCGTATTTATTGAGCCGCCTAATCTGACTGGTGCAACAGAAGATTGCAGCCCCTCGCTTGGGCGAACTTCAATAGAAACCAATCCTGCTGACATCTACGAGGACTTCGTGATCGCGCCCGAAGGCTACAACTCCAACTGAGGTGATTTCGTCAGCAACGGGAATAGCGCGTAACATAGCACCTGAAGCCTTGAAGTCAGACAGAGGTAAAGAGACTTCGGTCCATTCTTCAGAAGTTGCGAACTGGGCCTGATAGTATTGCCATGGAAGCACCGTGCCACGTGTCCTGAGGTGAACGAAGTATTGTTCGCCGTTGCCCCGGACCAAGAGCCTGACGCCCGAAACACTCGCATCTGGTCGATCAGGCAAATTGCGTCGAAACTGGATGAAGCCACCGTTGTTTTCTGTACTCACGGTTCCGGTCAGCCGGGCGAATGCAACTTCACCTTCCGAACGAAACTGCACCTGCCCTGAAGAGACCCCTCCCATAACAGTGTCGGCAACGTAGTCCCAACGCGTCTTTGGAGCCTCGGAGAAGTCCTCAGCGAGATTTCCATCAGCCTGTGCCATTGTAGATCCGATGATAATTAGACCTGAAACAAGCCCAACGAAGTTGCCACGCATATTGTTCTTCCTCAGTTCAATATCGCAATGGAAAGGTTAAGCGCCGTGGCAAATGCGACCCATGCTAAATACGGCAGGAAGGCCAGTCCAGAGGCTCGATCAGTGTGCCTGACTTCAGCGATGAACACGACGATGACAGCCAGCAACGCGACAATGACCACAAGGGCCAACCACTGCATTTGCAGTACGAAAAAGGTTGGGGACCATAAAAAGTTCAGACCCATCTGCGCCCACCACAACTTCATGGTGGTGGAGCTTCGGTCTGCTTCGAACTGGCGCCAACCCGCCATGGCGATCAACACATAAAGCACTGTCCAAACCGGACCAAAAATCCAATTTGGTGGGTTGAAAGCGGGTTTAGAAAGCTGCGCATACCAATCGCCAGGTGCAGTCAGTGTCCCGATCAGGATGCCGCCTCCCAACATCAGCGCAAGAAATGCTATACGGATCAACAAATTCGACATTGCGGGACTGCTTTTAGCAATCCTTGGTCGTCACGTTGACAAGCGCTTCGGAAGAGAAGGTTGCAGTACTGGTCTTATCCGCATCGGAATAAGACACCGTGGCGCCTTCGATCTCCGACCCTGTTACGGTGATTTCGCGTTGCCCGATGGTGTCATCTACATCGATGGTAAAGGCTAGTTTGTCCCCAGCTGCAAGGGAGGCGATCTTAAGTTCAATTGTTTTTTGCCCGTCCACAACTGAAGGAAGTTGACGCAATGCATCAGCGCCCTCAACGAATTCGAGAGGTTGGAATACCTCTACACCTGCGCCTTTTTCGGTAACGTCGAAAATCAGACGTCCGGCAGATTGCGACAAGTCGATTTTGAGGGTCGAGGCATCTACTTCGCACGCTCCGACATTTGTCAAAACAAAACGGTCCTTGGGTGCGCCTTCTATGAAACGAATTTGTACACCAGCTTGAAGCGAAGTAGCTGCAAACAATCCAAGTGTCGCGGTAAGAATACTCTTCGAAAGCATAATTATCTCCTTTCTAAAAGGTTCTTGATAGATACGCTTCGGCGGGTTTCTTGGATCAGACTTACGTCGTTTGACTATCGTGGTTCAGCCGACAGGAGTCTTCAAAGTTACATGCACCGTGGTCAGAACGGTTAAGTTAAAACATGCCATTGTCATTCGCGCTTTTTGCTGGAATTTCCTGAAGAACATCCCAGTGCTCGACAACCTTACCTTCAACATCCAGGCGAAAAATATCGATCCCTGCGTACTCAAGACCATCGGGCCAGATTTGGTGGCAATGCAGAACAACGTGGTCGTCTTCAGCAAAGGCGCGTTTGATGTCCACTCGCTTTCCGGGGTATTCGGCAGCCATGCACTCGAAATACTCGACAAAGGCTTGCTTGCCGTCGCCAACATGTGGGTTGTGCTGCGTATAGGTTTCACCAACAAAGGTCGCTATGGCCTCGGCAGGTCGACACTCGGTGAACATCATTTCGTAGAAAGCGATGACGTTTTTCTTGTTTGTTTCGAGGTCCGGCATGCTGATCTCCGAATCGACGTTTGTACCGCCCAAAAATGTTGGTCCGAGTAATTCTTGGAAGCAACCCGGCAAGGATCTCGACCACTAATCGGCAAGAGCTTGATTTTGCGTTCCAACTATTTCGAGGGCTAGCCACTTACTCGGTTTCTTCGAAGTCTATATGAATATGATTTCCATCAGGATCGGCCACATGGATTTGGACCATTCGAGCCCCTGGGACGTCAGTTTTGCGGTACTGGATTTGACCCGAGATCAGTTTTTCTTCGAATGCGCTCAGCCCCGTGGCTGAGAGCGCAAAATGCTCGAGCTTGAGCTTCACTTCGGAGCCGACATTTGGCGTGCCTTCGCGACCCACAAGGTGAACCACGGCGTGATTACCCGCATACAACCAAGCCCCGGAAAACGGAAAATCAGGGCGGGCCCCAGGTCTCAAACCCAGGACCTCTTCATACCAAGTAACCATCTCAGGCAATTTTGTCGTCACGATATTTACGTGATCTAGACGTTCAATTCTCATCTAAAAACCCTCAAGCACGCGCTTTCCTTTGGCCTTGCCACTTTCGAGGATAGCATGCGCTTTCATTAAGTTTGCAGCATTGATTGTACCAAGTGTATCGGTTGCTGTGGATCTGATCTTTCCATCGTCTATCAACCCGGCAACTTGATTCAGAATTTCGCTTTGACGGTTTATATCTTCAGTCCCAAAAAGCGAGCGGGTGTACATGAACTCCCAATGCAATGAGATCGATTTGGGTTTGAATGGCGCGATGTCAAAGGTCTCAGGATCATCGATCAACCCAAAGCGACCTTGAGGTGTCATCACCTCTCCGGCTTGAGCCGCATAAACCTGGGAATGGTTCGTTGAAAAGATGAAATCCACGCTTTCGATACCGAGAGCCCCGCGTTGTGTGCCAAAAGGTTCCGCATGGTTGATGACATGGTGTGCGCCAAGCTCTCGAACCCAGTCTTGTGTCTCGGGTCGGGACGCAGTGGCAATCACCGTCAAGTCAGTGAGAGCCCGCGCCAATTGAATGGTAATTGACCCGACACCGCCTGCGCCACCAATAACCAGTAACGTATTGGTCCCGCCGGAAACGGCATCTTGGACTCGCAAGCGGTCGAACAACATCTCAAAGGCAGTAAGCGTCGTTAGCGGCATCGCCGCAGCTGCTTTTGCAGGTATGGATTTTGGCGCGGCTCCGACAATACGTTCATCAACCAGATGAAACTCAGCATTGGTTCCCGGTCTGTTTACCGCCCCGGCATACCAAACTGTATGTCCCGGACTAAAAGTCTCAACCGCTTCGCCAACTGCTTCGACGATCCCTACTGCGTCCCACCCCAGAATATCTGGTGCTGCACCTGCAGGCGCTCGTTTTTGACGAATTTTCGTATCGACTGGGTTCACTGACACGGCCTGCACCTTGACCAACAAGTCGTGCCCCTTCGGCGTCGGTCTGTCGGTATCGAAGTCGATTAAGGCATCCGCCCGCTCAATCGACCCTGTCTCACGGTATCCCACGGCTTTCATAACGTGCTCCTTTGTCCGGTTCTGTATCAACTGATGATTGTCATCTCATTCAACGTGAACTCTGTAACGGCGCCCTCTGTTGCTTCCAGGTACGCCGCAAGGTGCGGAGCACCCATGTGGGTTTGCCAAAGCTCTCTGCTTTCCCAGTTTTCGTAGAACACGAAATGAGCCGGGTTGTCGTTGTCCTGGTGCAGGTCATAGTTAATGCAACCCTCTTCGGCACAGGTTATATCGATGAGCTTGATCAGCTCACCCTTTACGAGGTCGATCTTGTCGGGGTTGGCTTTGATGTTGGCGACGATTGTCAACTTGGCCATTAGAATAGGTCCCTTGTGTATTTGCGCGACGCGTTAGATTTACGCCGCAGTACTTTCGGGATAAACGGGGTATAATCGAACATATAATCCGGAAATTCCGTTTAATGCTTTTGGACAATCTTCGCTTGTTTCTGACCATAGCTGAGAAAGGCAGTCTTGTGGCCGCGGCGCGCGAGACAGGGATGTCGAGCACGACAGTGTCTGAGCGGCTCGCGGCTCTGGAGGCACATTACGGAGCGGTTTTGTTCAACCGCACCACCCGTTCCATTAGCCTTACCGAAGAAGGCCGGACACTAGCTGACGGAGCAAGAAGCATACTCAGTGAGGTTGCGGACCTGGATACACTTGTTCGGCGCGGCGCCGAAACTCTGTCTGGCCCAATTCGCATAAGCGCGCCCATTGACTTGGGACGTAGCTTTGTTTCCGAGGTTATTGCCGAATTCACCGAAGAGAACCCTGCTGTCTCAATCGAACTGTCCCTCTCGGACGGCTATGTCGACCTTGTGGGCCAGGGTTTCGACCTCGCCGTTCGCTTCGGCAACATCACAGACAGCTCGCTCAGGTTGCGAAATCTAGGAAGCTACCAACGTTTCGTATGTGCGTCCCCAAGTTACCTGGCCTTATTCGGAACGCCTGAAAAACCAGAAGATCTATTAAACCACAACTGCTTGGTTATGAGGTTTGGCGACATGATCGACAACGTTTGGGAGTTTGGATCAGGACCAAATGCCCAGCGCGTATCGGTAAAGGGAAATCGAATAGTCAATGATGGTTCACTGATCCGCGATTGGGCGATTGCAGGCCATGGGGTCGTATTGAAGTCCGAGCTGGATGTCGGCGAAGATGTTCGATCTGGCAGACTTGTCTCTGTCTTGCGCGACTTCCTCCCACCGCCGAAACCTTTGCAAATGATGTTTCCGCCTAGCCGAGCCCAACCACGTCGCATAACGGCCTTAGCTGAGCATTTGCGTCGCAAATTTGGTGTGAGTTGAGGCCGCAGGGGAAGACACTAAATCGCTTCTGCGATTGGCTGCGCTGTTCACGCCTGTCCTAGCTATTAGTGAATCAATTGAATCGAAGAGGAATATCTAAGCCGTAGTTCAGGAGAACCTTCAGTAACCGCCCTTTAGGCCGGAAACTGCTGCAAAGTCGAATATCTTTTAGAGGCGAACATTCCGGCGGGTTGCACCAACTGATAGCCGCTGAGACTGCTCAATGAATTTCAGAGTCACGTGTACCAAGTCTGTGCCAGCATCTTCTTGGATGAAATGCCCGGCTTTTGGTAGCACGGTATAGTTTCGACCGGCGGCTCCTGGGATCGACTTTTGGAACACTTTGTCTACTCCTGCCATGACCATGTCATCTTCTCCAAAAACGGTCAGAAACGGAGTGTTGAGGGTCTTGAGGGTTTTCCATGCGGCTCGGTTGGCTTCTGAAGCAGGGTTGTCGGGTTTGTCGGGCACCAACATTGGAAACTGTCGAGCGCCTGCCAGATAGCGCGCATCCGGGAACGGTGCGTTGTAAGCTGAGACCTCTTCGTCGGAAATCTTGGATGTTGTGCCACCGAATACAAGGCGTCCCGAATTAAATTCAGAAACGGATTGCGAGTATTCCCGCCATGAAAGAAATGCCTCGCCCAAGGGCGTGTCACCGGTGGGCAAGGCCGTGTTTGCAACAACTACCCGAGAGAACCGCTCGGGCATACTCGCAACCAGCCGCAAGCCGATGAGTCCTCCCCAGTCCTAGCAAATCAATGTGATGCCCGTTAGGTCAACTGTCCGCAACCACTCGGACATCCAGTCTACATGGCGTTGGTAGGTGAAGTCGGATCGCTCACTTGGCTTGTCCGACCGTCCAAACCCAATCAAATCAGGAGCCAGAACTCGATGGCCCGCATCTTTGAACAACGAAATCATGCGCCGATACAGGAAGCACCAGGTTGGTTCTCCATGCATCAACAATACTGTCTGTGCCTGTGCCGGTCCCTCGTCCAAATAGTGCATTCGGAGACGACCGCCTTCGGTATCTTCCACATCAAGATAGTTCGGGCCGAATGCGAAATCTGGCAACCCGTCAAACCGATGATCAGGTGTTCGAAGGAACTTCATTGTGAACTCTCCAATATGCCGACGGTATTGGCCAAGCAACAGTGATCGATGAAACAAAAACGGTCCAGTACCAGCGTATGTCGACGTCAGGTTTGCATTTGTTCGCCGCCCTTCTTCTCTTGCTCGCAGCGAAGGTCCATTTGCATAGATCTCGGATCTGCTGCTCCAACAAAAGGATTGGTCTCAAAGCCTCATCTTGCCAGTTCTTCTCAGCTGAAGCAGAGTTCATCTATGCGGATCGCCAAGAAGCGCATCAGAAGAAGAGCGCAAGTCCGGTCATTGAGACAACCAAGAAAAGTAGAGTCATGATTCCACCCGAGCGAACGAAATCGACCACCCGGTAGCCTGCCGGGCCCATGATCAACGCGTTCACCTGGTGTGTTGGGATCAAAAATGAGTTGGACGTTGAAATTGCCACGGTGAGAGCAAAAACAGCCGGATTGCCACCCGCGGATACGGCAATAGAAACTGCTAGCGGCACCAGGAGGACAGTTGCGCCTACATTGGACATGACCAGCGTGAACGCAGTCGCCAGAACGGCGATTCCTGCTTGCAACGACCAGATCGGCCAACCCTTCAGGAGGGCCAACACATGTGCTGCAATCCAATCCGCAGTGCCGGTGTTCTGAACTGCCTGGCCCAACGGGATCAGCGAAGCGAGTAGAAAAACCGTGCTCCAACTGATCGACTCGTAGGCTTCATCAATCGATAACACCCGGCTCAAAACCATGCCAACAGCGCCAATTAATAGGCACAACGACAAACGCAGATCAGAGAACAGAATTAAGCTCAACGCTATTAGGAAGAAGGCGAGCGCCCAACCGACCTTGTGTGGCCGTAACTCTTCCTGGGGAAAGTCCGAAGTTACGACGACAAAATCCCTGTCCGACATCAGTCGTGTCAGACGGTCCCACTGCACGTGCACCACACACGTATCACCGGCCTGCAAAGGGACTTGCCCGATATGCGTTGCAGCATGATCTTCAGTTTCCACATGGCTCAGTGTTTCTTCGCCTCGCTGAATGGCCAACAAAGATAGCCCATGTGTCTGACGGAGACGCAAATCAATCGGAGTCTGGCCGATCACTGAAGAACCGGGGGGAATAACAACCTCTGCCACCCCCGATTGAGTCGCGGCGAAATCATCCGCAAAGACATCTAGTTGGGGTAGTATCTCTAATCCGTAAGGCTCAGCAAACTGATGCTCAACCACCCGACGCAGGCCAAGCACTGCGAGCCGCGCAGGGGCTTCGATCTTGGTATCCGCCATCGGCGCGATGACCTTGTGGCCGCGATAGGATGTGCCGAGAATGTAAATGTTATGGGCGACCATGACATCCGCGAGCGTTTGTCCTATCAAGATCGAGCCTTCAGGAACACGAATCTCGAACATATCAGCCCTAAGCCCATAGGTGTTTTCGACATAAGTCTGCATGGACCTAGCTGAGCTTGCGTCTTCTCCACGCTCCCGCTGCGTTGGGAGGACCCAACGACCAAAGAGCACAAAATAAAGCACCCCTGTCAGCACCAGCATCACACCGATAGGCGTGACTGAAAACAACCCAAATGTCTCCATTTGTTGATTAGCCGGAAGGGATGAATTTGCCGAAACAATCAGGTCATTCAACAGGATGAGGGGCGACGACCCGACCAAGGTGATTGTACCACCCAGAATCGCGCAAAACCCCATGGGCATAAGCAACCTACTCATCGGGATTTCCGTACGTGCTGAGATGCGGCTCACAACAGGCAGAAAAAGCGCAGCAGCTCCCACGTTCTGCATGAAAGAACTGATGACACCAACCGTTGTTGATATTATGGGAATTATCCGGGCCTCTGTCGTACCACCATTTTTGAGGATCAAGGCAGCGACCTTTGACATAAGTCCAGTCTTATCAAGCCCAGCCCCAATTACCATAACTGCGATGATGGACATCACGGCGTTCGAGGAAAAACCTTCAAAGAGCTTGGATACATCGGCTAGATTACCTAGCCCCGGTAGATAGCTCAGTGCGCCAAGCAGTACCATTACAAGAATTGCTGCGACATCGATCCGTATAATCTCGGTAACAAAAAGTAAGACCGTAAAAGACAATAGACTCAGTACGGCTATCATTTCGTACGTCAGTGTTGGTAATTCCATATCGTACTCCCAACCTAACGTTACCTGACTACCAGCAAATACGAAGGACCAACTCTGCGCAGCAGATAAGGCCAAAATCCCTCAGGCCGACTTACGCAGCTCGTTTTCTCGGACGAGGTATCTGCTGAAACCTGGATTTCGCCAACTCAAAGAGACGCTGAAGATAAACTCAAAAGCCTCTCTTAATCACTGCAATCGGAGGGAAGCAGTCCATTCGTAGGCTTGTGTTAGATCCCGGCTTAAAGAAAGGATATTGCCGTGCCCGCGAAGTGAGCGCGTCCAAATCGGCGCGCTCACTCTATCTGGTATTGCCTGTCACTACGGAGGCTAGAGCGATGTACTACTCTGCGGCAACCGCTTCCTCTGCTAGTGCCGGGTAATCGGTGTACCCTTTTTCATTGCCACCGTAGAGTGTAGTTGGATCGAGCTCATTCAGAGCGGCGCCTTTCTCCAACCGGTTGACAAGATCAGGGTTGGAAATAAACGGCCGGCCAAAGGCCACCAGATCGACGGCTCCGGTTTCAACCGCTTCAACCGCCATTTCCCGGTCATAAGCGTTGTTGCCCATTTTCGCACCGTCAAACAATTCATAGAGCGCCTTCAGATCACCACCTTCCGGAATATCGCGCGGGCCGCCGGTCTGTCCCTCCACGAGATGGAGATAGGCCAGCCCATAGCCATTCAGCAATTTGACCGCATGGGTAAATGTCGCCTGCGGGTCACTGTCGGAGATGTTGTTGGCGTCCGAGAATGGGCTGAGGCGGACACCAACGCGGTCGGCGCCCCAGACATCGACAACCACGTCCATGACCTCTTTCAGGAACCGTGCTCTATTCTCGACAGGACCGCCGTATGCGTCTTCACGCTTGTTGGATTCGTCCCGCAGGAATTGATCAATAAGGTATCCGTTGGCTGCGTGGACCTCGACACCGTCGAAACCGGCCTCTTTGGCGTTTTCCGCGGCCCTCCGGTAGTCCGCAACGATGCCAGCAATTTCTTCGATGGCCAGAGCCCGCGGTTCAGATGTTTCAACAAACTGCTCACCATCAAACGTCTTGGCCTTAGCTCCAATTGCGGATGGTGCAACAGGGGCGCCACCATCCTGCTGCAAGCTGTAATGCGAAATCCGGCCCACATGCCAAAGCTGGATTACGATCTTCCCGTCCTTGGCATGGACGGCCTCAGTCACTTTTTTCCAGCCGTCGATCTGCGCTTCGGAATAGATGCCGGGCGTCCAGGCGTAGCCTTTACCTTGGGGCGAAATTTGCGATGCTTCCGTGATGATCAGACCAGCATCTGCCCGCTGCGCGTAGTACATGGCCTGCAATTCATGGACACTGTCATCCTCGGCTCTTGCCCGGTTGCGGGTCAGTGGCGCCATGACAATGCGGTTTTTCAGCTCGATTGCACCAGCTTTGATGCCGGAGAACAGTTTTTCATCAGCCATTGCTGCTTCCTTATTTGGTAAACTTCGTTCAGATATTATTGGACCAATCAGTCCAATATTATGGTCACTGTCTCTTGATTGAGTTTGTTTTAGGTTTCATTTCCTTATGGTGGCGGGAGGCCTTATGGCGAAATCACCAACCGGGCTTGTTTCAGGGTTTGCGATATCTGCTCAGCGGGAACGCCCGCCTTGCGCAAGGCTAGTGTGCCGATTGCAAGGGACGCAAAGGCGCGTGCCTTGTCGAGTGCCTGTCCCGGATCCGAAGGCTCAAGCGCTCTCGCAATAATCTCGTCAATACTCTCCAAATGCTGCCGCCCGAGAGCCGCCACTTCATCATCATGAGGAGCAAGCTCTGTAAGGCAATTGATCAGCATGCAGCCGTCACGACCGCCTTGCGGGTTCGCCAGAGCTTTCATTATCGCACCAACAGGGTCATCTTCGCCCGAATCTGCAACGTCACGCAGAGATTTCAAACCACGCCTTGAATAGTGCCGGAGGGCTTTGTGAAACAAAGCCTGCTTGTTGACGAACGTTCCATAGAAGCTGGACCGGCTCAAACCCATGGCCTTGGTCAAATCGTCCACGGACGCGGTCTCGTAGCCCTTGTGCCAAAATACGCACAAGGCTTTTTCCAAAGCCTCAGCTTCGTCAAAGGCACGAGGTCTACCTGGACCTGCGGATGATTTGATGTCGCCATTTGGGAGAGTTTTTTTGCTCATGCGCATGATTTGGAATGATTAGTCCAGAAATTCAAGGTGGCGGTAGGAAATTTTTGGAATGGTCAGTCCGTATTGTGACCAGAGAAAGGAATTTAGGTCGGTAGAAATACAAAACCTCCCCATCCCGCTTGGTGTCACGCTAATCTTAGGATCAGGACTGTTTGTCATTTTGCCGGAGTGTCAGACGACGAGGATCGTGATCGTAGAAAAGAGAGCCCGCGCTCGGTACTAGTTTCCAACACTGGACAGAGTGACAGGCGGCTTTGTCCAACGCGTTGATGTTGATCACCAACAAACCAGAGATTGGTTCGGTAGATTCATGGCCAATGCCCTCAGCTTGTGAGGATTAATACTCCAATGAGTAACAAAGCCAAGAATTCAGAACTGGTTTTACGAGCATTAGAACGGCGGGTCATCGTAAGCAAACCAACAATAATTTCAGCGCGTTAGGCAAAAAAACGAGGTTAGCTGAAGTTTAATTTGCCCAATGTGAACTTCTTAACTTTGGTTAGAACGGTTTTTTGGCAGTATCGTTTCATGAGTTGTTAGTGAGTTCAGTGAGTAAGTAGATGTATTTGCATAATTTCGAGGGGCATTGTTGCGCGGTCAATGACATCCGGATGGATGATTTTGCGCGTGAGTATCCGTTGCTGGACGATGTAGGCGTGCACGCACAATGGCAGAAGGGCTCCTGGCAGATCACGCGGATAGCCGACATCTGGACACGAACCGGGAAGGTACTTTCTTTACCTTACAAAGGAGCCAACGCCTATCCATCTTTCCAGTTTGCTCAGGATGGAACCCCGCTTCCTTTGATGGAAAAAGTGTTGAAAGCCCTGCCACGTGAAATGACCCCGTGGCAATGCGCGTTCTGGTTAACCTCACCCAAACTGGAACTCGGAGGGGAAAGCCCGGCAAATCGCATTCAGATCGGGGATGATTGCATAGTCGGTATCGCAGGCGATGCTGGTGGTCTGATGGCAGCTTAGTGTTAGCTTTTGGTCACTCATACGTCGTACAGCATCTGGCAAATTCGTGTCTCCCCTGCTTTTTATGCCTCCGGCAAGAATCGCGAGATCAGGGCACTTAATTGTCCATTCTCTTCTGAGAATTCAGAGACAATACCAAGCAGCCCATCCATAAAAACGAATGGCCAAGAGCATACTGAAATACGGGTACTAACTAGGTCTTCGAATATCGATACCCGTTGGAGAAAATCCCACCAACAAGTACAACTGCTCTGCAAATCTGTTATCTGCCGCTACGCGTAGCGGAAACTCAACAAACTCGGTTTCTGCATATTTCTGTCAAACAGACTTCACCGCTCAAATACAGCCATCATCTGCCTGCGCAATCGCGCCAGATCCTCATCCACACTAGCGGTAGGATCGCACGTAAATGTTGGCAAAGCCTCCACACGGATCGTCCCGCTGCGCGGTAAATGTTTGCCGCGTGGAAGTAGACTATCGCTGTCGTGGATGACAATAGGGGTGATCGTGCGGCCGGTTTCTCGGGCGACTAATACAGCACCCGCCTTAAAGTCCCCTAGCGATTCTGTTTTGGCCCGGGTGCCTTCTGGGAATAGCACAATGGAACAACGGGCAGGCATTTCCCTGACAGCCTTTGTCAGCGTATCCATGGCCGTTGAACCGGAATCGCGGTTGATAGGAACGAGACCCGCTCCA
Source organism: Ruegeria sp. CDSB013 (assembly GCF_059611165.1). NCBI lineage: Bacteria > Pseudomonadati > Pseudomonadota > Alphaproteobacteria > Rhodobacterales > Roseobacteraceae > Ruegeria > Ruegeria sp. CDSB013. Next base: position 1,032 of record NZ_JBXWPA010000022.1, on the reverse strand, counting down.
TCAAAACCAGTACGCAGGAGTTTGCTGTTCCAGAACTCTGATTTCGCCGCGAAAGTGAACCATTTGGTGTCGGGCACCACATGCATGAGACTGAAGCCATCGAGATGGCTACGGTGGTTAACCACGATGATGCTGTTGGTGTCGGCGGCGAGGGCATTCTTTTCCTCAGGACGCATCTCGACGCGGATGCTGAGGAGCCACAGCAGGCGGGAACATGACCGTTTCACCAGGCGCCAATACCAACCCCGAAACCCTCTGCGCCGAACGCAAAGAAGAGGGGCAAAGGCCACGAAGAGGAAATAAAACAGGCCGACAAGAACCAGTATAGCGCGCTTGATAAGGCGTATTGGCAATGGGTCAATGGCGCGAGTAGCGCGGTCTTGACCGTCAGGTGAAAAGGGCATGACGTCCTCTGATAGGGCCTGTGGCTGGTGCGTAAGCCATGAATAAATGCCACCGGAGGTCCTCCGGCAGCGCTTTGACATGCGCCACTTGCGAAGGAAGACAGCCGCCGCACACCTCTCTATCTGTCGAAGTCAGTACCAGATCAATGAGAAAAGACGACGTAGCGGAATGTATCTTGGTGCTTCAGTCTGACTTGAGTAACAACTGACCGGCCTTGGCATAGAATATCGGTAAGAGCCCAAAGTTACATCATCGGTCGAGAGCATCCGCAATTAGTTTGGCAAAGGTTCGGAGCTCGTTATTCCCCGGATTCGGGATTGGTTTGAAGGTCATTACTTCTTGCTCGATGTAGCGTCGCGAGGTGACATCGTACTTGTCGAGAAGCGGTATCAGATGCGCATGAGCATGGGCGACATCACCACCCGAGAATTGAAATGCCACACGCTTCCTAGACCCGAAACCAGCACCATACCGGAAGCCAAACATTTCATCTGACGCACTACTTTGGCAGCTGGTTGGAAGGAGATATCAATTGCACTGATCATACCTGTAGTCCCCGTATTCCAGCCAGTTTGCCGAGCCTTCGCTAAAAATCAGAAACTCGGACCTGTCCTCCCCAAGGAGGGC
>NZ_JBXWPA010000021.1:0-49128 GCF_059611165.1 Ruegeria sp. CDSB013 | reverse complement strand
CGGCTTTTGATTGGTGAGGCTGATAATATCAGGCCTCGTTTGCCCAAGGAGAGCGACCACCGCGATCACACCATGTCGTTCGACCAAATCGCAGCATCCGTCACTATGGGCTCGAAGCGGTCAGTCGGCAAGTTTTCCTGAGCGTCTGCTGCGCGGACGAAGTTGCCGTTCGACAACCCAGCTCAAAACGCTCTAGGAACTCTTTCGAAGTTTGGCAGCGCGAGCACTTGGCGGCTGTCTTCCCAGATTATTTTACCCGGAGTTCTCGTTCTTATTTCGCGAATCTCACACCCCGAAAGAGTTAGAACGGCTGCCAGTTCGCGCGCCCGTACAACAACGCTACCAGCCTCACGACGGAACAATTTGGCATCTTCCCGAAACCAAAACAGCGACCTTCTAACGTCGGGTGTGCGAACCTTTCCCTTGAGCCGAGGATAGGTTAACCCGCCACCGCCATCTGCGCTGAACCAGTAGAATGCTTCTTCATGTGCTCTCTGAATGCTCCCTTTCTGCTTAGAAAAATCAACATGGTCGCGGGCCGCAAACATACCGAGTTCTGCGTTGATATTGGGATGAGGTCTATTGCTGACAAAACGGACAAACATACTGGAAAGGTAGTTGTGATACTTCCGTAAGATCAAGCACATCTGCACGTAGCTTTGGGTTCCCTGCTGCCATTCTCTGCCGCTAGTATCTACCAACGGTAAGAGCCCAAAGCGGTCGCGCTTTCTTGATGGAACCCCTTTGCTCTAACTACCGGGCTGACATTGCTCTTTCTACAAGCTAGCTTCCAACAAGCGGGGAGAGAAACATGGAAAAGAGGCTTGCTGCGGTGCTGGCGGCTGATGTCGCCGGATACTCGGCGTTGATGGATCAGGATAGGGACGGAACACTCAAAGCGCTCAAGGCTTTCCGTGAGGATCATCTAATACCCGCTTTAGCAGCCCATGATGGGCGACTGGTCAAAAGCATGGGCGACGGATGGATTGTTGAGTTTCGCTCCGCATCAGCCGCGACAGAATGCGCGATTGCTGTTCAGATTGCTGACCGACCACAGGAAATCCAAATCCGCATCGGCATACATACCGGGGAAGTCGTTTCGGAAGGTGATGACATATTCGGTGACGGTATCAACATAGCTGCCCGTCTCGAGGCATTAGCGGAACCGGGGCAAATATTGATTTCAGACACCGCACATAACAGCCTAGACAGGAATGCCGCCGCCTCGTTCTCTGGCGGCCAGCAGGCCGAATTGAAGAACATTGCCCGCCCCGTTGGCGTGTGGCAGTGGCCTGTCGGTTCGGCGGCTACAAGTCCATCTGTCAAATCGGAGAAACCCGGTATTGCTGTGCTGCCGTTTGACAATATGTCTGGCGACACTGAACAAGAGTTTTTCGCCGATGGGATTACCGAGGACATCATAACTGAGTTGTCTCGGTTTCGTTGGCTGATGGTCGTGGCGCGAAACTCGTCTTTTACATTCAAAGGAAAGAGCACTGACATTCGCGAAGTCGGGCAGGTGCTCGGCGTGAGATATGTGCTTGAAGGGTCTGTAAGGCGCGCGGGTCAGCGTCTGCGGATAACAGGACAGTTAATTGATGCAGAGAATGGCAGCCATATTTGGGCCGATCGTTTCGATGGGATGCTGGACGATGTTTTTGACCTTCAAGATCAGGTCACACAGGAAGTTGTCACGGCAATCGAACCGTCCGTTCGCCATGCCGAGACGGTCCGCGCTCGGGCGAAACCGACAGAAAACCTCGACGCGTATGAACTTTATCTCCAGGCTCAGTCACATTTTCACCTGCTGACCGACGAAGACAACCGTGAGGCTATTCGCCTTACACGTCTGGCGTTGGAGCGCGATCCTGATTATTCGTCGGCAGCTGGATTGCTTGCGTGGCTGCATATCCAAAGGATGGTACAGGGACTTAAGCCGATTGATGAAGGGCCTAAAGCAGCCGTAACCGCAGCAGAACGTGTGTTGTTAAGTGACCGCGCGGATGGAATCGCGTTGGCTTACGCCGCACACTCAATCTCTATGCTTGCACAAGACTTGCCGCGAGCTCGCGCAGTTTTCAAACAAGCACTAGCCGAAAATCCAAATGCTGCGACCGTTCACATGCTCGCCGGCATCAATCTGAATTTTCTCGACAGACCCGAAGAAGCCCTCGAACACGCGACACACTCGATCAATCTCAGCCCGAAAGATCCGATGCGGCACGCAGCCTATGTAGGGCAAGCCTCCGCATTTTTCCAACTTGGCCGCTATGCTGAAGCTGTAGAGGCCAATCGAAACGCCTTGGCCATTAGGGCGAAATTCGTGATTACTCATCTCATGCTCATCGCATCCTTGGCTCAAAACGGAGACCTTGAGTCAGCAAGGGCTGCGGTATCTGAACTGAAGGAACTTCGTCCGGATCTCGACATTAAAGAACAAACGAAGCTCCCCATATTCAGCGTTCCCGAATGCTCGGAGCAATGGCGGGATGGATGGCTAAAAGCAGGCCTTCCAATCTGAGAAAGCAAAGTTAAGCAGGCGACCCAATCCGGCGGCTTCGTCCGCATAGCAGACCTTGGCTCCTTATTGTTGACTTCGAATGTCCGCTCCGAGCCCAAAGCTGCCGTTCCCGGTCTATTTGACTGCTGCGTTTGCATTCGTCGGGTTTGTCGACCATTGCAGACCTTCGAGGTTTAGTTGGCGAATTCACAGGACGCAAACAAAGTGTGAATTCGCCGCGCCCGCCCCAACGGCAGCAATCCGCACATTGCGTCTGCAGCGAAAAGCAGCACGGTTAGAAGTCTGCCAATCGCTGCAAGTGGTCGGCTGTTCCGAAAGTTCAATGACGACACGCAATGGTTATTCGACCAGACAGGTTAACCTTTCTTCCGCCTGCGCCGTCCTGCCAGAACACCCGATTCAAGGATGATGCTGGAGACAAGGTGTTCGCGCCGATAGGCCATAATATGCACGCCTGAGACGCCCACAATCTCGCGCAGTTGCTGGATCAGCTCGATGCATATTTTCTTGCCCTCATCCGAAGGGTTTTGCGCCACCTCCAACCGGTCGATGATGGCATCGGGGATGTGAATGCCCGGCACGTTGCTGCGCATCCACCGCGCCGCCTTGGCCGAGGCGAGAGGGCCGACCCCGGCGATGACAAACACGCGCTTGTCCATGCCGGCATCACGCACCCGCTCCATGAATGCCTCAAAGAGGGGAATGTCAAAAATATAGTTGGTCTGGATGAAATCGGCCCCGGCCTCGACCTTTTTGGTCAGGCGGTCCGCACGCCACTCATAAGGTGGGATGCACGGGTTTTCTGCCGCCCCGAGGAACAGCTGCGGTGGGCTGGACAGTTTTCGTCCCGACAGAAACACACCTTCGTCGCGCATTGTGCGCAGGGTGCGCAGCAGGTTGAGGCTATCAAAATCGAACACCGGTTTCGCGCCGGGCTGATCGCCCACGCCCACGCCATCGCCCGTCAAGCAAAGCACGTTACTGACACCCAGCGCGGCAGCCCCCAAAACATCGCCCTGAATGGCGATGCGGTTCCGGTCGCGGCAGGAAATCTGGTAAACCGGAGAATAGCCCGCGCGGGTCAGCAGAGCGCAAATGCCGATGGAGGACATATGGCAATTGGCCCCCGATGCGTCGGTGGCATTGATCGCATCCGCGACCTCTCCCAAGGGCTGGGCCGCATCAAAAACATCCGCCGCATTGGCGCTGTCGGGCGGGTTCAATTCAGCCGTCACGGCAAAGCGGCCCGAGCGCAAAACACGCTCAAGCCGACTGTGAGAGACATGACCCTCAGGCGGCTTGGCATAGGGCAGCAGGGTGTTTTCGATGGGTGAGGTATCGCTCATGTGCCGCGCCCCGAGGTCGTGGCCTTGGGTGGCTCGTCTGCCAGAGGAGCCGAGCTTGGTTCCTGCAATCGTGCCTCTGGAAAGGCGTCAGCAAGGGCCATGCGGGCCGCATCCCGTTTTTCGCGGTTCAGTGTCGCCATTTCGCGGCTTACGCGCAACCACGAGGAAGAGCCTTGCAGACTACGATCGACAGGTGGCAAAACCTCCCTGATCTTCGCGGCCCCGTCTTTCATGTGGCTGGCCCCGTCCCAGCCCAGCGCCCAAACGCACTTCATTTCAGGCTTCACCTCGCAATACCCTCCCTGCCGCACCCCGCCACAGGGGCCATTGCGCAGCTGTTTGGGGCAGTTCATCGGACAGGACATGCCGGTTGAGGACAACACGCATTGGCCGCACATTTTGCAATCGAAAAGAAGTGTCTTCACTCCCTTCTCGATAAGGGCAATCGGGCGCTCGACACGGTTGTAGCCAATTTTTGCGATAAGGGGGTCCAGCGCCACCATGACCTGCTCGACACGCTTGTAGATCCATTCAAATGTGCGTGCGTGGCGAGTGGCAAAAAGTCGGACACGGTACATAGATTAGTTCCTTGTGGAGGCTTGACCTTAGCACGGGTCGACGACTTTCTATACGTAATGTAGCGCTTACATATCACTGCCGCCCAATCCCACCCGACGTAAAGCACACTGACCCGGTAACTGACATTGGTTCCGAGTGCAGCATTCGTTACTAAGGGCTCGCTGCCGACTTTCTCTGCAGTGAGACTGAACAAGGATTTTGAGCCCAAAGCCGTCGTTGCAACGTCGCTTGGATGCCGCTCGTGCAGCCGGCCGCTAGGGCCCCTAAGCTGACATTCGATTGGTCTCGACGAGACCGCAACCAGAGTCGATTGATTGACTGCCAACAAATTGGAAGTAGGGTGGCCAAAAGTATGCAGGAGATCAGTTTGGCTTACCAAGACAGAGACGAACCGTTTGAGGATTTGGAACCAACCGAAGAAGGGGAGAGTTCCAATGTTACGGCTGCGGAGTTCGCATCACTTCTAATCTCGCCGACCGACTGGACCATCGAGACGCTGTACCGACAAATAGGCAGTCAAATTAATTTATCCCCCGAGTTTCAACGGCGTAATGTATGGTCCCCCAAGGCTAAAATTAGCTTTATCGAGTCTCTTTTTTTCGGAATTCCCATTCCACAGATTTTGCTTTCGGCCAGTGGTGGCAGCAGTAAGTCCTTTTTTGGTATTGGACGGCAAACAAAGACTGCTGACCATAAAAGAGTTCATAGATGGGAAATTTCCTAGTGGGCAAAAGTTCCGGCTAAAAAACCTACGAGTCCTGTCTGATCTTGAGGGTCAGACTTGGGAAGAAGTCGAACAAAACGACGATTGGCGATTTGAACTCCTCAACCAACTCAAAGAACAGCGGTAATACGAGGTTGGGAAGATGACAGAATACTCTACGAGATATTTCATCGCCTGAATTCAGGCTCCGTGAAGTTGTCTCCTATGGAGCTGCGGATGTCGCTGTACCCAGGGGATTTTCTGAAGTTCATCATTCAATGGACAGACCAAGTCGGTCCCTTGCATCAACTAATTTCTAAGAAAAGTCCTGACCCACGCATGAACGATGTCGAGCTAGCTGCTCGGTTTCTGGCTTTTTCTGATCCGGATCTGGTCTACGCCGGTGATCTAAAAAATTTCTCGATGAGTTATGCACTCGATACAACAGCTCGTTCGCCGATGACGAAAGCGAAGTTGAAGTAGTTAGCTCTCGTTTGTCTATAATGAACGATGCCATCGCCGCGGGAATTCAGATTTTCCCCGAAAAGAAATTTTGTCGAAAGTTCGTCGATGGTGAATATGAAAGCAGGTTCAATAGAGCGCTTTTTGATGTCCTTGTTGGAGTATTGGCAAATCAGGGGGTTCGCACGTGGGCGCTTGAAAACTCGTCGGATTTTGTTGCGGGATTCGAACAAGTCTCGGCGACCGATAACTTCAGAAGAGCTGTAGAGACTACAACCAAATCGGTTGCCTCAACGCGAACAAGATTTGATAGCTTCTATACCAAGGTTGCTGAAATGACAGGAATTCAACTGAAGCAGCCGGCGTTTGCGAATGAAATCCCCAACTGATCCTTACAAGGCGTTGAAAGCGTCTCTAAAGAATATTCAGAAGATTCTCGCGCGAGTTCCTGAAAGCAGAATGTGTATCTGCGCTGGACCACCTGAAAGTACAATCCTACGTGCTTCTAGCTCACGCAGCGTTCGAACAGTACATAGAGGAAATCGTTACACTAATTTCCCGTGAAGCGCATCAGCAGCTCAAAAAGAATGATCGAGTATGTCGGGCGATGCTCAGTCTTGTTGCGTCTGAGGCGATGCTGCAAGTTGACGACGATGTTGCTAGGCGAAAAATAAGAGCATCGGTTGCATCTAACCTTCATTGCTTTGCTTCAAGTGCGGTCTCAAATTTAACACTCGATGTTCAAGCGAACCACGGCGTCACAACGGCCGACCAACGAAAACTGCTTCTACAAATCGGAGTAGACCCCGAAGAGGTTGATCTAGCTGTATCTGCGGCGCTGCACGCTTTTGGATCAAAAAGAGGTTCTATCGCCCACAAAGTCAAAATGAAGACCTTGGAGACGAGGAGCTCTGTTTTGGCGGAAACAGAACATATTTTCATAGGTTTACTCACAATTGATAGAGCCTCTTGCTCTCAACTCCGCGAGGGAATGGATAAGTAACACGTGATACTAGTCGTTCTACAAAGACGGTTCGACACAAATGAGTGTAGCGAGTTTGCGGTAGTTGCGTGACGAAAATGGAGGCCTAGTTCATACCGCTGTACAACTGCGTCCACCGCTTACTTCGAATAACAGTGCTGGTTCGAGCGCTACACTTGCAAAGCTAGGTTTTTGCACGAAGCTGCCATTCGTGGTGATCGGTGTTCCACACGCGGCGAACGGCAGCTTGGTGGCCTACTTGCTTTAGCCAACTAATACAGGGAGGAAGTCCGATTCCGCCAATCTCGGATGTCTACGGAAGGTCTGCTGTGGGCTGACTTCTGTCCTCCTAACCAATTGTGCGGATGGCCGCAAAGTCCCGTAAGTTAGCTGTTGATCGACAACCGATCCAATTTTTACTTTGGATGGCTTTGAACGAACATAGGCTCAACTTAGTATTTTTCTTTGTTGTTAATCGATTTTCTCAGAACCGTAATTGTTCGACAAAGGTCAAATCCTACTCCCGCAACCAACGATAATTGCGAAACCGCCTCAGCCATGTCGGCTTGGGCGGTTTTTGCTTTTTTGTCAGACGCTAAGGCGAGGATGCCGGCAAGATCTCCATGCAGATCAATGTCATATCCATCTTCAGAAGGTGTCAGCAGCACTTTGTCGATCAGAGCGCGCAGCGCCTCAGCAGCTTCGCTGCGTACGCCGGGCTCATTGAGGGCGTTGGCAAGATCGCTGACTTTGGAGTGATAGAGCCTCGACATGTTGGGGTGCAGCACAGGTTGAGCCCAAAGACGACATAGATACAGATTTTGAGAGCTGCGTTCTTCGCTCAGGGCGAAAACCTGACTTTCGCAGCAATCGCAAAAACTCGCGTTGACTTTGACTGGTTTTGGGTTCCGAGTGAAATTAGAAACAGCTTACAGGACTATGGGAAGCTCAAGCGTAATGCTAGCTCCTCTTTCGACTCGGTTGATTTCGACAATTCCTCCGTGGCGCTGCGCCACTGCAGAGACGATTGATAACCCCAATCCGCTGCCCTCGGAATACTCCAACTGAGAAAACCGATTGAATGCGACTTCGCTTTGGTCTGGCGAAAGGCCAGCTCCGTCATCCGCCACGGTTAGGTTGAGGAATTTATTATCACACCGCAGCACAACTGAGATTTGGCTCAACTCTGGGCCACCGTGTTTGACTGCGTTGTCCAGCAGGTTCTTTAAAGCCTCAATCAGAAAGACCCGATCGCCGGATACTGTGACTGCCGTCTCAGGCATCGTGACATCAAACTCGATACCTTTTGCGAGGATGTGAACTCCCATCTCAGCGCAGGCCTCTTCCACGACCGAACGAAAGTCAATTTTATCCATTTGGTCTTGGTGCGTCGGCTGCCTGAGCCTCTCAAGTGACAACAGCTGTTCGGCAACTGTTGCTGAGTTTTTTGCCGCCGCAACAAGTTCTGAGATACGTTTTTCCCGGTCGTCATACGTTTTCGCATCCTGCAGCGCTTCGGCCATTGACTGCACGGCCGCCGCTGGATTCCGCAGTTGATGTGCAGCTTCGGATATAAACACTTGATGGGCGTTGATACTTTTTTCCACCTGCCCAAACAGCCGGTTCAGGGTTCTGACAACTCCTTGAACTTCGGCTGGAACAGGGCGCTTGATCTCACTGAGGTCATCCGGTGAACGCAGGTCAATTGCGTCCTGCAAATCCAACAAGGGCCTAAGGCCGCGCGCGACGCCGAACCACACCACTATGGCGAGGGTGGCCAGCAGAATTCCCATTAGAATTCCTGCGCGGATTGACAATTCATTCGCGAAAGCGTTGCGATCCGCCATACGTTGCCAGACTGTAACCGTCGCATCTCCGATTAGATTTTCTATGGTCACGCGTTCCGTCATCTTAAGAACGCGCACTGGTTCTTGGCGGTAGAGCGCTTCGAAAAATTGCGGTTTGTACGCCTCTTCAGCAGACGGGTTGGTGGCGGCCGGGGGGTAGGCATAGCCTGTCACATAGATGCCGCCGGGGCCCGTTACGTGGTAAAAAATCTCTCCGCCTGATGCGTCACGGATCATGCTGCGTGTCGTTGGTGACAGCGCATCACCTCCCGAAATCGCAACATCTCGCGATATTGCGAGACCTGCAGATAACAGGCTGTCGTCGAACAATTCCTGAGCCGTATTCTGCGCAATCATAAAGCGCCAAAGACCAAGCAGAGCGGCAATTAACACCAAGGGGGTTAGGATAAGAATGAAAAGTCTTAACCTGAGCGAGCCGTGATTGATCACTTCTGCACCTCAAGCAGATACCCCAGACCACGGGCTGTCTTTATTCTAATACCCAGATCTTGAAGACGTTTTCTCAGCCGCGACACATGAGGCTCGACGGCGGAGGCCTCGACTTCGGCACCCACGCCGTAGACGTAATCCGTTAGTTGGCTTTTGGGAACAATTCTGCCCCTGCGTTCCAGCAGACACTCAAGTACCGCGATTTCCCGCCGCGGAATATCCATAACCTCGCCCTGTACACTTACCTGACGGGCAGCGCGGTCGAATTCCAGGGCGCCGATGCTCTCTTTTGCTCCGTAGTCGAGTTCCTTGCGTCGAGAAAGCGCCCGGATACGTGCTTCCAACTCGTCCATTTCGAATGGCTTAACCAGATAGTCATCAGCGCCCATATCCAACCCCGAAACCCGGTCGCTTGTTTCGGCACGTGCCGTAAGCAAGATCACCGGTACGCCGTCACCACGATTGCGAAGAGATTTCAGGATCTCCAGTCCCGACTGTCCAGGCAAATTGATGTCCAGAACAACTAAGTCTGCGCCCTCTTGCGCAAGATACAAGTCAGCTTCATAGCCATCCAAAAGCACTTCTGCTGCATGACCTCGGTCACGTAAGCGATAGGCAATAGCTTTGGCGAGGGTCTCGTTGTCTTCGACGATGACGATCCGCATCGGGTCTCCTGCAAGTTTCGCGCAAGGTTGGCACTCCATGATTGCCAGATGGGAGGGGGAATCAACCCCACAGTTCTATTTGCGATCACGGTAGCGCCGAGGGCGTTGACGTGGTTGTCTGGTCAACAGGGAGGAACCAATGACCATTTCCAACTTCACCCGTCGCGCCGTCGTGGGGCTGATCGCCGCCGCCGGTATCGCCGCACCTGCCGCAGCCGAGGTTGATTTCTCGGGTAAGACTGTGGAATGGGTCATCCCGTTCTCGGAAACCGGCGGGTCTGCCAAATGGGCCAACTTCTTTGCGCCGCTTCTGTCCGAAGCGCTGCCGGGTCAACCGACCGTAGTGGTGAAATTCATGCCGGGCGCTGGTTCGACCAAGGGCGCGAACTGGTTCCAGGAGCAGAGCCATGACGACGGTACGCTGCTGTTTGGCACCTCCGGTTCAACTCAATTCCCATATCTGCTTAGTGATCCGCGGGTGCGCTATGAATACAATGACTGGATTCCTGTCATGGCATCAGGAACCGGTGGCGTTGCTTACCTGAACGCAGAGGATGGCGCGAAGTTTGATGGCTCGGCGAATGCTCTGAAGGACACCAACTTCATCTACGGTTCGCAGGGTGCGACGCGTCTTGACCTTGTCCCGCTGTTGGCCTGGCAAATGCTTGGCATGAATGTCGAGCCGGTCTTCGGCATCAAGGGACGCGGAGACGGTCGTCTGATGTTCGAACGTGGCGAAGCCAATATCGATTATCAGACCTCGTCCGGCTACTTGGGTGGTTCGGCCCCGTTGGTTGAATCCGGTCAGGCTGTTCCGATGATGACCTGGGGTGCTCTGGATGCAGACGGCAACATCGTTCGCGACCCGACTTTCCCGGATATCCCGACTTTCAAAGAAGTGTGCGAAGCCACCGATGGCTGTGAAACCAGCGGTGAGGCATGGGATGCGTGGAAAGCGTTCTTTGTAGCCGGGTTCCCGGTTCAGAAGCTGGCTTTCCTGCCGGGTGATACACCTCAGGAAGTGGTCGACGCATACACAGCAGCGTTCCAGGCTGTGACGGAGCGCGGCGACTTTGCCGACATCTCCTCGAAGCGCGTGGGCAAATACCCAGTGTTCGTAGGTGACGGCTCTAAAGCGGCATTGCAAACCGCGACAAACGTCGACGACAACGCAAAAGCCTACGTTCTGAACTGGCTCAAAGAAGCCTATGGTGTCGAGCTGAACTAAGCCCAAACACCACCGCGCGTGCCCCAATGTCGGGCGCGCGCTTTTCCAAACACAAGACAATTTATGAAAGGCGGCCGCTATGGAGGTTTTCGCCACAGCTGTTCCTGCGCTTAGTGACGCGTGGGGTCTGATCCTGCAACCTATCGTTCTGGGATATCTTGTTCTCGGTGTCGTCATGGGACTGGCCGTAGGTGTTTTCCCTGGGCTTGGCGGTATTGCTGGTCTGTCCCTATTGCTGCCTTTCATGTTCGGTATGGACCCGATCCTTGGATTGGCGTTGATGATCGGGATGGTCGCCGTTGTGCCGACCTCTGACACCTTCGCGTCAGTTCTTATGGGCATCCCAGGTAGCTCTGCCTCGCAGGCTACGGTGTTGGATGGTTTCCCGATGGCGAAGAAAGGCGAAGCCGCGCGGGCCTTGTCAGCGGCCTTTGCTTCATCGCTGTTTGGCGGCTTGGTCGGCGCAACTTTTCTGACCATGTTCATTTTGGTCGCGCGGCCCATCGTTCTGGCATTCGGTCTGCCCGAGATGCTGATGATCACCATTCTTGGTTTGTCGATGGTCGCCATTCTCGCCGGACGTATCCCGCTAAAAGGCGTTGCCGCTGCTGGGCTGGGCCTGATGGTTGGCACGATCGGCGAGGCGGATGCAGGCGGCTCACTTCGTATGGCCACTTATGACATTCCTTACCTGACCGACGGTCTGAAATTGGTCATCGTTGGCTTGGGTATCTTTGCGGTGCCGGAAATCGTCTCGCTGCTGCGTCAAGACCGATCCATTGCCAAGGGCGCTTTGCTAGGAGCTGGTTGGTTTGATGGGGTCAAAGACTGGGCTGCGAACATCTGGTTGTCGGTCCGCTGTTCGATCATTGGCGTGGTTGTCGGTGTCATTCCTGGTCTTGGTGGCTCCGTTGTTGACTGGATCGCTTATGGCCATTCGGTTCAATCGACCAAAGACAAAAGCAACTTCGGCAAAGGCGAAGTGCGTGGCGTCATCGGGCCGGAAAGCTCGAACAATGCCAAGGAGGGCGGGGGGCTCGTCCCAACGCTGCTGTTTGGTATCCCCGGATCGGGTTCGATGGCGATCTTTATCGGCGCCGTCGCACTGTTGGGATCCGGCGATATCGAGGTCGGTCCTAGCATGCTCAAGGATAATCTCGACATCACCTATTCAATTGTCTGGCTGCTGGCTCTCGCCAACGTGGTGGGCACCATCTTATGTATCGCGGCCTCGGGTGGGATAGCCAAGCTTACGACAATCCGTTTCACCTATCTGGCGCCGTTTCTGTTCATGCTGATCAGCTTCGCGGCATTCCAGTCCGGTCAGAACTTCGAAGACCTGCTGGCCCTGTTCGTCATCGGCCTGATTGGTATTTTCCTGCGCCGTTTCGACTGGTCGCGCCCGGCCTTTCTGATTGGGTTCGTGCTGTCGAACCCGGTTGAGAAGTTCACCAACCAGGCGTTCCAGATTGCCTCTTTCCGCTTCCGCAAGAGCTTTGGCGAAGGCATGGAGTATGTCTTCAGCCCGATCGTTATCATACTGATCGTGGTCACCGTGGTTTCGGTCATTCTGGGCATTCGTCAAGCCAAGATGATCATGGCCGAAGGTGAGGTCAAATCCGGCAGCAAGCGCGCGCCGCTGATCTTCCTGTTGGTGATCATGGCCTATCTGATCGTGGCTTTGGTCAATGCCAACATGATCCCTGACTACAACATGACCGACAAGATCATCCCGCTGGTGATCGGCAGCGTGTCGCTGTTCTGCTGCGTCATTCTGTTGATCCAGATGATGCGGCGACCCGAGGGGGATGCAATCTTTGCCGACAAGGAAATTGCCGGCGAGGATGCAAGCGCGCCACATGGACTTTGGTCAACGCTCGCGTGGTTCGCAAGTCTGATCGCGGCCACCTGGGTTGTGGGGTTCATCCTCGCCCTGATCGGGTTCCTGATCGCATTCTTCCGCATTCGCGCCGGGTCCAGCTGGCAGATGACGCTGCTCCTGACGGCCTGCGGCATCGGTTTCATGTGCTTCATGGCTGGTGCCCTGAACCGGGATTTCCCGCCGGGTCTGCTGCAAGACATGGTGAACCTGCCATGGCCACTCAAGTAGGCGCTCCACGGATGCCCGGCCTGCCAATCTGGCGGGTCGGGCAGCGCTGAAATCAGAAATTTCAAAGGTTTGTAAAGGAGGGTTCGCAATGACCCAGACAGCAATCCCATATGTCTTCATGCGCGGCGGCACTTCCCGAGGGCCTTATTTTCGACGCTCTGATCTGCCTGAAGATAGGGACAAGCTGGCTGATGTGCTGGTTGCTGCCCTCGGGGCCGGACAAGCGCTCAACATCGACGGGATCGGTGGTGGTAACGCAGTGACGACCAAAGTGGCGATGCTATCCGTCAGCGAGGACGAATGGGCGGATATCGACTATTTCTTCGCGCAGGTTTCTGTTGATGAGAAGCTGGTCGATTTTAAACCAACTTGCGGGAACATCCTCTCCGGAGTTGGTCCAGCTGCGATCGAAATGGGATTGCTTCAGCCCAACGGCGATGAGACCGAAATCCGCATTCGCGCTGTAAATACGGGTGCCCGTGTCGTTGCAAAAGTACAGACCCCGGGCGGTGAGTTGGTCTACGAGGGCGATGCGGAAATCGCGGGGGTTCCCGGTCATTCTGCACCCGTGCAACTGAGCTTTATGGGCGTTGTGGGCTCGGCGACAGGTTCATTTCTACCCACAGGAAATTTGCGCGATACAGTGCAGGGGATCGAGCTGACTTGCATGGATGTCGCTATGCCAATGGCCATAGCCCGGGCAGCGGATTTCGGACTGACAGGGTATGAAAGCGTTGAAGAGCTTAATACCAACCGGGCTTTCTTTGACCGGATGGAGGCAGTACGGATCGAAGCCGGGAAACTGATGGGTATGGGGGACGTATCGAAATCTGTAACTCCCAAATTCGGCCTGATGGCACCCGCCAGAGAGGGTGGAACCCTTGCGGTTCGGTATTTCATGCCATGGAAAACCCACCCAACAATGGCCGTTACGGGTGCGCAATGCATGGCATCTTGCGCTTTGACGCCCGGAACCGTCGCAGACGGGTTGCTTGATCGCCCGGGTTCAAGCCCGGCTGAAGTTGTGTTGGAGCACGCCTCGGGCAAGATCGACGTTCTGGTGGACTTCTCGAACGACGGGGAGTTCAACGTAATTTCTGCCGGTCTGGTGAGGACTGCGCGTAAATTGGCGGACGGGCATGTTTATGTGCCGGAATCTGAGTGGAACGGCAGTTGAAATGACAATTCTCATTAGGTATACTATGGTATACATCATGAGGATATCACGATGGACGACTATTCCGAATGCCTTGATATCGCGCGTCAGGAACTCAGGCTGGCGCAGGCGGCTCTGCGGAGGGATATCTCGGACTACCCGACTCCGATTGCCGGGTGTGACGAGCAATTCAACCATTTGCTGGATCAACGTGAACGGGTTCGCAATGCGCTTGAAGCACTCGACACACTTCATTTTGTGCCGACGCCAAGAAATCTGAGCACCGAGTAGGGTATAGAAAGTCGATGAAAGTACACATTCTGGATGACTGGTTTGACACACTGCAGGGCCTGCCCTGTTTTGAAAAGCTATCTGGCCATAAGGTGAAGGTCTGGACAGATCATGTTGAGGATACCAGCGAATTGGCTGAACGCTTGCAGGAGGCTGAGGCGCTGGTGTTGTTTCGCGAACGCACCAAGATCACCCGCGATTTGGTTGAAAAACTCCCAAACCTGAAGTTGATCAGTCAGCGCAGTGTATATCCACACGTCGATGTGCAGGCGTGCTCGGACAACGGAGTGCTGCTGTGTTCGAACATGCATGGCGGCATGCCTTCATATGCCGCAGCCGAACTGACATGGGCGCTGATCATGGCGGGGATGCGCGATTTGCCTGCGCAGATGGCCTCGGTCAAAACCGGACATTGGCAGGCCGGAGTTGGCAAGACCCTGAGGGGGAGGAAACTGGGGCTGTATGGATATGGCCGTATCGCCCGCGCTGTTGCTGACTACGCCGAGGCGTTCGGGATGAATGTGGTCTGGTGGTCCTCGGACGATGGCCGGGCACGCGCGCAGGCCGACGGCGTGCAGATTGCCACAAGCCGTGAAGCGTTCTTTGCCAACAGCGATGTTGTCTCGGTCCACGTCCGCCTGAAGCCCAACACGCAAGGTATCATCACAGCGTCAGATTTCTCGCAGATGCAACCGGGCGCGATGTTTGTGAACACCTCCCGGGCCGGGCTGATCGCTCCGGGTGCTTTGTTGGACGCGCTGAAAGCCGGTCGCCCGGGGAAGGCCGCAATTGATGTCTTCGATTCCGAGCCGCTCATTGACCCGAATGATCCGTTGCTATCGCACCCAAACCTGATTGCGACACCACATATAGGTTTTGTGACCGAGGACGAGTTCGATCTGCAATTCTCCGACATTTTCGATCAGGTGAACGCCTATGCTGAAGGCACTCCCATTCACATGATCAATCCCGAGGTTTGGACCATCGCAGGATGAGGTTGGCTGCTATGGGCGCGCCGATGATCACCAGCACAATCCTTGTCAGGTGGTGCGTTATGACAAAGCCCAGATCCGCGCCAGATACGATGGCCAAAACCGTCATCTCTGCCTGCCCGCCAGGGGCAAACGCCAAAAATGCCTCGACAGGTTGACCGAGCCCCAACGTGGTGACAACAGCAGTGAAAGCGGCGGCCAAGATGGCAAGGACGATGACATAGGCGAAGCCCGCAGCAACCACCCGGCGGAGTTCGACCCAAGTGACGCCCTCGAATTTCACACCGATCCCGCAGCCAATAAAGAATTGCGCTGCAAGTATGGCCTCGCGAGGCGGTCGGGTATGAATGAAATCACCCAGTGACAGAGCCGCTGTCAGGATCATTGGGCCGAGGATGGATGCCCCGAACAGGCCGATCCTCTCACCGCCTTTCCAGCCTATAAGGGCGGCCAGTACCATCAGCGCCAACTCATGTATTGGCAGGTCGCGCGCAGGCTCTCCGATTGGGTTGGTGAGCTGGGCATCGTAGAACACTGTCAGAAACAGTGGGGCCAGTGTCACGATGATCAGCACGCGCGTACCGTGGATCAGGGATAGCGTACGCGGGTTGGCGCCTGCTTCGGCGCCAAAGATGATCATGTCCTGCAATCCGCCTGGCATGGCAGCATAAAACGCGGTCGTGGAGTCAAAGCCCCAAATCTTGCGAAAGAATGGCACGCCTACCAGCGCGATCAGCAGGATAAAGAACGGGACCAGTGCTATAGACGCGGCCATCTTCGGCAATTCGACAAAAAGGGCAGGGGTAATCGAAGCCCCAACTGCAACGCCGAGTATGGTGCGCGCTGCAACCGATATCTGACCAAAACCTTCCATAGGGGCATGTGCTAGGGCGGCGATCAGACACGCGCTCATTGGGCCGAATAGAAAGGGCAGCGGCAGGTTCAACGCCCAAAATACTCCGGTGCCCAGAAGCGCAAGGACCAGTGTTACGGCCCGCTTTGTCAGGAAAGAGGGTGTTTTGTTTTGGGTGGGCAAGGCGCGGCCTTCGATAATATTGACTCACAACGTATCCAAATGTATACAGCTGGACGCAAGAAGACAAGTGAGCGCTCGATGACCATTCAAGACGACCCCTATCAGCCTGGCCCACAAGGCAATTCAGCGTATCAACACCTGCTGGATGAGATTCGGGATGGCACACTTCAGCCTGGCGAACGCCTACGCGAGATTGAGTTGTCAGAACGATTGGGCGTCAGTCGCACCCCTGTGCGCGAAGCTATCCGGCAGTTGGAGTCCGACGGGCTAGTAACTCATGTGCCACGGCAGGGCGCAACTGTACGCAGTCTCGATTATGCCGAAGTAATGGAGCTCTATGAGATGCGCGCGGTGCTCGAGGGAACGGCGGCACGACTAGCGGCACGTGCAGCGTCGGATGTCGAGTTGGACGAGCTGGGCGTTTTGAATGATCGCTTGGCTGAGGCTGGCACAGGCTCGGAAGCGGCTCGGATAAACCGGATTTTCCACGCCACACTTTTGGACGCAGCAAAGAACCGGTTTCTTGCCAAGTCTATGTTGTCTTTGCAAAAAGCGCTATTGATCCTTGGGCCATCGCAATTGCTGGACGGTGATCGGGCCGAGACAGCAGTGGCAGAGCATAAGCGCGTCATGGCGGCCTTGAAGGCCCGTGATGGCGCAGCGGCTGAAACAGAAATGCGCGCGCATATTCAGGCTGCACAACGGATGCGTATTCGGGCGTTGCAAGAACGCGACCGGACAACCGACAAAAATCAATAGGTAGACAGGATATGGCCACCCAAAAGGAAGCTTATGATATCGCTGTGATCGGCGGTGGGAATGCTGCCCTCTGCGCCGCGATGACTGCTGCCGAGGCAGGCGCCCGTGTTCTGATTCTCGAGACAGCGCCAAAACCCTATCGTGGTGGAAACTCGCGCCATACACGCAATTTTCGTTGTATGCATAGCGCTCCTCTGGGCCCGCTGATCGAAGAATACAGTGAAGATGAGTATCTTGAAGATCTGCTCAAGGTCACTGGCGGCAAAACCGACGAACATCTTGCTCGCCTCGCGATCCGAACCTCCGAGGAATGCCTTCCGTGGATGGAAGAACACGGCGTCAGGTTCCAACCATCCCTGTCCGGGACACTGTCACTGGCGCGGACCAACGCCTTCTTCATGGGGGGCGGGAAGTCTCTGGTGAACGCCTATTACCGAACTGCGGCGGGTCTGGGTGTCGATGTTCTGTACGAAGCTGCTGTCACGCATCTGGAGTTGAACGATGATCGGATCGAGTGGGTCGATTACACCTATGAAGGCCAATCACATCGCATCACGCCCAAAGCTGTCATCGTTGCCTCAGGTGGATTTCAGGCTGATACCGATTGGCTGACCCGTGCATGGGGTGAGCCTGCCAAGAATTTCCTGATCCGGGGCACACCCTATAACCGTGGCGTGGTTCTGTCCGATCTGCTGGAGCAAGGTGTGGACAGCGTCGGCGATCCGACCCAGTGCCACGCCGTCGCCATTGACGGGCGCGCGCCGAAGTTCGACGGCGGCATCGTTACCCGACTGGACTGCGTGCCGTTTTCAATCGTCGTGAACAAGGATGCCGAGCGGTTTTATGACGAGGGCGAAGACGTTTGGCCCAAGCGCTATGCGATCTGGGGACGTTTGGTGGCGGCGCAGCCGAGTCAAGTTGGCTACGTGATCATCGATGCCAAGTCACTGAACCTGTTTATGCCCTCGGTCTTTCCACCGCTGAAGGCGGACACCCTGGAAGAACTGGCTGGAATGATGGATCTGCCCGCCGACAAGCTAAAGGCGACCGTTGCTGAATTCAACGATGCATGCGGCGATACCAGTGGATTTCATCCAACTGAGTTGGACGGGGTCACGACCTCGGGTCTGACGCCGCCCAAGACGAACTGGGCGCGTCCGATCACCGAGCCTCCGTTTTATGGCTACTCGCTGCGCACGGGTGTGACCTTCACCTATCTGGGCCTGAAGGTCGACGACACAGCGCAATGTTCGACCGCCAACGGAAAGATCAAAAACCTTTGGGCCGCCGGCGAGACCATGGCCGGGTCGATCCTGGGGCAGGGGTATCTGGCCGGTTTCGGTATGACCATCGGAACCGTTTTTGGACGCATCGCAGGACGTGAGGCCGCTGCTTATGCAAACTGAACTTATCCAAGAAGCCCGCCGTCAGGCCGAGATTTGTAACGCTTGCCGCTATTGCGAGGGCTATTGTTCGGTCTTCCCGTCGCTGCACGCGGAACGCGCGTTCTCGGATGGAGACATCACGCAACTGGCCAACCTGTGCCACAACTGCAGAGGGTGTTACTACGCTTGTCAGTATACGGCACCGCACGAGTTTGACCTAAACCTGCCGAAAGTTCTGGCTGAAGTGCGGCGGGACAGTTGGGAGAGCTTTGCTTGGCCGCAGCCTTTGGCGCGGCGGTTCCATACGCATGGTGGCGCGATCGCGCTGGCCCTGGTCATCGGTTTTGCCCTGCTGTTCGGGGCAATTCGCGTTATCGGTTCCAGCGGAGGAGAGGGGTTCTATGCAGTCCTGTCCCACAATGTGATGGTTGCAATCTTTGCGCCGGCATTCTTGTTGCCACTCTTTAGCTTGGCTATCAGCCTGAGGCGCTATTGGGCGGAGGTCGGTGGCAAACCCATCCAAATGTCTGATCTGACAGCTGCGTTCAAACGCGCTGGCAATATGCAAGACTTGGCCGCAGGCCACGGCGAGGGTTGCAATTTCGAGGACGAAGACCGCTTCAGTCAGGCCCGACGCCACATTCACCACGCCATCATGTACGGCTTCCTGCTGTGCTTTGCGTCGACCTCGGTGGCGACGGTTATGCACTACGGGTTCGGGTTGCACGCGCCCTACGGGTTCTGGTCTCTGCCAAAACTCTTCGGCGTTTCCGGTGGTGTTTTGCTGACATTAGGTTGTGCAGCCATGGTTCTGCTCAAGCAAAAGTCGGATCGCGAGCTTGGCGACCCGTCTGCATGGGGCGGCGAAATCGGCTTCGTCCAATTGCTCGGCTTTGTCGGGCTGAGCGGGCTGGTCCTTTACGTCCTCGGTTCAACTGCTCTGATGCCCGCGCTGCTTGCCATCCACCTTGGCTCGGTTCTGACGTTCTTCCTGCTCGTACCATACACCAAGATGGCTCATGGCTTCTATCGACTTGCAGCTTTGATCAGAGACGCGCAGCGTAAGAGAGAATTGTCCTTTGGTTGCTAGCAAACATCCACCGCCAAGGGATTAAAAAGTCGCAATTCAAGCGCATTTTGACGCCCTTGCAGTCTTCGTTCCAGCACCCCGGGTTGCGGTCAACGTCTGGAATGGGTCTGTTTGCTGTGATTGACAACATCGACACGAAAGGCAGCTTTGTCCGCGAAGCAGATATTGGAGAGAGTTGCGACGAATGACCACTCTGCGGACAAAGCGGCCTTTAGTTCTCCAAACAAATCGGACATTTTTGGTTTTTGACTAGGCGGTTGTGTAGAGTGACAGGATTACTTGTCTTCTCTTCCGTAAGCACAATATCTCAATTGGCACCCTCATTGGATGCTGAGGAGGCCGCTACCAATCGAATTTCCATCATATCTTTAGGTCCAAGCGCGGCTTCCAAAATGGGCGGAAGAGTTCAATCTTGGGGCATCGGTTCATCACGACTTTAAGGCCCGCCGCTTCGGCGAGTTGCGCTGCTTTGTCGTCGTACACACCGATTTGACCCCAAAGAACTTTTGCCCCGATTGCGATAGCCTTCTCGGCAAAGGCATATAATTCTTCCTTCGGGCGGAAAACGTCTACCATATCAACATGTTTGTCGATCTCTTCCAGTGAGTGGTAGACTTTGAGCCCTCTAATTTCCGAAACATTCGGGTTAGGATTCACCGGTAGAATATCATAGCCGATTTCACTCAGCTGTCGCAGAACGCCATAGCTGAATTTCGTTTTGTCCGCGCTAGCCCCCACCATTGCAATGGTTTTAACCGACTGCAGGATGTCGGCGAGGTATTTGGGGTCGTAGTCGTAGATGTGGTCGATATCTGCTTCGGGCATCGGTTAACCTTCCTTCGGCGTCGCAATGTCAGCCTTGAGTTCGTGGGGTTTGAGAGGGTCGAGAAACGGATTGCGGTACAGCTTGTCATGGCTCTCGACCCCGATCTCAAGCGTGATGTCGGATGTCGGACGTGCCACGCAAAGGATCACATAGCCGTTCGCGATTTGCCGATTATTCAGCGCAACCTGTCGGCGTTGATCGATCGCGCCAGTCTTTAGTTTTGCCGCGCAGGTAATGCAGCCGCCATACTTGCACCCAAAAGGCAAGTCGACGCCCTGTTCTCTCAGCGTTTCAAGAAGTGGACGCCGCGCATCCACACAGTATTGCGCGCCATCTCTGTTCGCGATCGTCACGGTATACATAGTCATAGCCAGATGTCGCTTGTGCAATCACCGCCCGGATACCGGCTCTCGTGACAGCGCGATGGACCATTCGGTTCTTTGCCAAAGTCCACAATGAAATCCTCGTTGATCTTCATACCACCGTTTTCAGGGTCGCAATCGATCATCACCATAACCCCGCCCTTTTCGCGGATCTCGGGATAGAACTGGTTATCCCAAGTCGAGAACAGCGAGGTCGTGACATAAAGCCTTCGCCCGTCGAGAGAGAGTTGGAACATTTGCGGACCACCCGCGACCTCGACCCCGTTAACGATCGGAGCTTTACCCAAAAGGCCCCCCATAAACACTTGGCCGGTCAGCTTGGGATTATGCGGGTCGGTGATGTCATACTGGCGCATATCTCCATGCAGCCAATTGTTCAGGTACAAGTATTTGTCGTCCATCGAAATCAGGATCGCCGACATAACCCCCGGCAACGGGATCGGCCATTCGGGGTGCATCTCGTTTCCCACGTCGATGATCTTTTCCCACTGCCACTTTTTTGCATCGTCTTGCCACCAATGGATCACATTGGTCGAAAGAGCTGCGCCACAGAACCCATGCGTGCTGTCGGGGTCATGGTGGAACTTGACTTCCAGTGGCAACAGCCCGTCTTCACCCAGATAGAAGCTTTCGACCGGTTCGCGCTTTTCGAAATCCCAAAAATGCAGCTCGCGCCCATATTTCAGATGGCCCACTTCTTCCAGATCGAAGCCCGGCATGAAGGTATTGGGCGCAGCCCATTCGGAACTGACCATCACGTTGTGGCGTGGTTGGTACCAGAAGTCATAGCCGAATTTGATCTCGCCCATCGAGGTTTCCCAGCGACCGACGATGTTGAACTCTTTATCGAGATGCAGATAGCCTCCAGGAGCTTCACCCTTGGCATTTCCAAGGAAGGAAATGATGATTTCCGAGCCCAAACAATGCACCGTATGCGGGCCCGATAAATCTGTCTTGGCCTTGATTTCGGCCCCGTCGATGACCTTATGCAACCGCGGCGCACGCGGGTCAGTGGCTGTATCAACGATATGAAGGTTGTTAGAGCGTACGCCCGGCAGGATCAGGTATTTGCGGGACATCGAGCCGTCGTCGTGACAGGACGAACAGGCGTTCCACCCCATGTGGTGAAGCTCGTCCCCAATCCCCGGCATTTCCAGCCTATGGATTACCTGAGAATAGGTCGAGCTGTCAGGGTCGACATCCACTGTAGCAAGGTAATCAGGTTTCTGAATCCCTGTCCCGGTGTAGATGGCGATCGTGTAGAGTAGCTTTTCTCGGGGGGCTTTGATGGCTTCTTGCGGACTCTTGAAGCCCGGTCCACAGCATTGTCCATCCATCGTATGCTCCTCCCTTGATTCCCTAAATTGTATCGTATATCGAAAACTTAGTTATCATAAAGTGAGAAAAATGCATCTCGAACGATTAGCGCTGATTTTGGAAATCGTGGGTCAAAAAGGACGTGCGTCCGTAGCGGATATCTGTGCCCAGTCCGATATACCTAAACCGACGGCCTACAGGCTGGTTCAAGACCTTGTTTTGTCCGGCCTACTTGAATCACCAACCCGCGGTGAGTTCGCGATTGGGATTAGGCTAAAGCGTATCACGTTGAGCGATCACTCTGATCCCGCTCTTTTGCAGGTGATTGCGCCTGTCCTCTCTGGCGCCGCTAATGACTATGGCGCTGCGTTTTTCTTGTCTCGGCTACGGGGCCATTGGGTTGAGATTATTCATGTGGAGACACCGCAGACGGGCGTGTCTTTTCTTCATCCAGGTATGGGCAAACGACCAATGCACGCTTGCTCTTGCGCCAAGGCAATCGCCGCCGTGTCGCCTGAGCTGCTGTCTCAAGACCGATTGGATGGGCAGCTTAAGCGGTACACAGATCGGACGATTACAGACCCTAAGGATCTGGCCGCGGAACTCGATGTCATTCGAGCCAAAGGGTATGCCGTATGTGTTGAAGAGCTCGAGCACGGGATCAGTTCTGTCGCAACAACGCTGACCAAGACAGGTGTTGGTGCGACGCTTTCAATCGGCGCTACGGCGTCTCTTCGGGTGTTTACACCTTCGAAGCGAGAAAAGATTGGCCATACACTTACCACAATGTCACACGAACTTGCACGCGCGCTAGGATGGGGTGAAGCAGATAAAGAAAGGATACCCGCTTAGGTTCGTGGGTATCGCAGTGCTGTAGGTTAACGCTATCCAGCAGGACAGGTGTGTTTTGCGACCTTCGCCGCTTTTAGGTCAATGAGGGAGACAAATATGGACGATGCAATGTTTGGTGGGTTCTTCGTGATCAACGTAAAACCTGAGTATCGGCAGCCATTTTTGGACGCCAGCATCTTCCAAGCGCAAAATGTTGTCAGTGAAGAACCCGATGTTTTCCAGTTTCATATTATGGTGGATGAGACAAACCCAAATCGTTTCTATTTCTACGAAGTGTTCAGAAACGAAGCCGCGGTCCAAGATCATTGGGAATCTGAAACCTTCAATAACTGGTTGAACACTGTCCGAAAGATGCTGGATGGTGAGATCGAACTTGTTGCCAGGATGCGCTCGCTTTTTCCGACGCCAAAAGGTTTCGAGGCGCAAAAAGCAAGCCTGCTACTATGGTAAAATTGACCGACGTTTGAGATTTTCGTCCGTGCGAGAACATTACGGGTTTCGGTGCTGGTCCGCTTTGGACTCGATGCGATCATGCGATGATATTTCAAGAGCGTCTTCGATGCGCTCGAAGCTGATACCCGACAGATTTGACTGAACAGCTGCCAGCCTATTTTAGAGAAAAAGGGAATTTCGTATGAACGGATGGATCTATTTTGGGTTTGCGTTGCTGGTTTCAGCGTGCAGCCCACCTACACAGGCTCCATTGGTCACTGACGCGAACGGTCAGACTGCCATCCAAATCAACACAAGCGGGCTGACATGCTACGGGTCGACCTGTCTGGAGATCACAAGAGGCAGCGTTCGCGCGATCGGACACAAGAGAGCGCGGATCCCAAAAGGTATCGATGTCAGCAGCGGAACTGTCACCCCAGACGAGTTCAAGCGGATGCGCCAATCAGCGATGATGGCGGGGGGACCCGGTTCTGGCAATAGGTAAAGGAAGGAGAGGTCGCGATATGTTCAACGATGACGTCCAGGCACGATGCCCGGAATGCGGATCGCTGGATGCGGTGGTTACGGGTGAGAAGGCTGCCTGCAATGCATGTGGGTACGAGGAGCCTTCTCTGTTCGATGAGGCGGTGCGCGACGGAGCGCATGAGGTTGTGGCCAACGCGCAGAAAATGGCACGGGCGAGAGACGTTCTGCAGCGAGGGGATTTTGCAGGGTAAATGGGTGGCTGAGGGGGCCAGAAATCCAGAAGAGTGAAAACGCGCTGTGCGGACCCCTCAGGGACGAAACGAGGGCCGCGCCTGTCACGAGATGAAAAAATTCGTTAACCCCTTTTTGAATGGGCGTAGAAAGGGTTACTATGCTGCGACTTGCTCGGTAGGGCTCAAACGCTTCATTCTGCGCGGGCTGTGCTGTAATCCTCGTCCGAGACATGCTCCATCCAATCCGCAGTCTTGCCCTCGACAGACGTCTGCACAGCCAGATGGGTCATCGCACAGTCTGGCGACGCGCCGTGCCAATGTCGCTCTCCTGGCGCGAACCACACCGTATCGCCAGGGCGCAACACCTGCACTGGCTGCCCCTCAGACCCAGCCAGGCCCAAGCCCGACAAAACATGCAGCGTTTGACCGGCAGGGTGCGTGTGCCAAGCTGTCCGTGCGCCGGGTTCAAAAGTCACCGTAAGAATCTTGACCGGCGAGGGATCATTCCCTGTCACAACGGGATCAAAGCGAACCGTACCGGTGAAATACTCATTGCCGGGAAATTGAGAGGGCCGGTCCCCGGCGCGGTGAATCTCCATGATGTGCTCCTTCGATGCGCTTCTCTCAGCGACTTAGCAGAGTTCCGATTTCAAACCCAGAGGCGCGCCGGGTCGACGCGGCCATCAGAGCGCCATTGTCGAATGCCCAGAATGCGACTGGAACCGGCCATCGGTTTGAACAGGACCTACGGCCGAGTTGCGGACAAAGCCGCCGTTCAGTTTTTGGTTGGTTCGTACGGATCAGGCGTTCCTGGTGGGATTGGCGGGTATTCCTCGAAGGTTGCAATGTGCTCCTGCAACTGCGGCAGCGCCTTTTCGGCCGCCCATGTGTGCGGGAAGAGTACGCTTTCACGCTCGTGTGGGTCATTCAAAAGGTTGTAGATCCTTGGTGTGTCGTAAGACTCCGTTGCACCAAAAGCCGTCGTATTCTCTTTGAAAAGAACTTTCCAATCCTTCCATTTTACGCCGAATATCTGCTTACCCATGTAGACGATCACGCCTTCTCGGTTTGAGTTTGGTTGGTCACCAAGAAAGAACTTTGACTGGTCGACACCATCAAAAGCCCTGTCATCAGGCACCTTGCCTCCTGCGAAAGTCGCAAGTGTCGGATAGAGATCCATTGAGTGGACAACATCGTTGCTTTCAGAACCGGCAGGGATCTTCCCCGGCCACTTGATTGCAAAGGGTACACGCATGCTTCCTTCGAGGCTGGTGAACAGAGTACCGCGCCAAGGCCCGGCCGTACCATGTACCGCAGGAACTGGCGAGACGTTGGCGTTCCCAACCGGAAGAGCTTCGGGGCCGTTGTCAGCAGTAAATATCACCACGGTGTCGTCGGAAACGCCTGCCGCCTCAATCGCATCAACAATACGTCCGATATAGCTATCTGTTTGAAGCAGAATGTCGGCCCAGACGCCGTTTCCAGTGGCGCCTTCGAACTCCTCGGACGCGATGTTTGGATAGTGGGTCTGAGTATAAGCAAGATAGATGAAAAACGGCGCGTCTTCGGCACTCTTCGCTTCGATAAACTCGATGGCCTTTTTCGTCAGGTCGCCATCTATTTCGCCGCGATAGTCCAGATCGTAGTCTTGAGCGATGGTTGCTGGCTCGCCTGCAACACCCTGCATCACTACAGGCTCTTCCATGTTGGCATCGGCAAAACCCGGAAGCGTGCGCCAGACTGTAACGTCAGTGGTCTCAACGCCGTAAAACTCGTCGAATCCTTGATTCGTTGGATAGCGCCCTTCGGTTCATCCAAGATGCCACTTGCCGTACATGGTCGTGTTGTATCCTACCTCCTTCAGCATCTCGGCCATCGTGATTTCCCACTGAGTCAGACCGTAGACGCCACCTCCAAGAGGGACTGTATGGTTGCCACTGCGAACGCCGTACCGTCCTGTCATGGTCGCTGCACGGGACGGCGTGCACTGGCTTTCCACGTTGAAGTTCGTGAGTCGTAATCCTTCCGCTGCCAGGGCGTCCATCTCGGGAGTCGCTGTACCGCGGATAATGCCCCCACCGTTGAATCCGGGTTCACCCCAGCCAAAATTATCAAGAAATATGAATACGATGTTGGGTTTGTCCTGTGCTGAAGCAGCTGAGGAAAATAGAAGAGATAAGGACAGTAGGAATGTTCGCAATAACCACTTCATGATATCGCCTCCAATCAAGATCACGAGCTCAAGACTGACGAACCAAGTCACCAGTCGTCAATAACGTCGTCTCATTGCGGTGCTTTTTCACCGTGGCTGAGCGCCAGAGGTAAGGGTGAAGCTGCGGCCCCGGGCTAGTCGAGCCTCTCCTGAGATCTTCTGAGCTCATCTAAGAAAAACCGTTGTTTTCCTTGACGAACAGTCAGATCAGATGTTGGCATAGGCTGGCATTCAGCGCGGCTGGGAGGTTCAAATGAAGTTTTTTCTGACGACATCGACAGCAATAGTTTCTGCAGCATTCATATCAAGTTCTTCAAATGCTCAAGAGGCCGCACAAGGCGGGCAAGTCGGAGAGATGACCATATCGGTTGATGATATGCGCGAACCCGCGCCTGCTGATTTCTCACCTTATGCAGGTCGAGACTTTCCTACACGACCTCTGTGGGGTGACACTCACCTGCACACGTCAAATTCGCTCGATGCGCGCGGATTTGGCGTCATTCTGAACCCCGACGATGCCTATAGGTTTGCACGTGGTGAGGAAGTCACCACATCGCATGGCCTCCGTGTGAAGTTATCGCGTCCGCTCGACTGGCTTGTTGTATCCGATCATTCTGATGCCATGGGTGCAATGAATGAAATCATCGCGGGAAACTCTACGCTGATGCGCGATGCAACGCTCAGAGACTGGAGCGAACGGCTTAATGCGGGCGGAGACGTTGCACTTGGAGCGACTATGGAAGTCATTGAAACCTTTGCTGGCATCACCGGCGAGGCACTTCCCGAGGCTGTTTCAGATCGCAGGTTTGTACAATCCGTGTGGGACGAGTTCACGCAAACTGCGGATCATCACAACGCGCCCGGCACATTCACTGCGTTCATCGGATACGAGTGGACGTCCACCGAAGCTGGAAACAACCTCCATCGTAACGTGATCTACCGGGATGATGCCATTCGCGCTCGGCAAATGCTGCCCTTCACAACCGCGGAAACCTTCAATCCAGAACGGCTATGGGACTGGATGGAAACATATGAGCAAGAGACTGGCGGTCGTGTACTGGCCCTTGCCCACAACGGCAACGTTTCCAACGGCCTGATGTTTCCGGTTGAGACAAACCCTGAAACGGGTGAACCGTTGACGGCGGATTACGCAGAGCGGCGTGCCAAGTGGGAGCCGATGTATGAGATCACCCAAATCAAAGGTGACGGAGAAACGCACCCGTTTTTAAGCCCAAACGATGAATTCGCAGACTATGAAACTTGGGATAAATCCAACCTCGGCCCAACGCCCAAGGAAGACTGGATGCTCCAATACGAGTATGCCCGTGAGGCCTTGAAGAACGGTCTTAAACTAGAGGCTCAGCTGGGTACTAATCCGTATAAATTTGGCGTGGTGGGCTCTACCGACAGCCATACGGCTTTGGCAACAGCGGAAGAAGACAATTTCTTTGGCAAACACTCTGGCGTCGAACCAGAACCCGGCCGTTGGCAACATGTCGTTGGCGAGTTCGATGCCTTGAGGATTCTCGGGTGGGAAATGGCGGCCTCTGGCTACGCAGCAGTTTGGGCTGAAGACAACACACGCGAAGCCATATTCGACGCCATGGAACGGAAAGAGGTTTACGGGACAACCGGTAGTCGCATCGCGGTCCGTTTCTTTGGTGGTTGGGACTTTACGGAAGCTGATGCAAGGTCTCGTTTGCCCGCAGAAATAGGATATGAAAAAGGCGTTCCGATGGGTGGGGACCTCGCAGACGCGACAGAAGGCGCGGACGCCCCAACCTTCTTGGTTGCTGCGCTGAAAGATCCGTTCTCCGGCAATCTCGACCGTGTTCAGATTGTGAAAGGTTGGCTAAATTCCAGCGGCGAAACTGTAGAGCGGGTCTATGACGTGGCTTGGTCGGGAGACCGAGAACCCGATGCGGACGGCAACCTGCCAGCGGTGGGGAACACCGTGGATGTTGCAACGGGCACGTTTACCAATTCCATAGGGTCTCCAGAGCTGATCACTGTTTGGACAGACCCTGAGTTCGATCCTTCAGTACGGGCTTTCTTCTATGCCCGAGTCTTGGAAATTCCCACACCGAGGTGGACAATTTACGATGCTGTTCGGTTCGGAGACGAACTTCCCGCGGAGGTTCCCACGTCAACGCAGGAACGCGCGTACACTTCGCCAATTTGGTATACGCCCGAGAACTGAAAAATACCTAATCCGACGTTGTTGCGGTAAAAGCCCGGCAGTTCCTGTCGCAGCAACAGTAGGCTAATGCGTTCATGCGAACGTCCGCTTAGGGCTGAATGCGGTTTATTCAACGTGATGAGCAAGCTTGCCGTCCCATTCTTCTGTCGAAACTTTGGGTTCCAGCGGGTCTGCAATGTAAGACGGTGTCATGATCTGTGTTCCGTTTTCATTAAACACATCGACAATGTTTTCGCGCAAATCGGACAAAATCTTGGGCAGGCTCGATCCGCGCGAAGTGTATGCGTTGATCTCATAATTTATTGCATAATCAGCCAGCTGCGTCCAAAGCACAAAAGGTTCAGGAGCCTTTCTTAACCCTCGAGTTCGATGAGCTGCCTCTATCAGCATCGCTTTTATCTTCTTTGGTGGCTCCTCGTATCCGATACCTACTGTCGTGTGGACCAACAGCCCTCGGCCATCCACTTTGCGCGAATAATTTACGACCTCGGAATTGAGCAGCTGTGCATTTGGAATGCTTATCATCTCGTTCTTTATCGATTTAATGAGTGTTTCCATTAACTTGATCTCGGTTACATCCCCAATCTTGTCGCCAACCTGAATGCGATCACCGACGTTGGTACTGCGCCTGTAGATGACAAAAAGGCCGGCCATCATGTTTGAAACAACCGTGTTCGAACCGAGCGAAACCATGATACCCGCCAAAATCGTCAAGCCCTGAAAGGCTCGGGAATTGGAACCAGGGATATACGGGTAGGCAAACACCAGCGCGATGACGATGACCAAAGCTCTGAACAACATCTTGGTTGGAGCGATCCAATGATCTTCAAAGTCTTTGAGTTCGAAAGCACCATTTTCAAGGTTTTCAAAGAACAAGTCGAGGCCGCGAATTGCCAACCGTGTCACAGCTGCGATGATTGCGAGCATGATCAGGTTCGGGACGTATCCAACAATTGCCAAAACGACAGTTACGAGCGGCTCGCTGACGTACTTCAAGAGGATCTGGGCTATGCCCTGTGTTTCAGCAAAGGAGAGTAGCACCAATGAAAGGTAGTAGTAGAAAAAGAACAGAAACAGGACCCACATCAATATGTGGATCGAATAGACTATAATCGACGCGATTGCCCGGCTTCTCAAGATTGATTTGGTGGCTTCCTCGACGCCTTCAGCTCTCTTTTCCAAGTTGTTTCTGATGTAGTCCAATAGCTTCCGTCGCTTCGCAAAAAACGCATACGAAACGAGGGCAAAGACTGCCGTCCAAGCAAATGCAGCCATCGCACTATCTACTCTGCCTTCATTGGACCTAGCATCTCGGTATTGAAGAATTGCAAGCTCAATCGCCTCAGCTTGAAGCCCAGCCAGAACTTCAATAGCCATTTGTTCGTGCTCAGCATCAGCTTGGGTGGTTATCGTAACCATCTGCCCGTCAACGCGTATCATTTTCCCAAATTCGGCGTCCGAAATCTCAAGCTGAACTGAAGCTTTCGTGGATGCATCGGCGACTTGAGCGATCCGCTCCTCAATCTTTCTCGCTCGTTCGGTTGCGGGCAACGCACTCGACCCGCGTACCAAGAACAATTCTTCACCATCCACTATTACCGGCGCAATAAACTCGGGATCATCTCTCTCTTCAGTTGGTGCGAGGATTTCTTCAGACTGAGCAAACGCGACACCGCAGACGAATAGAAGTGGCAGTAACCAAAGTGTAAGAGCCCTCATTATTTTGCTCCTTCTGCGGGGATTATGTGCACATCGCGTTGCGGGAATGGTATAGATATACCTTCTTCATCAAACCTCTCTTTTGCTTGACCGGTTAGGTCCCAATAGACGGTCCAATAGTCATCTGACTTGGACCATGGACGGCAAAAGATGTTGACGGAGTTGTCTCCCAACTCACCCACGAAAATTTCTGGTTCTGGTGTCTTCAGACAAAGCTGGTGACGCGCAACTAAGTCTTTGAGCACTTCAATTGCTTGGGCAGCGTTGTCCGAATAGGCGATACCAAAGACCAGATCGACCCGACGTTCTTCGGATGCGCTTACGTTGGTAATGACATCCCCCCAAATCTTGCTGTTGGGAACTATAATAATCTGGTTGTCGAATGTTCTGATCTTGGTTGAAACCACCGACATCTCATCCACAAACCCAGAAGAGCCGCCTACTTGGATATAGTCGCCAGTGTCGAATGGCTTGAGAACCATGATCATCAGACCGCTTGCGAGGTTTCCCAGCGTTTCCTGCAATGCAAAACCTAGGATGAACGACAAACCGCCGAGCACGGCAAAAAGCGGTGTAACGTTAACTCCGAACAAAGCTAAAACGACGAGTATACCAAGGACGAAAACGGCCCAGTACACGGCGGTGGCAATGAAGCGTTTCAGCATTCTGGAGATAGTTGGAATTTTATTCAGACCCCGTTCAGTGACCCGACGCACCATTCGAGCAATGAACATCATGGCCCAAACTGCCAATAAAACGCCCAAACCAGCCATCAGCAGGCCAACGCCCCCATCCCACGAGAACAACCACGCCCAAGCGTTCTGAAAAAGTGTTTGAAGATCGGTTGTTTTTAGGGCTCCTGTTTTCAATGCGAGAATATAGTCAGTATGGGGTTCTAGTTCTTCCGCCTTTGCGCCTTTCAGGGTCCATGCGTCGAGCACCAGGCGATAGTTGTTGAGAATGTCTGATCCAGTGTCGTTCAAGGAGGACAACTGAGATCGCAAGCTGTCTTCCCGAGTTCCGCTCGCCGACCGAAGTTGCAAGTTTACCTGCGCGACTTCTTCGAGCCGCGAGCGCACATAACTCTGCCAAGTACCAGCGATCTGGGAAAGCTCTTCCGCGGTTAAGGGAACAAGTAGGATCTCGAGATCGTCGGCAACAATCATCTCATCTACGACTGCATTTATAAGATTGTCATTCTCGACTTCCACAGCCTCTTGGTCCGCCTCAGTCTCTTGCGCGCCGGCAGGAAAAGCGCTCGCTAATGCCGTGAACCAAATGAATGACCAGATCGTCAACGTTCTCAGTGCTCGTCTCATCTATCTGTCCCCTACTTCTTTAACGGTCGAAGAGAGCACACTCAGACGCAACAAATCCAGATTTATGTTTATATTTGAATATTTCACTGTGACGAACACCACAGATCTTTGGGCCGCTGTCGATATAGAGAACCTCTCAAAATGGAGGAACCACGGTTTTGCGAACGAAACTAAAGTTTGCGTGGAGGGGTCATAGATTTGCTGTGCACGTCGAATTTAAGGCTTTGTCTATTAGACCCATTAAACCGAAAATAATGGCCTCCTGGCGACACCACTCACTTGCGTCTCCAGGAGGCAACCAGACAAGTCTGGCGAATGCGCGAGCAACAGAGGTAATACAAATTTGCTACGCATTCGAATACTTGAATCTAAAAAGCAACAATTCAAATAATTTTACGCGCGCCAAGAAGTTTGCTCTCGCGTGATTTAAACGTGCATGTACATATATGCATACAGGTACGCGTCAGAATTGTAGTCGCGCCTTGCAATCGTAGGGTTTCGAATTTGAACAATAGTGTACAGATCTAGTGTTCATGCCAACTCAGCTTAGACCCACGATGAACCACACATTCGAGATAGTCTGGCCAGTCCCATGACCAGACTAAATCCCCGCGTCGCCTATCATCCCAGATAAAGGTGACGCGGGGCACATTGATCCATCTTTCGGTCAGTACCGTAAAAACAACACCCCTAAACTACTGCCCGCGTTGTTCACTCGGTTTCCCTCCGAACGATGCAGGTTTTCTTGGGGATTGGGTTGTAATGAGTTTCCGTTGGCAGAGCGACCGACCGGACCTTCTAGATCTGGTTCGGTCCTGTTGCATAAGGTGGTCGCTCTATCAAACGCTTTTCAAGCCTTTGGAAAAGACGCAGCCATTTTTTTGGTTTGAAGACTCGCGTTAACGGTTTATTCTCATATCTTCACTATGCGATATTTTAATGGGAGTGTTCCTATGAAAATGACAGCCATGATGCTTGTTGCCGCTGCTGTTCTTGCATGCGGAGCAACCGTAGGACACGCCAAGGACAAAAACATTCTGCCAAAAGACAACGCAGAGTTCGTAAACTACGGCGAGGAATCCGGCTGGAATATTTTTGTGGATAAGAGCCGAAATACTTGCCTGATCGAACGGGTAGATGAGAATACCAACGTTGTTCAAATGGGTCTGACCCCAGACAAAGACTTCGGCTACATGGGTGTTTTTACAAAGGCGGACATCGAATTTAAGGATGATAAAGTTGAGCTGCTCATGGACAACAAATTGTACTATGGCGATACGAAAGCAGCTCCACCCAACTTGGCAGACGGGTACAAGGGCGGTTATCTCCTTGCTAACAATCCTGACTTCGTCACAGACGTGATGGAACGCGAAACGATGATTGTAATGCCGGAGTCCAATTTTGCTTTCGACATAAGCCTTGCTGGTACCAAGAAGGCGATTGAAGCGGCGCGTGAGTGCAATGCTTCTCTGACCAATTGACCTGTGCCAATGCTTCAAGGCCGTTCACTTTGTGGGCGGCTTTGTTTTTGACCGTGCGACTCCTGAGTATCGAGGAAGCCTTTAGTCGAGTTTAGGCTTTAACTTCGATCAACACTGTCTTGTGACTTAGACAGTTTGTCCCTTTGTTCCAAAATAACATTTTTGGAGGCACGAAAATACGTCCGATTCGGGCTCGAAGCGGTCATCTGACTGTTTCTGTCGGATGTCCGTTTGCCAGCGCGAAGCGGACGATAGTGCATAAGTGCAACAGTCTCGACACATATCACGCGACTAAGAAGAACCTGAGCAAGAATGTGAATTGCGCCTATGCGGTACTGAAGAGCAGAGACTGCAAACATCGTTGGTATCCTGCTCCCGCAACCAAACTTTAAGGTCGGATATCAAATACTTAGCCTCGCATAACGCGAGGCTTTTTGCGTTAGGTCCAAACTGACTGGAAGCATTGTGGAAGCAACAGGATACAGTTGTGAGTGTGGGTATACCTCCGAAAGGGATTTGAAACGCGAATTGTCCAGAATTTTTCACAGTGCATGGCTGTCCTTGAACCGCTCAAACCCAAAGCGGGATGTAGGTATAAAGTAACGAATGCGGCCCAACGCGTCTGTAAACGCGACTCCGATGATGTCGTGCATGTCCTGCCAGTTTCACATCTCGAAGCGGTTGCGGAGTTGCTTAGAGCCCAATCGCATCTCAAATCGCCAGATTTGACTTGCTACCCGGTCGGTCAGGTCAAGGGGCGGTTTTGCTGGTGACGTTTAGGGACACAGAGCCAAATTCAAGGACGCAATGCCCTGCCGCTGGGTTGTTTGGCGATGTTTGGGAGAAGAATGTGGGGGCTTTTGCTCCCTAAGTGCCTCCGGTGGGGCAGCATTTGCTTTGGGGCCGGGCCGCCGTCGTGACGGAAGTACTGTTACATCCGGTGCGCATTTCCCTGATCTAAACTTCGGATGACCGCAAACGCCGGGGGTACTCGGATCGAGACTATTGTCGGGAGGCTGGGGAAATGGCACCGCCCGGCAACTCGATTTGGAAGAAGGCCATCGCTCTCCTTTTAGACTTTAAAGCCGCACATATCTGTTTCTTTTGATCAGGACAGAACATGCGCAGACCCAGCGTTAGAAAAAGATCTCAAACGCTGGATGGTCTTTCATCAATAAAGCAAAGAATTGGGCTCCGGCTTGGGTAATATGCACTCGGTCCGCAGAAATAATGTCTCCATTTTGATCGAAAACATGGATCTGATTCCCATTTGTGGTCGCGTAGCTGATGATATCGACATACAAACCAGCCGGTATGACCGACGCATTCTGCCTGTTTGCCTCAACTATTTCTTCGAATACCTTAGTCGTATAGTTTGGCCGACCATACCTGGGCAGTAAGGTGAATGCATTGAGACTATAACCAAAGTGTTTGGGGCCGACGAAGACGATATTGTGTTGCGCGGCAAGCCCGTTTTCAAGAAAGAGTTTGCAAGCGCCGGAAAGGTTGACGATTGGCAAGAAAGTCGCGTCAGCATTTTGTATCAAAGATTTTGTGTCATCGTCCCAAAGCCTGGGCTCGCAAACATTGAGTGCGTCGCGATAAATTAGATTTGCATCCTTCATTATGCCCATCTCAATGAGAATATTCGCAAAATCACGGGCCTGACTGTTCCCGACAATCAAAATGTTGATGCCGCTGTTCGTATCAAACTTTTCTGCGTCGTACTGGCTGATGCGGTGATTATACCCAATGTGCATCCCCGCTGCGACCTCTCGATCCGTGTCGAAAACGCGTGTAGGGAAGCCTTGTCCGAGATACAGCGAAAGCCCAACAGCACACAGCGTTGCGGTCACTGCGGTGCACGAAACAACAAGGCGTGAAAGAGAGATCGCGTTTTTGTTGCGGAACGGTTGTTCGACAAAACGCCAGGTCAGATAGGGCAAAAGGAATGCAAATGGTATCAAGCTGGCAAGAAAATACGGGCTGGGTTCTTCAAAGCTAGCAATGCGCGCAAATGCGAAAATTGGTTGGTGCCAGAGATACAGGCTGTAGCTGATCAGGCCAATGCCAACCAGAATTCTGATGCTCGGCAGTTTGGCGACAAAAGTGCCTTCCTTTGCATAGAGGAGAACGAGCAAAGACCCGACGACCGGAACGGCTGTCAGGTATGACGGGTGTTGCATGGTCCCGTCAAAGATCACCATAGATGCAATCACCGCAATAAGGCCAAGTAGCGAAAGACTGTTGCTCGCTCTAACCTTGCGCCTATTTTCCCAACAGGCCCCCAATGCACCGAATCCGAGTTCCCAGGCGCGTGTATGCAGAAGATAAAATGTGCTCTCCGGGTGGGTTTGAACCAACAGTACGCTCGCCAGGAAACTGGACCCGATGATAGCCCAAACCAGCAGATCCGTTCTGTGTTTAAGTACCGGGTACAGGGCCATAAGCAAAAGCGGAAAAACTATGTAAAACTGTTCTTCAACTGCCAGGCTCCATGCGTGAACCAGAGGTTTGAACTCGGACGCGAGGTCCCAGTATCCACTTGTTAGCGTGAGAAGAACATTATTCAGAGAGAACATCGTGGCCACGACACTCTGGCCGAAGTTTTCCAGTGGATCGGGCAGCATGGTAAACCAAGCGATAGGAATACACACCAGTACGACGACACTCAGGGCAGGCAAGATCCGTCGGGCCCGACGCTCGTAGAACTTCAAAAGAAAGAAGCTATTTTTTCCAAGATCATCAAGGATAATAGAGGTTATTAGATATCCGCTGATAACGAAGAAAACGTCTACGCCTAAAAAACCTCCACTGAACAGGCTTATGCCGGAATGAAAAAGAACCACTGGTAAAACTGCAATGCTGCGAAGGCCATCAATTTCTTTCCGTTACAGCATTTAATCAAAACCCACTCTTGTATTTTGTGCTCGGGCCTGTGAGCTTTCGAAGCGCATCTGTCGTCAAGAGTGTGTCGAGGAACTTTGAGCCGCCGCAGCCAATCGAACAAAGTATTGGCAGGTTTATGCGTTCCGGTCGTTGCAAGACCCAGGCTGAAAACTTCTGAGTGAGCCCCGCGAAGTCACTGCCATTGCTAGCACCCTTATCGTAGAATTTTTTTGGCTGATTGGAGCCTGGTACAAATTGCCATCACCGATTGGTTCGCGCTCTTGTCGAATCAAATCAATTCGTATTTGGTCCACGTGATGGTTCCCGACTGTATTCTGCGGTCAGGGATAAAAGGGAATACGGTGCGGTTCTGTGAAAAGACCAATTCCGTGACTGCCCCCGCAACTGTAGGCGGCGAGCGACCCGAGATCGTCCACTGGGCAATAGCCTGGGAAGGATCGGGATAGCTTTGACCCGCAAGTCAGGAGACCTGCCATCCGAAATTTATGAACCTGGGCGGGGTGTCCCAGAGGGAGATGACAATGTTTCAAGCGGTCCGTACCGTGCACGAACTTGCGCTCGCTTTGCCCCTGTCCGAACACAGGAGGCGTTGCCGTTGTCATTGCAAAAAGCTGACACCCAAAGGGGTAAGTGCTTGACGGAATTTAGTGTTCCGGTGCTGGTCACGGGGGCTCTGGCGCTGTCGGCGATCTTGTGGCTCGCGATTTACGCGGTGATTTGATGTCGGCCGTTTTACAAATCCGAGATCTGACGTTGGGCTACCGCGACCTGACATTGTTTCACCGCCTCTCCATGGATATCGCGTCCGGGACAACCCTGGCCGTTCTTGGTGCGAACGGGTCGGGCAAGAGCACATTTGTAAAGATGCTGCTGGGCTTGATGGATCCGCTTTCGGGCAGTTTGACTTGGCCGCAGGGCCGTCCTGGTGACATCGGGTACCTGGCGCAGATGACCGAGTTCGACCGCCGATTTCCCATCCGTGTGAGGGATCTTGCCGCGATGGGTGCTTGGCGCGGGTTTGGTTATCGTACCGGGCTGGACGCCGCGGCACGTGACCGGATGGCCGCCGCGCTGGATGAGGCCGGGGTACTGGATATCGCTGACCGGCCTCTGCATATGCTATCGGGCGGGCAACTGCAGCGCGCGCTGTTCGCACGGGTTATCATGCAGGACGCGCCGCTGATCCTGCTGGATGAACCGTTTGCCGCCGTCGACCAAAGTACTGAGGCGCATCTGCTGTCGATTATACGCCGATGGCGCGATGAGGGGCGCGCGGTGGTTTTGGTGGTGCACGATCTTTCCTCGGTACTGGACTATTGCAGCCACGCGCTGCTTTTGGGCGGGCAAGAGGCGACCCATGGACCGGTGAATGACGTTCTGACACCAGACCGGCTGGTTGCACAAGGATACCTCTCGGAAAGTCAGGCGTCCTGGATGTTCCGTGGCACCCATTCAACAGCGGAGCACGCCAATGTATGACCTGATCGTCGAAATGTGGAGCTTTGCCTTCATGCGTCGCGCTTTTGTGGCAACCACGGTTTTGTCGGCTTCGGTCGCGCCGGTGGGGGCATTTCTTGTTCTGCGTCGCCTATCGCTGGCTGGTGAGGCCATGGCCCACGCGATTACCCCGGGCATCGTCATCGGCTTTGTCACGGCGGGCTTGTCAGTCATGTCACTGCTGGTCGGAGGGCTTATCGCGGGTGTTGGCGTCGCCATTTTGACCGCCTTTCTCGCACGCCGGACGATCCTGCGCAGCGATGCCAGCCTTGCCTCGCTGTATCTGATCGCACTGGCGGTGGGTATCTTTATTCTGTCTGCAGCAGGGTCCGCAGTCCCATTAAAAAGCTTCCTGTTCGGATCAATCCTTGGGATCGACGACGCGTCGATGATCCTTGTCGGAGGGGTGGCGACGGTAACATTGTTGGCATTCGCCGTTCTGCTTCGTCCGCTGATTGTCAGCACCTGTGATCCGGTTTTCTTCGAAACGCAGACGCGCCGACCGTGGTTGGTAGATCAGGGTTTTATGCTGCTGTTGGTTCTGAACCTGCTGGCCGCGTTCAAAACACTGGGAACGTTGATGGCCGTTGGCTTGATGATCCTGCCCGCAACTGCGGCGCGCTATTGGGCCAGTACGATCACCGGGCAACTGGTCCTGGGCTTTGTGTTTGCCTTGTCCAGTTGCTGGATCGGCCTGACCCTGTCCTACTTGTTCCCGGACACGCCGTCCGGCCCGGCGATCGTTTTGGTTGCCGGTGGGTTCTTTCTGTTCTCGGCTATTTTCGGTCCCCTTGGTTTTGGCAGACGGATGCGCAAACCGTCTGTTTCCAAAGACATCCCCATTGCCCAAATTCAACAAGAAGAGAGAGCACAATGACTCTTGTAAAGTCACTCTACGCCGGCATTGCCTCTGTGTCGTTTGCTTTGGCTGCATTGCCGGCCGTTGCGGCAGAAGACAACGTCAAGATCGTCG
The DNA here is from genome assembly GCF_059611165.1 of Ruegeria sp. CDSB013. Classification (NCBI taxonomy): domain Bacteria; kingdom Pseudomonadati; phylum Pseudomonadota; class Alphaproteobacteria; order Rhodobacterales; family Roseobacteraceae; genus Ruegeria; species Ruegeria sp. CDSB013. The sequence continues at coordinate 10,686 of NZ_JBXWPA010000021.1, read as the reverse complement.
CTAGCTTTTCGATCCTCGGCGACATGGTCGAAGAGGTCGTGGGCGATCTGGCCACGGTTACGACAATCGTGGGCCCGGATGCGGATGCGCATGTGTATCAGCCTTCGGTTGCAGATGCGAAGGCCGTTGCCCGGGCGGATATCATCTTTGTCAACGGTCTGGGCTTTGAGACATGGTCCGATACCCTAATCGCTGAATCGGGCACTGACGCAACCGTGCACGTTGCCACCGACGGCATCACGCCTGTCACAGTCGAGGGCAAAATCGACCCCCACGCCTGGAATTCGCTGTCGAATGGCATGATTTACGTGACCAATGTCGCCGACGTGATGACAGAGGCGATGCCCGAGCACGCCGAAGAAATCGCTGCCAATGCCGCGGTCTATATCGCGCAGCTTGAGGCGCTGGATGTAGAAACCAAGGCAAAGCTGGCAGGTCTGCCCGCCAATCGCCGCACGGTTGTGACCGCACATGACGCATTTGGATATTTGGCAGACGCCTACGGCCTGACTTTCCTTGCGCCGGTTGGCATCGACACCGAAGCAGAGCCATCAGCCAAGGATCTTGCTGTTCTGATTGACCAACTGAAGGCGGATGGTGCTGCCGCGTTGTTTGTTGAAAACATCACAAGCCCCACTTTGATTCAGCAGATCTCGGATGAAACCGGAATCGTGATTGGTGGACGGCTGTTCTCGGACGCCTTGTCGGAACGGGGTAGCCCTGCCACCAGCTACCTTGCGATGTTCCAGCACAATCTGAACACTCTGCTGAATACACTTGGGAACGCAACCGCAAGCTAATTGGTCTTCAGGCACGAGGCGGTGCTTGATCCGCCGCCTCATACGGTGCTTTGGAACACTGGGTTTTGGGAAAACGTCGCTTAGTCCGGCTTCCAGCCGTCTTCGTATTCTCCCAAAGTACGGGAAAGATCCAATAGCGAGGCGAAAAATCTTGCGTAAACGTCCCGTGACATCATCGTCTTGTTGTCATCCAACACCTGCAAAAGATCGACAACGCCCGAGGCAAAGGCGTCATAGACCAACTGGTCCGCAGGCGTGGGGTCCAAGGTCCATATGTCGTGCGTGTTATAATACCCTGCGGGTTGGGGGTCGTCGTCTATCATGTGTCCGCCTCATTTTGATGCCGCACATGTAAGTGAGAGGAAGGCGAACGCTAGTGATGTGGCGGAAAGTCACAAGTATTTGGCGGTACAAAAAACGCGACCCCAACCTTGCGTTTCAGTGCTGATAGGAAGTGAAAAGCTTCGCTTCGACCACAACCGGCATGCATTGTGTCGACCGAGAAGTTGTCAGGGTTTCGAATGTTCGCTCTGCAATACTTCCAGAAACAGTTTGGTCACCCGCGTCGGTTCAGGTTGCTTTCTGGTCACTGCAGCAAACCGGGTTCGATATTGCGTTTCGCCTGGCAACACCATCCGCATTTTTTCCTGGTCCACAAAATCCTGCGCAAGATGATCAGGCAAATAACCTATGTATCGCCCCGACAGGATAAGTATGGCCAGCGCCTGCTCGCTTTGAACTTTTGCTGAACGTTGAAAGCCCAGTTGCTGACCGACAATGAGGTTCGGAGAGTTCACGCTGAGCCCAACATAATTGTACCTGAGTAGGTCACTGGTCCTGAGTTCCCGGTCCGGTATTTCGAACAGGGGGTGTTCCCGGCCGCAATACAGGAACATGTTCTCGCCATATAACGGCGCATAGTTCAGACTTGTCGAAGGGCGATGCAGCGCAATAATTCCGATGTCGAGCTGACCGCTGATAACCATGGTTTCGATCACGTTTGGCGGCTCAAGAGACAATTCGATCTGAACCGAGGGGGCGGCTTCGTTGAACCGATGAATGGCGCGGGCAAGCCGGGAATCCGGGTTTGATGCACATTGATCAAACAGCGAAATGCGGATCGTTCCCCCCAACTGTTCCTTGATCTCGCTGACCTCGTTTCGAAATTGCGACACGGACACAAGCAGGTGATCTGCTGCCTGCAGCACTTTTGCGCCGTCTTCTGTTAAGGCAAACCCCGCAGGCCCGCGTGTGCACAGTTTTAAGCCCAATCGCAGTTCCAGGTCGGTAATATGTTTGGAAATCGTCGATTTGCCGATATTCAGCTCAACTTCGGCTGCAGACAGTCCACCACTTTCCACAACCGTCTTGAAAACGCGCAGCAATCGGATGTCGCTGTCGCCGATGCGTGAGGCAACCATTTTGCTCCCAATTCGTAAGGTTTGATATATATGAAACCTATCGCGCAAAGAAAGGCAACATAGAAACACATTTCACAAGCTACTCTGAAAAAGCCGAGGCAGAATCGGACTGGCCATCTCTCCCCAGGTCAGCGCGCACCTCGAAACATGATAAAACTGGGAGGACATCTATGTCATTCATCAAAAAGCTTGGCACCATGACTGCTGCCGTTTCGGTCGCAGCCCTGATGGTAGCGGGCGCAGCCGACGCGAAAAACTTTAAGATCGCTGTTGGCGATAGTGCGGGCAGCGCACAAGAAGCCCTCGGATTGGCTTTCGTTAAGGCACTCGAAGAAAAATCGGGTGGCGAACACACAGCTACACTGTTTCTGAACGGTCAGCTGGGTTCCGAGCAGGACACCGTCAACGAGGCCGCAATCGGCACGCTGGACATGTCGCTGCTGGCGATCAACAACATCACGCCGTTCTCGCCTTCGGTTGGTGTGTTCACTCTGCCTTATGTGATCCTGTCCCTGGAAGATGCTGAAAAGCTGACCCAAGGCCCGATCGGTCAGGAACTGGTGGAAAACACCATTCGTGACGCAGGTGTGCGCATCATCGGCTGGACCTACACAGGTTTCCGCCGCCTGACCAACTCGAAAAAGCCCGTCAGCTCGGTTGCTGACCTGCAGGACCTGATCATCCGCGTTCCCAAGAACGAGATCATGATCGAAACGTACAAGTCCTGGGGCATCAACCCGACTCCGATGGCATGGTCCGAGACCTTCACCGGTCTGCAAACCAAAGTCGTCGACGGTCAGGACAACCCTTACCTGACGATCAACGCAATGAAGTTCTACGAGGTCCAGAACCACGTGACCAACCTGCGTTACATCTTCTCGATCGAACCGCTGATCGTTTCGGAATCTGTTTTCCAGGGTCTGAGCGAAGAAGATCAGAAGATCATTCTGGAAGCCGGTCAGGAAGCAACTCAGATTTCCGCGCAGTTCCTGCGTGACTCTGAAGCTGCGATCAAAGAAGAGCTGACCGAAAAAGGCATGGCAATCATCGATCCTGAGAACGATGAAGCCGAGTTCATCGAACTGGCAACCGGTGCCGTATGGCCGCAGTTCTACGAATCCATCGGTGGTGTCGAAAAACTGAACACGGTCCTTGAGGCCATCGGTCGCGAGCCCGTCCAGCAATAATCGCCAAAGAGCGAAAAGGAAAAGAGCGCTTCGGCGCTCTTTTCATCTCAGGGAGGAGGGAATTCCGAAATGTTCTGGAAATTTCTGGACAATATCGAAAGTATCATCTGCCGGATCCTGTTATCCGGCTTCGTCTGTCTGCTGTTTGCACAGATCATAGCGCGTGAAGTCTTCGGCTTTTCGGTCAGTTGGATCGAAGAACTGTCAGTCTACATGTTCGTCTGGTTTGTCTACTTTGGCGCCAGCTATGCGGCATTGAAAGGCGCGCATAACCGGGTGACCTTCCAGTTCAAGTTCCTGCCCGAACGCTACATCAAGTATATTGAGGCTTTTGCCGATCTCTTCTGGCTCTTTTTCAACGTCTACTTCCTGTATCTGGCGACGGACTTTGTCTTCAACAAGATGAACAAGTTCTGGAAATCCCAGACCCTGGGTATCGAGATGAAGTATGTCTACATGGTTCTGCCTCTGGCCTTTGCGTTGATGACCGTGCGCATCATTCAGGTGAACTATCGCCGCCTGATCAAAGGTGAAGACATCCATGATCCTGACCAGATCGACCTTGATGAAATCAAAGCTGCCACCGAAGCAGCCAAGCACGACTGAGGCAGGGAGGAAAAACCATGGAATCCGAAATCGTCACAATCCTATTTGGATCGTTTCTTCTACTGCTGCTCATCGGCGCTCCGATCACGGTTGCGCTGGGTGTGGCATCGCTGTTCTCGTTCCTTTACCTGGGCGAAAACCCAATCAAGTTCGTGCAGATTGCATTTACCTCGGTGGGTGCGTTCCCACTGATGGCGCTGCCTGCATTTATTCTGGCGGGGGCTCTTATGGAGGCCGCCGGTATCTCAAAACGCCTAATCAATGTTGCGGAAAGTCTGGCTGGTCCATTCACCGGCGGTATTTCGGCTGCAACGGTTATGGCCTGTCTGTTCTTTGGCGCCATTTCGGGCTCGGGCCCGGCAACAACCGCGGCCGTGGGGATGCTGATGATCCCAGCAATGATCGACCGTGGCTATGAGCGCGGCTATGCCTCTGCTATTACCGCTTCTTCTGGCGGCCTCGGGATTATTATTCCTCCCTCCATCCCGATGGTGATCTTCGGCATTGCCGCGCTCGGTATGGCGCCGCCTGTTGAAGCGGTCGAGAAATTCGGGACCTTTCAGTCGGTTTCGATCTCGAAACTGTTCATCGCGGGTTTCGTTCCGGCCTTCCTGATCGCCACCAGCTTGCTGATCCTGAACTACTTCATGTCGAAAAAGCGCGGCTACAAAGGCGTTGCCGAAGGCTGGTCGATGCGTCACGTGGCTTGCGAAATGTACCGTGGGTTCTGGTCGCTGATGGCCCCACTGGTGATCCTGGGCGGTATCTATACCGGCTTCTTCACCCCGACCGAAGCTGCGATTGTCGCGATCTTCTATACCCTGGTCGTTGGCGTCGTCATCTACCGTGAACTTACTTGGCAGTCGCTGTTCCAGTCGCTTGAAGCCACAACCTGGCTGACGGGGCGTGTTCTGCTGATCCTGTTCACCGCAACCGTGTTCGGCCGCCTTCTGGTGGAAAACCAGATCCCTGCGATCATCGCGGACTCGATGCTCAGTTTTACCGACAACCTCTATGTGATTTGGGCGCTGATCATCTTCTTCCTGCTGTTCGTCGGCATGTTCATGGAGACGCTGGCCACGATCCTGATCCTGGTTCCGGTGATGCTGCCGGTGGCCTATTCGGTTGGCATCGACCCGATCCACTTTGGTGTGGTGATGGTCTGTACGCTGGGTATCGGTTTCCAGACACCGCCACTGGGTGAGAACCTGTTCATCGCATCGGGTATTTCGAATATCACGATCGAGCAGATCTCGTTGCGCGCATTGCCCTTTGCGGCGGCCAATACCATCGCGATCTTCATCATTGCGTTCTTCCCTGAGCTGTCGCTATGGCTGCCCAGGCTGTTGGGCTACTGACCTGAAAGGATAATGTTATGAAACAAATGGTGACAAATATCCTGTTCGCGACCGACTTGTCGGAGAACTCGGGTCACGCCATGCGCAATGCGGCCAGCATTGCCATGGCAACAGGGGCGGAAATTCACGTCCTGCACGTGAACGAGCCCCTGTCGGACGACGCGAAGATCACGATGGACATGTTCATCCTGAACGAAGAGACGCGTAAAACCGCGGCCCAGCGTCGCCATGAAATGGTGCGCAAGGTGCTGGCCGAACGGCAAGCCAAGTTCTGGGCACAGTTCGAAGGCGATGACGCGAAGATCCGTGAACAGGTGTCCTCGATCGAGGTCACCGACGGGCACCCGGCCGAGGTGATCCTGCGCCGCTCGGTCGAGATGGGGTGCGATCTGATCGTGCTCGGCGCGCATGACCACGGTTTTTCGCACACTTTCCTTGGGACAGTGGCAAAACGTGTCTTGCGTCGATCAAAAATCCCGACGCTGATCGTTCCAAACCCGGACGAAGTCTAAAATTTCCACGGGCCGCTGCGATGGTAGCGGCCCGTGCTTTGCACCATGCCTCGCGAAACTACCAAGAGATGCCTGAATACCGCGTATCCGGCATCCTACAGCCCTTTGATCATCTTGGGCCAAAATCCTCCAAGCCGAATACCTCCAGCAAAGATCACGCCAGGCAAGCTTTGTTAACAGAGCTTAATGCTTCGGTGTCCTCTCCTTAAGAACCGGTTCCTTTATTTGAATTGTGACCACAACCGCAATCCAAATTCAGGAGGAGAAGACCATGGAAGCGACACAGACAATAACCCCGAACGGCAACGTTTTTTCCACGCTGTTTGCGGATTATGCAGAGGCCCGAACCGAGCATTTCCGCCGCAGGATTTTCGCCAACACAGTCCACGACCTGGAGGCGTTGAACGATCGCCAATTGAGCGACATCGGCGTCCCTCGGGCTGAAATCAAGCAACGCGCCTATCAAAGCGTTTATCACGGCGCGCCTTATCGGCAGTAATCAGGTGCCGGAGATAGCACCCGCGTAACCAGTTATGAGGTAGTACCAATGTTTGATGTCATCCCGCCAAGCAAGCAATTGACGCCCACGACCAGTGCCCTGCAATTGTTCGACCGCGCCATGCAACTACGTGCGATCAGCGCCGATATCGTGCGGGCCGCACAGTATTTGAACAGCTTTTCCGATCAGGAATTGTCAGAGCTGGGCATAAACCGCAGCGATCTTGACGATACGATCCAACGGTTCATCTGAAGCTGTGGCGATAGCCAGGTTTGATACCGGCGACAGAGACGAAGATAAAAGCCACTCCGACATACAGGAGTGGCTTTTTTGATGTGAATTTAGGCGGTGTGATCGACGACCTGCAAATGCTGCGCCAGCTTGTCGATCTCGGCCATCCAGCCCTGCACCAGTTTTGGATCGCTGGGTGCTGCATGGACACCGACGGCGATCGCACGGTTTAGGACCGCTTCAACTGCCAGCGAGACCGGGATAGATACCAGTCGCGCCATTGCCGTCCCGCGCGCGTCGCCCCACGCGTCCATGACATAAGTTTTGTGCCAGACGGGTGCGCCGTCTTTCTCGGCCTTCAGTCCCACGCACAGAACCACGCGGTCCGGTTCCCCTTCGTCATAGGCGTTTTCGTCCCAGAACTGGTCCGACATTTCCTTCAGGCGCGCGTCGCCCTCGGGTCCGGACACGGTTTCAATCTCGCTGAATACGTCCGACCACGCATCGGCCCAGCCATTCAGGCGCAAGGTGCCGCGGACGAATTCCTTGACGGTCCAGTGATCCTCGAACTGATATTCTTCCATGAAAGGCAGAGAGTCGCGGTTCGGATAGACCTCGAAGCTTTCCGGTGTGGGCAGCGGGGCGATATAGCTGCTGATCGCGTCCCACGGGCGGGCGACGTCCAGCGGTGCATAATCACGGATCGATTTCGACGGCGAACGCAGGGCCTTGAGCACACCCAAAGGCGACCAGCTGAACTTGTACCGGAACGGGTTGGCGTTTTTCGGAATGCCGCCGCAATACGAGATAAAGCTCAGGTGGTTGTTCGCATCAAACGCGTCCGAGGCGCGATAGTCGGCGATCAGGGCATGCGCCATCAGATGGTCAATACCCGGATCAAGCCCGACCTCATTCACCAGCGCCACACCGGCCTCGCGCGCCTTGTCGTCCAGCGCGCGCATCTCGGGCGCGATGTAAGAGGATGAGACAAAATTGGCCTCTTTGGAAATTGCGAGTTCCGCCAGCGGTACGTGCCAATCGCCCGGCAGCATCGAGACGATAACGTCGCCTTTTTTCAGCACTGCGCCCAGTGCGTCGATGTCAAAGGCACGAATGTCGTCGGTCAGGTCTCCGACTTCGGCCTTGGCCTTTTCAACGGTCCGGTTCCAGACAGTGACCTTGTGTCCGCCTTCAATCAGGCGACGCAGGCCGGGGATGGCCGACAGGCCGGTGCCACACCAATGGATGGTCATCGTTCAGATCCCTTCGATATGAGATTTGTAGGTCGCCGCTGCCCGACCCCAAACGCCGCTGTCCAAATCGGTCAGGGTCAACAGGGATGGCAACAATTGCGCTGCATAATCGTCAGAGCTTTCGACCGGCAGCATCGAGGGCAGGTTGTCGATCGCCATGACATCCATCACCGGATCACTCGCAACACGCAAGGCAGGGGCGTCCCACGTGGTGGCACGGTCGTAAACCGGAACCGGGTTGTAATCGCTGTCCGGGTCGCAAGCGACATCACCGATGGCTGTCAGGTTTCGCGGGGCGGTCAACGCACCCCGTGGTACAAAAACCGGGGTGCCGGGGCGCGCAAAGATGCAGTTCAGGAACAGGTCGTGATCTAGGATTTCGGGGAAAGGCCCACCGCTGGCGGTTTCGGCCATGTCCCATTTAGTGACAGTGACACCCATTGCCTCACACAGATCAACCGCGCCCGCGCCAACACGTCCCAAGGCACCGATGACGATGGCGCGGGGTCGATCAGAACCCGTTGCATCCAGTTCGGCAAGAAGTTCTTGGTTCAGGGCGTCTTTGCTTGGGTAAACACCAACCGGAGCGCACTCCTCTCCGCGCTGCTGTGCCGCCCACGTCTTGAGGGTGACAGCCGCACCGGCATAACCAGCCCAGTAGCCAAAAGCTGCGACGCGGCGGCCGTTCTCGTCCACAAGGTATTCCAGATCATAAAGCGTTCCGCCCCCGGTCTTGAACCGATCCAACAGTGAACGCCCCGAATGCTGACCCTTATAGGCGTGACCGAACATGATGTGGCGATGGGGCAGGGGGGTGCCGTCCTCTGGCAATTCCTTCAAACCAAAGATGATGGCATCAAGGGGGGCATCGGGCCAGGAATTTTCGGGCGCAATCTCGCAGCCTGCGTTTTTGTAGCCGTCTATCGGAATAGCGCGGACATGGCTTTCCTCGATGGTCACCCGGATGCCTGCCGCAATCAGGGACGCCGCGCCTTCTGGGGTCAATCCGACCCGTTCTTCATTCTGGCGTTGCTCTGCCCGGACCCAGAGATGTGTCATGCGTCGTCCTTTACTCAAATCATCCCTGCGGCGCGCACCGCCTGAACCGAGGCGCGCGCCTCCATCGCCTCGCGGAAAGCGAGGATTTTGGGAAAGGCCGACACGTCCACGCCGTCGCCTTCCAGCCAGCTGCACACCACGTACAGATAGGCGTCCGCCAGCGAGACCGTATCGCCCAACACAAAGGGCCCGCGCAATCCGTTTGATACGATGTACTCACAGGACGTGGTCATGGTCTGGGCGACCTTGGCGGTCATGTCTTTCCAGCTGGATTTCTTGTCGGCCCAACGGGCCCCACGCAGCTTGTGTGCGTGGTTTACATGCATGGTCGAGGCCAGATAATACATCACTTCGCGCATACGGGCCGCCATGACAGGATCGGCGGGGACAAGATTTGCGTCGGGCGCAGCCGTAGCGACATATTCCAGCAACGCCCCGGTTTCAGTCAGGATGCCGCCATCAACCGCCAATGCAGGCACACGGCCTTTTGGATTGATCTGTTTGTAAGCCGGTTTGGTCTGGTCGCCTACGGCGAAGTCCAGACGGACCGCTTCATAGTCCAGACCGGCCTCCTCCAACGCGATGGCAACGGCGATCGAAATAGTGCGGGGGGCATAATAGAGCTGCATCAGGGGACCTCCGGGCTTGGGTTACAGATGCGTTTGGGCAAACTGCCTGTCTGGCGCTTCCAGGTGCGGGACTGCGTTGAACAGAACCGGGCTTAGCTGCGCGCCAATCGGGTGCAGACGATGCATGGAGGTATTCATGATGGCAAGAGCCACCCGCGCCATCGCAGGTATGTCCAGTCCCATGGCCTGCCTGACAACCATCGAGATCAACCCACCCGAGGTTACAACAATCGCCGGACCGCCTTCGGTGCCGATGTCGCGCAAAGCGTCCGAGACGCGTGTTTCGAACTCCTCAAAGGTTTCGGGCGTTTCCTCAATCTCACCTCTGGCCCAGGCGGCAAAAGTGCGGGGCAGATGTTCGACAAACCCTTCCCGGTCGGTCGGCACGGGGATGCCATGTTGCTCTTCATACAATTTCGAGATGGTGAAGTATTCAACCTCATTGAGGCGTGGATCACGGGAAGGCTCGGGCAGTCCCATGCTGGCGGCGGTTTCCACGTGGCGCGACAGGGTTCCGCAATAGACGCGCGGGTAGAACGCTTGTGTGTTCTGTAGATGCGCGCCCAGCCAACGGGCTTGCTGATGGCCCAGATCGCTGAGCTTGTCATAGTTTACTTCGTCACGTGCGGTGGTGTTGGCCTGCCCGTGACGAACCAGTGTGATATGTGCCATTACGTCCCCTCTTGCGCGAAGTCTTAGGGCAGGTTCAGGGTCGGTGCCAGAGCCCTTTGGCAGAAAGCGGCTAAAAATCAGTTTGATGGTTCGGTTGTCTTTTGCTCGCCGTAGAAATTTGCCCATGGCACGTCGCATGCGATGTTGCCTAACGGAAAAAAGTTTCCTATAGGATACAAAGCTGCTGCATGCGGCTGTATACATGCCTCTGCAACGCCAGCCTCGGGGGACCAAAAGACCACCAGCAGTCGAAGCCTGTTGACACGCTGCACAGTCCTAGGAACCTTGGTGTCAATTGGCGGCACTACCGAGATAACGTTGCAATTCATGCGGCAATATTGCCAAGGACTTAGGAAAGGTCTCTGCCATGTCTGACGCCCTCAAACGCACCCCCTTGTATGACTTGCACGTCGAACTTGGCGGTAAGTTGGTTGATTTTGCTGGTTGGGAGATGCCTGT
>NZ_JBXWPA010000020.1:0-54074 GCF_059611165.1 Ruegeria sp. CDSB013 | reverse complement strand
GCGTCCGGCTGTCTCTCCAACCCGTCCGGCCGTCTCTCCGACCCGTCAGCACCGCCTCAGCAGCGCCGGTGAAGGGGTATTTACGGATTAGGTCTGGGACCTGCAACCCCCATTTTGAAAAAACTTCACATTTCTCCGCAGAAACTCGCCCATGTTAATGAAAACAATAAGTTAGCTTAATAATTTGGGTAAGAAACAGGGCTGGGCGATGCGTGACGCGCGGGTTAGTCAAGGCTTTGGGCGAAATCGTACCCAATGCTTGGTATGCCCGCGGGGCTCGACCCAAAGAAAACGCCGCCCGAGTCCCCTCGGGCGGCGCTACCTCTGCGATGATCGTCGGTTTACTTCAGATCAAATCGATCCGCGTTCATCACCTTGTTCCAGGCCGAGACAAAGTCACAGACGAATTTACCCTCGGCACCCGTCTGACCGTAGACCTCAGCAAGCGCCCGCAGTTGCGAGTTCGAACCGAAGACCAGATCGACGCGTGTACCGGTCCATTTGACCTCACCGCTGGCGCGGTCACGACCTTCATAGACGTCCTTGCCGGCAGGTTTCCATTCGGTGCCCATGTCCAGAATGTTGGTGAAGAATTCATTGCTGAGTACACCCACACGATCCGTGAACACCCCATGCTTGGCGTCACCGAAGTTGGCGCCCAGAACACGCAGGCCACCGACAAGTGCCGTCATCTCTGGTGCAGATAAGGTCAACAATTGTGCGCGGTCGACCAGCAACTCCTCGGGCGAGACGGTGTAGTCGGCCTTTTGGTAGTTGCGGAAACCGTCTGCTGCGGGCTCCAGGACTGCGACGCTGTCCACATCGGTCTGCTCTTGCGATGCATCGGTGCGGCCCGGGGTGAACGGAACCTCGACATCCTGACCGCCAGCTTTCGCAGCCTGCTCGATGCCGACGGCACCGGCCAGAACGATCAGGTCGGCCAGCGACACTTTCTTGTTGCCCGACTGCGCGCCGTTGAACGCCTCCTGAACGCCTGTCAGCGCATCCAGCACCTTGGACAGTTTCATTGGCTCGTTGACGTCCCAATCCTTCTGAGGCGCAAGACGGATACGGGCGCCGTTGGCACCGCCCCGCTTGTCCGAACCGCGGAAGGTCGAGGCCGAGGCCCATGCGGTCGAAATCAGCTCGGACACCGACAGACCGGATGCAGCGATCTTGGTTTTCAAATCCGCTACATCGGCATCATCGACCAGGTCGTGATCCACCGCAGGCACGTTGTCCTGCCAGATCAGCTCTTCGGTCGGGGCTTCCGAACCGATATAGTTCGACCGCGGCCCCATATCGCGGTGGGTCAGCTTGAACCAGGCGCGCGCGAAGGCATCTGCGAACTCTTCCGGGTTCTCGTGGAAGCGTTTCGAGATCGGGCCATAGATCGGATCCATGCGCATCGCCATGTCGGCGGTGGTCATCATGGTTTTGACCTTCTTGGTCGGATCACCGGCCGCCGGGGCCATGTCTTCTTCCTTGACCCCGATCGGTTCCCAGATCCATGCGCCCGAGGGGCTTTTGGTCAGGTTCCACTCATATCCAAACAACAGGTCGAAATAGCCGTTATCCCATTTGATCGGGTTCGCGGTCCATGCGCCCTCGATGCCCGAGGTTGTGGTATCGTCACCGACACCCGAACCGAACTTGTTGATCCAGCCAAGACCCATCTCTTCGATCGGTGCCGCTTCGGGTTCGGGGCCGACCAGATCAGGATCACCCGCGCCGTGCGCCTTACCAAAGGTGTGGCCACCTGCAACCAGTGCGACGGTTTCCTCGTCATTCATCGCCATCCGGCCAAAGGTGTCACGGATATCACGGCCCGAGGCCAGCACGTTTGGTTCACCGTCCGGGCCCTCGGGGTTCACATAGATCAGGCCCATCTGAACGGCGGCCAGTGGGTTTTCCATGTCGCGCTCACCAGTGTACCGGCTGTGCGGGTTGTCGGTGGGGGCAAGCCACTCAGTTTCGGAACCCCAATAGATGTCTTCTTCAGGCGCCCAGATATCCGCGCGACCACCAGCAAAGCCAAATGTTTTGCCGCCCATGGATTCAATGGCGCAATTGCCGGCAAGGATCATCAGGTCGGCCCAGGAAATCTGGTTGCCGTATTTCTGCTTGATCGGCCACAGCAGACGGCGCGCCTTATCAAGGTTGCCGTTATCCGGCCAGCTGTTCAGTGGCGCAAAGCGCTGGTTCCCGGTCGAGGCACCGCCACGGCCATCCGCCGTGCGATATGTACCGGCGCTGTGCCAGGCCATCCGGATGAACAGACCGCCGTAATGACCATAGTCGGCAGGCCACCAATCCTGAGAATCGGTCATCAGCGCGTACAGATCTTCTTTCAGCGCCTTCATGTCCAGCTTCTTGAATTCTTCAGCGTAGTCGAAATCAGGCCCCAGCGGGTTCGACGCAGGCGAATTCTGGTGCAGGATCGACAGGTTCAGCTGGTTCGGCCACCAATCCCGGTTTGACCGGGTTCCTGCGCCGTGCATTACAGGGCATCCGCCTGTTTTAGGGTTATCACTTCCGTCCATGTCGATCTCCAATCCTGGCTAAAATCCGGCTCGTTCGCGCGGTGAGAAAACGCGGGCGATCAAGAACATATATAGATGACACTTTTACCTCTTTTAGATGCGCGGCTTGGATTGCGCACATTCTGTCAAAGGTATCGGCGACTCTTGTCTTGTCACCGCCAGACCTAGCAAATTCGAACCATGCAAATAAGTTTTCTTTATGGATGGTTCTGATAACCAAAAACTATCACCAAGCATCCGGGGCGCATCACCGGAAATCAAGCCGACAGCTCAGTTACCGGTCATAAGCGACCGCAGTCCAACCCGATAATTCGGGTACATCAGGTTTACTCCCAGCTCATCCTTGATCCGATCGTTTCTCACCCGCTTGTTCTCATTGTAAAAGCTGCGCGCCATGGGGGTCATGTCGGCCTCGTCAAAGGGTACTTCGGGCGGCAACGGCAGTCCCTGCAATTCGGCCGCATAGGCGATGACATCCTGTGGTGGAACGGGTTCATCATCACATACGTTGTAAATCGCCCCCGGATTGGGCGCGGACATGGACGCGGCAAGAACCTGGGCAATGTCAGCGACATGAATGCGCGAAAAGACCTGCCCCGGCTTGATGATACGTCGCATACCAACACGCTTGAGCTTGGAAAACGGCCCGCGACCGGGACCATAGATGCCCGCAAGGCGAAAGATGTGTGTCGGCAAGCCGGGGATGTTCTGCCACTGCTCTTCCGCCTGCACCCGCCATTTGCCGCGCTGCGCCGTGGGCGTAGCAGGGGTGACCTCGTCGACCCAGTTGCCCTGATGATCGCCATACACGGCCGTGGTCGAAAGATAGCCAACCCATTTGAATTGCGCAGCCCGTTCCGCAATCTCATCCGCCAATGCACCCAGAACCGGATCTCCGTCCGCGTTTGGCGCAGCCGAGATCAAAAGATGCGTCACCCCATCCAGCTGTGGCACTTGCCCCGGCCAAATCACCGGCTCTGCGCCGGACGCCTTGACCACCTGCGATTGGGCCGGATCACGCGTCGTACCCAAGATACGCCAACCATGGGGTTGCAACTGACGGGACAAGGCCTGTGCCGAGTACCCGTGACCGAAGGAAAATAGTGTGCCTGTCATACGCTCTTAGATGATCCGCAATTTCGCCAGATGCAAGAACTCTGCCAAGGATACTTGATTCGAATCCCCCAATGCGCCTTTCTTTTGGGTATGAGTGACAAAACACCAGATCTGCATGCCGCCTACGCGCTGGATTCCCCGGAAGACCACAAGCGTCTCTATGCTGAATGGGCCGGGGATTACGACGAAGGCTTTGCCACGCGCGAGGACTATCAGCTGCACATCCATACCGCCCGCGCCTTTGTCGGCGCCGGCGGGCAAGGGCCTGTGCTTGATGTAGGTGCAGGCACTGGCCTGTGCGGCGCGGTTCTGGCCCGGCTGGGTGTGGGACCGATAGATGCCACCGATATCAGCGCCGAGATGCTGGATCAGGCCATGCGCAAGGATATCTACCGCGACGCCATTGAGGCCGATCTGAACGAAGGCATCCCGGTGCCGCGCGAAAGTTACTCCGGAATCGTTTCATCCGGTTCATTCACCCATGGCCACCTCGGGCCAGAAGCTTTGACTGCACTGCTGCGTGTGGCCCGCCCCGGTGCTCAATTCGCGCTGTCGATCAATGCCCAACATTATGAAAAGCTGGGATTTGCCGAAACCCTGCACCGGTTGGCGCAAGGCCGGATTCGAAACCTGACCCTGCCCGAAGTTCGCATCTATGGCGATCTTGCATCTGGCCCCAACAAGGATGACACAGCGCTGATAGCCCTGTTCGAACGCGCTTAGGCCGACTATCGACCTTTCCACATGGGATCACGCTTTTCAGCAAAAGCGCGGGCGCCTTCTAGATTGTCTTCAGAGCCATAGAGGGTATCAACCGTCGGCAATTGCCGCCCGGTAATCCGATTCATGGCATCCTGAAACTTGGAGTCTTCAGCATCCCGTACAATCTCTTTGATTGCGGCATAAACCAAAGGCGGACCGCTGGCCAAAAGACGCGCCAGTTCCCATGCCCGATCCATCAGTTGATCGCCCGGCACGATTTCGTTCACCAATCCCCAGTTCTTAGCCTCTTGGGGGTCAAACCAGCGTCCGGTCAAAAGCAGTTCCATTGCCACGTGATAAGGGATGCGCTTGGGCAGTTTGACGCTGGCGGCATCTGCCACTGTGCCGGACCGGATTTCCGGCAGCGCGAAACTGGCGTGGTCCGCGGCAAGGATCATGTCGGCGCTCAGGGCCAATTCCAGCCCGCCGCCGCAGGCTATCCCGTTGACGGCGGCGATGACGGGCTTGTTCATGTTCCGCAGTTCCTGCAACCCGCCAAAGCCACCAACGCCATAATCTCCGTCCACGGCATCCCCGTCAGCGGCTGCTTTTAAATCCCAACCGGGGCAAAAGAACTTCTCGCCGCCACCGGTCAGGATGGCGACGCGCAGATCGGGATCATCACGGAAATCACGAAACACTTCGCCCATGACACGGCTGGTCGCCAAATCAATCGCGTTCGCTTTGGGACGGTCCAAAGTGACTTCCAGAATTGCGCCATCGCGCTTGGTTTTGACCGGGTTCATATACTTGCCTTTCGGATCAGAGCATCCACCGCTATGGCACGGTCCGGTGTGCAGATCAGTGGGTTTATTTCAACTTCGCTGACATGGGATGCGTTGGCAATGACGTAGGCCTGCACCGCATCGACAGCGTCCAGGATGGCCTCAATCTCTGCCGCTGGTTTGCCGCGATATCCCGCCAGCAAGGGGGCGCAGTTCAAATTACCCAGCGCCTCTTTCACCGCGGTGCGAGAGGATGGGATCAAAAGTGAAACCGTGTCGCGCAGGATTTCAGTCAACACACCCCCTGCACCCAGCGTCAGAACAAGTCCATGCGCCGGGTCTCGGGTCACGCCGACCAACAATTCTGCCACGCCGCCAACAGCCATTTCCTCAATAAGGACCTCTTCGGTTCCGATTTCCGCCGCGACTTCAGCCACGGCATCAGCGTGAACCTCTAGGCGCACGGCCGCATGTTCAGACTTATGCGCCAACCCGACGCCCTTGATCGCAAAAGGACCAGTCAGCGCGGCAGAGGCTTGTTTCGCCAGATCCGGCGTCACCACAACGTTGTGCGGTACACAAACACCGAATTCCGCAAGAGCCTGCTTGGCTTCTGCTTCGGTCAGAACATGATCCGCAACGGTATCCGAGGGCAACAGGACCGGTTCGGCCTCCGTTGCTTGCGGCCGCGCGGCCGCCTCAATTGCCGCAAGCGCTTCGTGCAATCCGGCAAAAGGGATAACACCGCCATCGAGTAATCGCTGTGCCACGTCTTCGGGCAAAAGCTCCGGCAGAGTCGCCGTTACCGCAAAGGGGCGCCCCGTCTGAGCAACACTATTCAAAGCAGCCTGCGTGGCGCATTCCCAATCCGTCGCATCCGTGTGCGGATAGTCGAGAATAGCCATAGTCAGGGCCTGTTCCGGCCCCATCATAGCAGTCCAAGCGCGGGTCATGGCTGGCGTGTCACGCCATATATAGGTGTGATAATCCAGCGGGTTCGCCAAGGCCACCATCGGCCCCAAGGCATCGCGCAGGTCAGCTTTTTGTGCTTGCGACAACGGCGGGAAGTGCAGATTGCGCCCCTCGGCCATGTCCGCAGCCAGACTTGCTTCACCACCTGAGCAACTGATCGACCCCAAACCGTTGCTGTCTAAGCGCCCGGTCACGTGCAGCAGCTTGAGGCATTCCAGGAAACTGGGAATGTCATCCAAACGCGCGATCCCAAGGCGATCCAGAAATGCCTGCGCGCCCGCGTCGCCTCCGGCCAATGATGCAGTGTGAGAAATCGTCGCCGCCTGTGCATGGGCGGACCGGCCCACTTTCAGCGCAACAATCGGCACGTTACGATCTCGCGCCTTTTTGGCCAGCGCCTCCCATTTACGCAGGTCACCGAAGCCTTCAATGTGGACACCTACCGCGGTGATCCGGTCATCATCCAACAGGGCCGAGGCGATGTCGGCCTGATGGGTTTGCGCCTGGTTCCCACTGGTCAGCATAAAGGCCAGCGGCAAGGCCCGGCGCTGCATCGTCATATTGATCGCTATGTTCGAACTTTGCGTCAGGATCGCCACACCGCGATCTACCGGTCGCATGCCGTGCTGATCGGGCCAAACAGCGGCACGGTCTAGCCCGTTGACGAAGCCATAACAGTTTGGCCCGAGGATCGGCATCTCGCCTGCGGCCTGCACCAAACGGACCTGCAAATCTGCACCCTGATCGTCCTCGGCATGCGCTTCGGTAAATCCCGAGGCAAAACACACTGCACCCCCGGCCCCCATGGCCGAAAGGACCGCGACAGTCTCGATCGTTGCATGACGGTTGATGCCAACAAAGGCTACGTCGGGGGCCGCTGGAAGGTCCTCAAGGCGTGCAAAGGCACTCAGACCCTCGATTTGACCGGCTTTGGGGTGGACCGGCCAGATGTCGCCCTGAAACCCGAATTTCTGGGCCTGTTCGATCACTGAGACGCACCAGGCGCCGCCGCCAATCACAGCGATGGATGTGGGGTGCAAAACGCGTGACAGGGAAGACATCAGGCGGCCCCCTCCATCACGCACCGAGTGTCCTCAGAAGATCGCGACTGATAATGTGGCGCTGAATTTCGCTGGTCCCGTCCCAGATACGTTCGACCCGCGCGTCGCGCCAGAACCGCTCAAGCGGGTAATCGTCCATCAGACCCATGCCGCCGTGGATTTGGATGGCAGCATCGGTGACCCGCGCGAGCATTTCCGAGGCATAGAGCTTGGCCGAAGCAATTTCGCGATTTGCAGGCAACCCTTTGTCCAGCCGATCCGCAGCGGCCAGCGTCAACAAGTCCGCCGCGTCAATCTCGGTGATCATGTCTGCGATTTGGAATGACACGCCCTGAAACTTGCCGATCTTCTGGCCGAACTGTTCGCGCGTGGCGGAATAGTCCAGCGCATAGTCGAAAGCGCGGCGTGCGCGGCCTACGGACATGGCAGCAACCGTGATACGGGTCGCATAAAGCCATGTGTTCATCACCTCGAACCCGCCATCGACCTCACCCAGAACCTGGGCGTCCGGCAGACGGCAATCGTCGAAATCAAGAACCATGTTCTTGTAACCGCGATGGCTGACCGATTTGTACCCGTCCCGGATGGTGAAACCGGGCGTTCCGCGATCCACCAGGAACGCCGTTATCCGCTTTTTCGGACCTTTAGGCGTCTGGTCCTCTCCGGTCGCGATGAAAACGATGATGAAATCCGCGTGCTCCGCGCCCGAGATGAAGTGCTTGGTGCCATTGACCACCCAGTCTCCGCCATCCCGCACCGCGGCGCACTTCATTCCACGAACATCTGACCCGGCACCGGGTTCGGTCATCGCCAGCGCGTCCATCCTTTCACCGCGAACGGCGGGCATCAGGTATCGTTCGACCTGCTCGCCCTCACACGCCATCAGGATGTTCTGAGGACGCCCGAAGAAGTGGTTCAGCGCCATGGATCCGCGGCCCAGCTCACGCTCGACCAGCGCGAACTCCAGATGGTTCAACCCTGCACAACCGACGCTTTCGGGAAAATTACAGGCATAAAAACCCAGCTCAATCGTCTTGCGCTTGATCTCATCCGCGATCTCCTCCGGGACTTCGCCGGTGCGCTCGACCAGCGCCTCATGCGGGTAGATTTCGTTTTCCACAAAGCTGCGAACCGTAGAGACGATCATCTCTTGTTCGTCGGACAATCCATATTGCATCGGGCGTCTCCACATCTGGCGTTGCGGCATATTCTGACGCGGCTTGCCATTTGAAACGTGCAGAAATAGAAGTTTACCATGCAAGAATGGACTAAATCACCCTCTGCACCGCAGCAAATCGGGGTTCTTCTGTTCGACGGATTCTCGAACCATTGTCTGGCCAATACGGTCGAGCCGCTGCGGGCTGCAAACACTCTGGCTGGTCGCAAATTGTACGATTGGCAGTTCCTTGCGTTGGAGGGTGGTCCGGTGACATCCTCATCCGGGCTGCAGGTCGCGCCGCATCGCCCACTCCAGATCGCCAGTGGGGACATGCTGATGGTCATGCCATCTTATGGATTCCGCGCGCATGGCGGGTGGCGCACCCTTTCAGGCCTGCGTTCTGCGGATCAGCGGTACAAAGTGCTGGCGGGCCTCGACACTGGCAGCTGGCTTTTGGCGCAAGCAGGGCTGCTGGACGGGCATCGCGCCACGATACACTGGGAAGAGCTGACCGGATTTACAGAAAGGTTCCCCGATGTCGAAGCCCACCGCGAGCGCTATGTCGTTGACCGCAATCGCATCACTTGTTCCGGGGCAATGGCGGCCTTTGATCTGGTCTTGCACCTGATTGGGCGGGATCAGGGGCAGGCCTTGGCGCTCGAAGTTTCGCAGCTGTTTATGACCCGCGATTCCGCGCGTTCGCACAAGGGCGGCGCTGGTGCGACCAGCGGTTACGTGAACAAAGCGTTAGCCCTGATGCAGGAACATCTTGAAAACCCCCTGCCCGTATCTGAAATCGCAAACCGAGTGGGCCGGTCGCAGAAAGCCTTGTCTGTACGCATGCAAGCCGAACTGGGTGCAGGCCCTGCTCAGGTCTATCGCCGCCTGCGCCTGAATCTTGCGCGCAAACTCGTGGCGGAAACCGACCTGAGCATCGGTGAAGTTGCCCTGCGCGCGGGCTATGACGATCCCAGCGCTCTGACACGCGCCTTCAAGGCCGAGTTTGGAACCACGCCGCGCGCGCTGCGGGCCGACTAGGTATACATCTGTTTCTTGTACGCCCTTGTTCGCGTCGTCGCCTCGGCTGATCCGTCGTGATAGGTGCCGAACCACTTATCGAACGGGATTTCAGAAGTGCCGTAGTTGCACTCGAAATACCGATGATGCAGCTGGTGAAAGAAGTCCCCGGCGCGGGCCGCATCCGTATCTCCGGCCTTTAGTTTTTCAAAGCCGGAATGGGACAGAACGGGGCTAACCTGCTGAAAGTACGCGTGAAACAGAACGTGCAGTGGGTGCGACGGCACGATCAGGTGAATGAAATAAGTCGTGAAGTACAACAGGTTCTCGTACCAATGGTTCGAAATTCCCGACCAGGGCCCGATGTTCACGTTCCGATGATGCACGGCGTGCACGTATTTATATAGCTTCGGGTGATGCTCGAGCCGATGAACCCAATAGAAATGCAACCCCGACCACATCGGGATGAACACCATCCAGACCACGAACCACACTGGCGCACCGGACCATGTCACTGTGGGCACATACCCGTTGGCCATCGCCCAGTAGATAACCCACTGATAAACCGTCGCGACGGTCGTCGCGCTGCCCAGCGTCCACCAGATATTGTCCAGAACCTGATTGCGGAATGTGAACGTACCATTGTTGCGGGTCAGATCGCGGCGATCAAACTTTTTGTACATGCCCTGTCCTTTTCGCATGTACAGCCACCAATGCAGACTACCCGCGACAAGAATCTGGGGCACCATATTCAATAACCAGATGCGAAACATCCACCCGGGCGCGAAGGTTTGCATTGCTTCAAGCGAGGGAAAGAAGAACGCATAGGCGATGACGGCCAGAGACAGGCACAAGGTCAATGCCGTGATCTGCAGCCACGCTCCGCTATACCATTTCAGCACTTCAGCGGGGCGCGGCGGCCATTTAAACAAAGGGTTTAAACTTACCGGGCCGTCGGGGTGATAGTGCCAACGGGCGGATTCGGGGTTCTGAGTCGTGTCGGTCATGGTGGTTACCCAGTTGAAGTGGTCAGGTGGCGTAGTCCGAGCCTTCGTCATCCAGCAAGGCTTTGATCTCCCGCAGATGTGCTTCGGCCTGATCAGGATAGTCTTCCAACTCTTGCGCGGTCTTCTCGGCAACCTCTTCCGAAAGCACGCGCAATCGTTGTCCCGTCTGCAGCGCTCGGATGTAGGTTTCCGCTGCGCGTTCAAAATAATAAAGCCTGTTAAAGGCATCTGCCGGGTCACTGCCGATCACAAGAACACCGTGATTGCCCATGATCATGACCTTTTTCTTAGGGTCCGACAGCATCGACGCACAGCGTTCACCTTCGCTTTCAAAGGCGAGGCCTCCGAACTCTTCATCCACGACGTATCGGTCGTAGAACGTGGCCGTATTCTGATCGATCGGCGGCAATGTGCTATCCGCCAACGATGCAAGGACCGTCGCAAAGATCGAATGCACGTGCATGACGCAACGTGCGTGCGGGCAGTGACGATGAATTGATCCATGCAGACCCCAAGCCGTCGGATCCGGGGCACCGGGTTGGTTCATCACATCGGCATCATTTGCGTCCAGAAACAGCAGATTTGACGCTTTGACCCGCGCAAAGTGCATCTGGTTCGGGTTCATCAAAAACTGCGTACCTTCCGGATTCACCGCAAGGCTGAAATGATTGGCAACGCCTTCGTGCATGTTCAGCCGCTCGACCCAGCGAAAGGTTGCAGCCAGATCAACTCGTTCGGCCCAGTGGTCGATATTGGCGCGCAGGTTGGTAACAGTCATTCCGGGCTCCTTTGCGGATAGCTGAGGACTTTCGGGAAAAAGTGCCTGCGGCATCAAAAATTGACCAACGAAAAAAACGCAACTATTTCATTAGCTGAACTAATGGCAAGGTTATACGCATGCAGAAACCACTTCCCCCGCTGGGTTGGCTCCGCACGTTCGAGGCGGCGGCGCGGCACCTGTCCTTTACCGGGGCGGCCCGTGATCTGAACATGACGCAAAGCGCAGTCAGCCAGCAGATCAAGTCCTTGGAAGGGTACCTTGGCCAGCCTTTGTTTTTGCGTCGACCACGCGCGTTGGAACTGACCGAAGCGGGCATCACGTATCTTCCAGTGGTGCGCGAGGCATTTCGGACACTCGTACGTGGAACTCAGGCCGTGACCGGCGCCCAGCAGAACGCGGTTCAGGTTCAAAGCAACATCACCTTTGCCGTGAATTGGCTGGCACCCAGACTGCCGAGTTTCCGAGCGTTACATCCCGATGTTCAGCTGAATATCTTCACCGAGCTTTGGGAGCCGCGCGAAATGGCCGAAGGGGCCGCCGTGGAAATCCGTTATTCACTACGACCGTCAGATACGGTTCGAACCGAATTACTGAGAACTGATCACTACTATCCAGTCTGTGCGCCGGGCTATCACGTGACGTTGGAAGACCTGCAACAACACCCGCTTTTTGACTGCTCGAACCTGCTGTCGAATTGGCTGGGTTGGGCCGAAGAACAGGGTCTAAACTGGGCAAATCCTGCAATCACTTATTCGACGACCTACTTGGTCAGCTTGTCCGTTGCCATGGCTGGAGGAGGGCTGTGTCTGGCGCATGACACCATTGCCAGTGACCTGATTGCGCAAGGTCGTTTGATAGCCCCGTTCGCCCATCGCGCACCCATGCCCGAAGCCTATTATCTGCTTCTGTCACCGCGCGCCGAAGAAAGCCCCGGCGCCATAGCGTTTGCCAATTGGGTTCGCCGCGAGCTGGAGATTGATCCACAGAAATAACCGGGTGCTGCTCCCGCCCATCATCGATGCCCTGCCGGGCGTCTCTTCTGGTTGGGCCGGGCAGCGCTGACGCGCTGCGTGACGGTTTGATGATACCTGTTCACAAGGGGTTGAACCTTCCTGCGCATTCGGGAAAGTTGGGCCATGGAACACACACCCTTCCCAAGTTGGCCCGATGTCGCCCCCCGTCTGATTGCAGTAGCTGCAGGTCGTGAAGCTGCAGATTCGATCATTCGCGGCGGAATCTGGGTGAATGTGCACAGCCGCGAAGCACTGCCAGATTATGATATTGCAATCGTTGACGGACGCATCGCCTATGTGGGACCCGATGCATCACATTGCACCGGCCCAGAGACTAAGATCATCGAGGCGACCGGGCGCTATATGGTTCCTGGCCTGTGCGACGCTCATATGCATATCGAATCAGGCATGCTGACACCGGCTGAATTTGCCCGCGCTGTCATTCCGCATGGAACCACCAGCATGTTCACCGACCCGCATGAGATTGCAAATGTCCTTGGCCTGGACGGCGTGCGCATGATGCATGACGAGGCGATGATGCAACCCGTGAACATCTTTACCCAGATGCCGTCCTGCGCCCCATCTGCGCCGGGATTAGAAACGACGGGGTACGAAATCACCGCCGAAGACGTGGCCGAAGCGATGAGTTGGCCAGGCATTATTGGCTTGGGCGAGATGATGAACTTTCCGGGTGTCATCAACGGCGACCCAAAGATGCTGGCGGAAATCGCCGCCACACAACGCGCCGGGAAAACCGTAGGCGGACACTACGCTTCGCCTGATTTAGGGCCTGATTTTGCCGCCTATGTTGCCGGAGGTCCGGCGGATGATCACGAAGGCACCTGCGAGGCGGACGCGATCGCGCGTGTTCGGCAGGGGATGCGCTCGATGATGCGGCTGGGCTCGGCCTGGTATGACGTGGAAAGTCAGATCACGGCTGTAACACAAAAAGGTCTGGACCCGCGCAACTTTATCCTGTGCACCGACGATTGCCACTCAGGCACGCTGGTCAATGACGGCCATATGAATCGTGTGGTTCGGCACGCCATCGCTTGCGGATGTGATCCGCTGATTGCCCTGCAAATGGCGACGATCAACACGGCGACCCACTTCGGGCTGGAGCGTGAAATCGGCTCGATCACACCGGGGCGGCGCGCGGATGTCATCCTCAGCTCGGACCTGAAAGAACTGCCCATCGAGACCGTGATTGCGCGCGGTCAGATCGTGGCCGAAAACGGTAAAATCACCGTCGACTGCCCGCACCTCAACTGGCCTGATACCGCCCGGAACACCGTGCATCTGGGGCATACCCTGACCGCTGCCGATTTCGAAATCCAAGCACCTGCAGGGGCAAACCGCGTGCAGGCCAACGTGATCGGCGTGGTGGAAAACCAGGCCCCGACCAAAGCTCTGAAGGCTGAACTGCCGATCATCGAAGGATTAGTCGAGGGCGACGGCGATGTCTGCCAGATTGCACTGGTTGAACGCCACCGGGCGACGGGCGGCGTGACGAACGCTTTTGTTTCCGGATTCGGATATCAGGGCAAAATGGCCATGGCCTCGACCGTGGCGCATGACAGCCATCACATGATCGTTGTCGGCACGGATCGCGAACAGATGGCACTGGCCGCAAATAGGCTGGCCGAAGTAGGTGGCGGCATCACCATATTCCGCGATGGGGAAGAATTGGCGCTGGTCGAACTGCCCATCGCAGGCCTGATGTCAGACAGCCCCGCCGCAACTGTGGCCGCCAAAGCCGAAGACATGGTCGCCGCGATGGAGGCCTGTGGCTGCACCCTCAACAACGCATATATGCAGCACTCACTTTTGGCACTAGTCGTGATTCCGGAATTGCGGATATCGGATCTGGGCCTGGTGGATGTGCGCACCTTTGAAAAAATCGATCTTCTGGAACCACTTGCATGACAATAATAAAAACACCCGACGCACCCAAACCGGAACAATTCACCGACCCCAAAGCGGCGGTCGCTCGGTTGGAAGCGCTCTATGAACAAGCAACCCGCTTTCTGTGCGACAGTTTCTCGGCAGCCATTGAACACGGCGCACCAACTGCGCGGTTCAGAGCCTATTACCCGGAAATTCGTATCAGAACGTCGTCCTATGCGCATGTCGACAGCCGTCTGAGTTTTGGCCACGTCTCAGAACCCGGTATTCATGCCACAACGGTTACGCGGCCGGATTTGTTTCGGTCCTATTTGACCCAGCAGATCGCGTTGTTGATCAAGAACCACGACCAGCCGGTTACGATTGGGCCGTCCGACACACCGATCCCGGTGCATTTCGCGGTTGCCAACAATCCCGATCTGCACGTTCCGCAACAGGGCGCGGCCGGGTTCACGTTGCGCGATGTCTTCGACGTTCCCGACCTGACCACGACCAACGATGATATCGTCAACGGGGTGTACGACCACGAAGATGATGCCGGTCCGCTAGCCTTGTTTACTGCCCAACGCGTCGACTATTCGCTGGCCCGGCTTGCGCATTATACCGCGACGGATCCCAGCCATTTCCAGAACCATGTCCTGTTCACGAACTACCAGTTCTACGTCTCTGAGTTCGAGAATTACGCGCGTGCGCAATTGGCCGATCCGGACAGCGGTTACACCAGCTTCGTTTCGACCGGGAATGTCGAGATCAAGGGCTCCGAGGAAGAGTTGGCCCAACCGCTGAAGCTGCCGCAAATGCCGACTTATCACCTGAAACGCGAGGATGGGTCCGGGATCACGCTGGTCAATATCGGCGTTGGGCCTTCGAACGCTAAAACGGCCACTGACCATATCGCCGTTCTGCGGCCCCACGCCTGGCTGATGGTCGGCCACTGTGCCGGGCTGCGTAACACGCAGGCGCTGGGGGATTTCGTTCTGGCCCACGCCTACCTGCGTGAAGACAAGGTGCTGGACGATGACCTGCCGGTCTGGGTTCCGATCCCGCCGCTGGCCGAGGTTCAGGTCGCGCTGGAAAGCGCCGTGGCCGAGGTTACCGAGTTGGAAGGATACGAGCTTAAGCGGATCATGCGCACAGGCACCGTCGCCTCGGTCGACAACCGCAACTGGGAACTGCGCGACCAATCCGGCCCTGTGCAAAGGCTCAGCCAATCCCGCGCCATTGCACTGGATATGGAAAGCGCAACCATCGCCGCAAATGGCTATCGGTTCCGGGTTCCCTACGGCACATTGTTGTGTGTTTCTGACAAACCGCTGCACGGCGAATTAAAGCTTCCGGGCATGGCATCTGCCTTTTATACCACCCAGGTCAGTCGCCATCTTGCAATCGGAATTCGGGCGATGGAACATCTGCGCGGCATGCCGTTAGAGCGTCTGCACAGCCGGAAATTGCGTTCATTCGACGAAACAGCCTTTCTCTGAAGCAAAAAAGCAACGATTTCCCCATATTTTTAGGGTTTTCAGCGCTACTATTCGTTGTGTTCGACCACAATATCCCGTTACAGTTACGCGGTGAGGCCCTATGTATCGGGCACGTTAAGGAGACCAAGAAATGGCAAAGCCTATGACAAAGACTCAGCTGGTGGCTGCTCTCGCTGAGGAAATGGGAACCGACAAGAAAGCTGCAAACGCAGCGTTGGAGGCCATGACTGGCCTGATCACCCGCGAAGTTTCCGCCGGCGGCGCAGTGACCCTGCCAGGCGTTGGCAAAATCTACTGCCGCGAGCGCCCCGAGCGCATGGTGCGCAACCCCGCCACCGGCGAGCAGTTCAAGAAAGAAGCCGACAAAGTGGTCAAGATGACCATCGCGAAAGCTCTGAAGGACAGCGTGAACGGCTAATCTCAGCTTTCACTGCAAACGATAGAGGGTCGCCTTCGGGGGGCCCTTTTTCTTTGTTCGCCTGTTGGGACGAATTTTGGCACACCCGATAGATTTCGATGTACTTTGCGGGTTACCCGTCTAGTTGTTGAATAACAACATTTGAATTCATCGATCGGTTTGAAAAACGTGACGCACTTCTTCTCCAAAATCTCGTCTCTCGCGATTGCTTTTTCTCTAACCTGGACAACTCAGTTGGCTGCGCAACCTGTGGGTTGGGGCTTTCAGGTTGATGGGCTTGCGGCGTATCAAGGCAACGCATCCTTAAGCGGAGGTGGCAATTTCTCTGCAAGTCGTGCCTTTATTCGTGGCGGTTCGCTGTATAATACCGGCGATGGTACGTCATTCGGCCTGTCCATAAGCCTTGGGCAATTTGACTACGACTTCAATCAGACTGACAATCAACCATGGACCGACATACGCGATATCCGGGTCTCGTTTCCGGTACGCGCGCGCGTCGGTGAAACGGCGCAACTGTTAATATCTCCACAAATCAGATGGGATTACCAAAGTGGTATAGACGCGTCTGATGGGCGGACTTACGGGGTTTTTGCCGGTCTGGCTTGGGAAGTCAGTAGCCGCTTGTCGATTGGACCTGCATTCGGCGTTTTTTCCCAACTCGAGGAAGAAGGCGTGGACTTTTTTCCGGCTCTTCTGGTGGATTGGGACATCAATGACCGTTGGAACCTGAATACGGGATCAGGGATTGGCGCAACCAGAGGGCCGGGGCTGACACTGAGTTATGCCATGACTGACACAATAAACCTGTCTTTGGCTGCGCGCGCTGAACGCATCCGCTTTCGCCTGGATGACCAAGGTCTTGCGCCGGATGGCGTTGGGGAAGACAAGAGCATCCCGGTTGTATTGGCCTTGGATTACAGCCCAAATCCCGGAGTTTCTCTAAACGTTTTTGCCGGAGCTGAATTCGATGGTCGGCTTACTCTGGATGACGAAAATGGAAGTGAGATTAGCCGGCAATCTTACGACACTGCACCGCTTGTCGGTTTTGCGTTCCGTTTTCGGTTCTGACTTTTCCAAAATAGAACTTCAAGACCACGGAAAACGGGCGCCGGATTAGGCGCCCGTCTGTTCTTTAACTCCGTTCGGCAATCAGTGAACCGTCTCAACCTTGTGGAAGTCCAGATCACGATCTTCGGGCATTGAATCGATGCTCAACACCTCTTTGCGCTTGGTGATCAGGATGTAGACCACGCAGGCCAAATAGAGGCCAACGACCACCGCTCCGATCCATTGGATCTGCAGCCACTGGCTCTGGAACAACAGGGTCAGGACAAACAGCAGGGCGACGTTGCCTGCAACGTAGATCGCCTTGCCGAACCGCTCGACTGTCAGGTTCAGGTTGTCTGTATAGAGCCTAATCAGCGAGTCCAGCGAGTTGATCACAAAGGTCACGCCCACGATCACCATCGCGATGTTGGTGATGCCCGCAGTGCTGATGCCGTTCAGGTGATAGTAGTAGAGAACGGTGAACCAGATTCCCAACGGGATCGACGGGAAGATCAGCAGCGCCGCGAGCAGTTGCCAGGTCTTCAGGCCACCAACAAAGCGAGAGGTGAACTGGCCGATCATAATCGACCACGCAAACCACCAGAACAGGTAGAAGGCGTGATAATCGGTCAGCGGCAGGACGAACTTGTGCAGATTGGCGAAATAGGCACCGATATTGCTGCCGGTTTCAACAATTCCGGTCATTCCCATTCCGGCCGCGACCCACATTCCGGTGATCAGTGCCAAGAACAGGAAGGTCGAGCCCACCGACAGGATACGTACGTATTTCAGGTCGGTCGAAGAATAGGCCGCTGCCAGAATGACCACGAATACGATGATGTAGAAGGTTGAAACCACGGATTCACCGTCTCCGACTTCGGGCAGATAGCCGGGCAGGTAGATCAGGAACAGGCTGGCGGTGAAGGCGCAGGTACCGATGATGACCACGTTGTTGATCAGCTTGACCAGCGGGATCTCAAAGAACTTCACGCGGGGTTCGATGACGCAGAAATAGAACGCTGTCAGGAAGTAGAAGGCCCAGATCAGGAAACCCCAGAACCCGAACTCGATGGCCAGCGGATTCGCAAAGGCATAGGCCGGTTCCTCGGCATAGCCGCCAAACTCGGTCAGCGGGAACATGATCAGGCCGACATCCAGACCGGACGTGAACAGGATCGCGATGAAGGTGAACAGATGCACTGGCGTGACGCCCACGCAACGCAGGTTCCACCATTTCACGACGAAGAAAGCGACCAGGCCCAATGCCAGCAGGACGCCGAAAGACAGAATATACTCCAAAAGCACCAACATACCTCCCTTGGTTAGTCAGAGTGCGGCTCGCATACCTTTAATTGACTGATCAATCAACAAACACCGCAATGCCGAATGTAACTGATGAGGCCTGTGGTTTTTTTGACGCGCGGCGCTTGCGCGTTTGAGATAATTCCGAAACAGTCGCTGCGTTTGGGAGAGCGTCATCATGGATCTGCGCGCCATAGCCATGGGGCTGGCATTTGCCTTCATCTGGTCGTCAGCCTTCACCTCGGCGCGGATCATCGTCGCCGATGCCTCGCCCCTTTTCTCACTGGCGCTGCGATTTTTGATCTCGGGGTTGTTAGGGGTCGCAATTGCGCGGGCGATGGGCCAAAGCTGGAGGCTGACGCGCGCGCAATGGTACGCGACTATTCTGTTTGGAATATGCCAAAATGCCCTTTATTTGGGTCTGAATTTCTACGCAATGCAAACCGTACAAGCATCTGTTGCGGCGATTATTGCATCAACAATGCCCCTGATCGTGGCATTAGCCAGCTGGACACTGTTTCACGAAAAACTTCGACCACTGGGCGTGTTCGGATTGCTGGCGGGTTTCGCTGGCGTCGCATTGATCATGAGCAGCCGGATTAGCGCGGGCGCCGACCTGTTTGGCGTCATGCTGTGCGGGCTGGGTGCGCTGGCGCTCAGCTTTGCGACACTGGCTGTGCGCGGGGCAACATCCGGCGGCAATTTCATGATGGTGGTCGGGCTACAGATGCTGGTGGGCGCGGCAATTCTGTTCTTCGCGGCCCCCATATTCGAGACGATCTACATTCACCCGAACGTACCGTGGATGCTGGCCTTTGCTTATACGACACTGTTCCCTGGCTTGTTGGCGACACTGATCTGGTTCCATTTGTTGAACAGGATCGGCGCGATCCGAGCCGCAACTTTTCACTTTTTGAACCCGGTCTTTGGCGTCGCGGTCGCTGCTGCTCTGCTGGGTGAAAAGCTTGGTCCGATGGATGCGGTTGGCGTGGGCATCACAACGCTGGGAATTCTGGCAGTGCAGCTGTCTCGGCAGACCGATCAGCGTAGCAATGCCTCGACCTGACGCAAGAGCTTCGGTGAATCCGGTTTGACGTTCGAGCCATACGTCTCGACAACCTCGCCCGCTGGGTCAATCAGGATCTTGTTGAAATTCCACTTGGGGACAAAGCCCGTTTGCTGGGCAACAGCCCTATAAAACGGATGGGCACCGGCGCCTTTGACTGGGGTGATGTCGGTCATGGGCAAGGTCAGACCAAAATTCATCTCGCAGAATTGTTTCACTTCTTTCGCTGACCCCAGTTCCTGATTGAACGAATCCGAAGGGACGGCCAAAACCACGAGACCTCGATCAGCATAGGTGTCATGGATTTTTTGTAAGCCAGCGTATTGCCCCGTGAACCCGCAATGGGATGCCGTGTTCACAATCAGCACCGGCTGACCTCTCCACCCCTCAAGAGAAAGCGTTCCGCCGTCAATCGAGTCAAACTCACCGGTCAAAGGTGCAGCTTGAACAGCGCGGGCAACCAGCAATAGGACGGATAACAGAAGCAGTCTGAACATGGTGTCACCTCCTTTATTGTGAATTACGCGTGCGTTTGGCATTCGGATCACCCGCACGAGAACGCGAGCAAGCTGAAATATGATTTTGATTTTCGCCCCAGTATGCCCAAATAAAGGTCCAAGTCACATCAACACCGGAGAAGCCATGACCCGCTACACCAAAGACCCCGAGGCCATTGCCGCTCTTTCACCTGAGGAATTCCACGTCACCCAACGCAGCGGCACCGAACGCCCCGGCACTGGAAAACTGTTGGGAAACAAGGAGCCGGGCATATACGTCGATATCGTCTCGGGCGAACCGCTATTTGCCTCGACCCACAAATACGAATCCGGATGTGGCTGGCCAAGCTTTACCAAGCCCATCGTGCACGAGCATGTCGAAGAGATTGAAGATCGCACGCTTGGCATGATCCGGACCGAGGTCCGCTCGAAACATGGCGACAGTCATCTGGGGCACGTATTCCCCGACGGTCCACGCGAACACGGCGGGCTACGCTATTGCATCAACTCCGCCTCCTTGCGGTTCATTCATCGCGATGAGATGGAGGCCGAAGGGTACGGTGAATACCTGATCCATGTGGAGGAAATCCAATGACCAATGAACGCGCTGTTCTGGCCGGGGGCTGCTTTTGGGGCATGCAGGACCTGATCCGTAAATTGCCCGGCGTTTCCAGCACCCGCGTCGGGTATACTGGCGGTGACGTGCCGAACGCCACCTATCGCAACCACGGCACCCATGCCGAAGGGATCGAGATCATTTTCGACCCAGCGCAAATTACCTATCGCGACCTGCTCGAGTTCTTCTTTCAGATCCACGACCCGACAACCGTTAACCGTCAGGGCAATGATCGCGGGATGAGCTATCGCTCGGCCATCTACTATGTGGACGACGCCCAGAAGCAAGTGGCCCAGGATACAATTGCCGATGTAAACGCCAGCGGCATCTGGCCCGGCAAGGTTGTGACCGAGGTCGAACCCGTCAGCGATTTCTGGGAGGCTGAGCCCGAGCATCAGGACTACCTTGAACGTATTCCCAACGGCTATACGTGCCACTTCCCGCGCCCCGATTGGGTTCTGCCCAAGCGCAGCGCGGCTGAATAACCGAATTGGCCCTCCTTCCCGCGAGGGGGGCTAACCTGAGGCCACCCTTGGGCGTCCGCTGGCTTCGACCGTGATCATCGCTTCGACAAACACGTCCTGCGCTTCGATGCGCGCAGTGCGGATGTCGCGGTCGACGACCACCCGGATATCTGCCGCTCCGGCCTGTCGCACTGCACCCTCGGCCTGATCCCGCAAAACCGTCTCCAACAGTTCCAAGGCCTTTTCGGATTCTGTGAAATCCTGCGGCCCTTCCTCCAAATGAACCCGGTAACGCCCTTCAGACGGTGACGTCACGGTTCCTGTTCGACGCAGCGTAAGCCGACCAACAACTGCTCCGATCGCGTTGGCCACACCGGCGTGTTCCGGTAGGATCATGGTGCAATGCAGGCGATCTCCGACAGCCGGATAATAGCTGGGGGCGGATGCGCCGAGGCCCACGACATCCACGTTTAGCGATGCGTCCAGCGCGATTAAGCCGCGATGCCTTGCCAGCCCTTTTTGCGTCAAAACGTGCCGGGCCAAGTCAGCAGGTGCAAGACCAAAACCGTCAGCTTCTTCGGCAAAAGCAGTCTCTAATAAGGTCAAAGACGTCTGTTCGGTCAACTGATCCACGATCATCTGTGCCAGTTGTTCGGGGCTGCCGGCTAGCCTGTCACCCGTCCCCACACGTTTGCGCGCCACCAGTTCCAATGCCTTGTGGGCGGCTTCCGCGTCCCAGACATCCAATCGACCCAGAACATGGCTGGCATCCGATGGTGTCACACCCGACACCTGAACGATTCCGCGATCCACCAGACGCGACAGGGCACCGTTCTCCATTCGGGTGCGCAACAGATCACTCAGGGGCAGGACATTTTCACCGAGCCTGTCCAACAAGGCCTCTTCGCGCGCACCCAACCCGTCGGCATTGATACCGGGAACACGGCGGGCAAACCGCGTGTCATGCTCTCCCACGGTTGTTGCCCGCAACTGTGTGTCCAGAACGCCGTGAACAACCTCGGGTGCTTCTGACGCGATCAGAGATACCGGCAGCACCCGTCGTGGCCCCAGAAATACGCCGCCGCCCAGCCCTTCGGTCACCACATGCACCTGGCTATCTCCACCCAGTCCGTGGGTGCGCATGGCAACCGCCTCAACCATCGTACGAAATCCGCCGACCTGCGCGCCCGCTGGGTCAATCGCGGGTTTGCCATCCCGAATCAGCGCAACATCTGTCGTGGTGCCGCCAATATCGGACACCAGTGCATTCTCGGCCCCTGTCAACCAGCTTGCCCCAACAATCGAAGCCGCCGGCCCGCTGAGGATGGTCTCAATCGGGCGTTCCCGCGCTTGTTCGGCGCTCATCAGGGCACCATCGCCGCGCACGACCATCATCGGTGCGGTGATGCCCAGATCAATCAACTGATCCTGCGCCCGACCGATCAAACGGTCGATCATGCCGATCAAACGCGCATTCAAAACCGCCGTGACCGCGCGCTTCGGGCCGTTCAATTTGGCCGACAACTGATGAGAGCACGTAACCGGTGCCCCGGTTTTTTCGGCAATGACACGCGCGGCATGCAATTCATGCGCCGGGTTCCGCGTTGCGAACTGCGCGGCAACCGCAAACCCAGAAACATCTTTGTGCGACGCCAAAAAGGCTTCCAACGCATCGACATCCAATGGCGCCGCCTCACCCCCGGCGTGGCTATGCCCACCGCCAATCACCAGCGCTGGATCACCCTTCAGCGCATCCCGCAGCCCATGTTTCTTAAGGTCTGCTTCCTTAAACCCGATGTAAATCAGCGCGACTCGACCACCTTGCCCTTCGACCAAGGCGTTCGTCGCCAATGTTGTCGACAAGGACGCCATCGAGATCTGGTCCGGCGAAACCTGCGCCTGATCCAACACGGCCGAGATCGCCCTGCCGACGCCAATTGCAAGATCGGCGCGTGTGGTCAGGGATTTGGCCGAGGCGATCACCTCTTTCTCGTCCCGGATCAGCACCGCATCCGTATAGGTTCCACCCGTATCCACCCCCAAAGCCAACGCCATCGGGATCTCCTTCCTGTTCGCTGTTCACGGGTGTAGCGGTTTGGACCGACACGTCCAGCCTGTTTGCGTCACTTACGACAATCGTTTCACCGCCCAGCGCGCGGCATCCGCCACAGTCGGATCGGGGTCATCGACCAGCGACTGGGCCACAGTCATCAGATCAGTCTGGTGCGAGTTTCCAATTGCATACAAAACATTGCGCACAAACCGATCCCGCCCGATCCGCTTGATCGGCGAGCCCGAGAACTTGGCCCGAAACGCTGCATCATCCAACACAGCAAGCTCGGCCAACGGCGGTGCTTTCAGATCATCACGTGCGGCATACCGCACATCGCTCGCTGCGATGGCGAATTTGTTCCACGGGCACGCGGCCAAACAATCGTCGCATCCATAAATCCGGTTTCCCAGCTTTTGGCGCAGCTCTTCGTCGACCGGCCCTTTATGTTCGATCGTCAGATATGAAATGCATCGCCGCGCATCTAACTGATACGGCGCGGGAAACGCATCCGTCGGACAGGCGCTCAAACAAGCTCGACAATTACCGCAATGGTCAGATTCAGCCATGTCTGCAGGCAGGTCCAACGTCGTAAAAACAGAGCCTAAAAAGGCCCAATTTCCCCAGTCGCGGCTTACGAGATTGGTGTGTTTTCCCTGCCAGCCCAGCCCTGCCGCATGGCCCAAAGCCTTCTCCGGAACAGGCGCGGTATCAACAAAGACCTTTACCTCTCCACCAGCTTCCGCAATCAACCAGCGCGCCAACCGCTTCAGCCGCTTCTTGACCAGATCGTGGTAATCCTTGTTCTGAGCATAAACAGAAATCGCCGCCTTGTCCGGATGCTGCAGCACTTCGGTCGGATCATGGTCAGGCGTATAGCTCTCGGCCAGCATGATGACCGACCGCGCCTCGGGCCACAATGCGGCCGGATCCCCGCGCCAATGGGTCCGCTCGGCCATCCACCCCATCTGCCCGTAATACCCGGCATCCAAAAACGCCTGCAAGCGTGACGGCACTTCGGGCACGTCCCAAGGTCGGCAAACACGGCAAGAGACAAATCCCTCGCTCAGAGCCTGCGCCACCAGCTTTTCTTTTAGACCTGATCCGCTCTTCATCTGGCTACAAGTACCCTCGGGGGTGAATTGGCCCACACCCGGCCAAGAGGGGGCAGTCAGCCCGCTACACCTTCACCCTATCAGAAATCCAGATCAGCGTAATGCGGTGGCGGTCGGAACCCAGGAACCTGATCTGCCAATATAGACCGGAATGCAGGCCGCGACTTGATCTTGGCATACCAATCCTTGACCGCCTGAGAACGGTTCCAATCTACGTCCGAGATGTAATCCAGCGCAGACAGATGCGCAGCAGCAGCAAAATCAGCCAGCGTCATCTGATCCCCTGCCAGCCAGCGCCGGTGATCCAGCAGCCAAGCCATGTAGTCCAGATGATACTTGATCGCCTTTGCACCCGCCTTGACGTTTTTACTGTCGGGATAACCCTCGCCCGTCACCTTCTTGTTCACCCGCTCATACAGCAGTCGGGATGTGACCTCGTGATGGAACTTGTCATCGAACCAGCCAACCAAACGCCGCACCTCGTACCGTGCTTCTGGTTTTTTGGGCATCAGCGGGGGGTCAGGGCGGGTTTCTTCGATATATTCACAAATGGCGGCACTTTCCGCCATGACCTGTCCATCCAGTCGCAACACCGGGACTTTGCCGGCTGGGTTGCGGCGCAGAAAATCCGGGTCTTGTTCCCAGTATCGTTCCTCGACCAGTTCGACTTCGATTTTCTTTTCCGCAAGCGACAGGCGCACCTTGCGGCAATACGGGGACAGGGGAACATGAAACAGACGCGCCATGGGCTTCCAATCGAACCAGTGAATACCCCCCAGCTTTAGCCTTGAGGGGCATAGGGTTTCAATCCTCGAAACAATCCGCGCGACCATCTGCGCGGATGGTGGCCGCCCCATCCCGGATGGATGCCGCACGTCTGCGGGTTCGAACCGACGGATCTGTGACGGATCTGTTGCGGGGGGACGGCAGGATCGCCGCCAATCGGGCCGCCTGAACTGACGACAACTTGGACGCACTCGTTCCATAATATCGCTGCGCTGCCGCTTCGACCCCGAAGACCCCCTGACCGGTTTCGGCAACGTTCAGATATACTTCGAGGATTCGCTGCTTGCTCCAGAAGATTTCGACGACGGGCGTAATCGACGTTTCAAACGCTTTGCGCACCCAACTGCGCCCCTGCCACAGGAACACGTTCTTCACGACCTGCTGTGTAATGGTCGAGGCCCCTCGACTGCCGCCGTCTTCCAGCGCTTCGCGGATTGCTTCAACGTCAAAGCCCCAATGCAGGCAGAAATTCGCGTCCTCGGCGGCCACGGCAGATCTGCCCATAACCGGGGCAATTTCTTCGATCGACACCCACTCGCGCTCGACCTTCCCCAATCTTCGCCATTCCGACCAGATTGTATGAGTCACCGGCGGATTAACCACCGAGTAAAGCAGGACCAAACCCACGACAAAAGCCACAACGCCCAAGGCGATGCGTGTTACCCAACGACGAATCCGCGGAACCAGTGGCCTTTTTGATTTCGACGCCTTGCTTTTCTTTTTGCTCGACTTGCGCGCTGCTGTTCTTGCCATTTTGTTGCTATACGACGCTGTGGCCGGGTTTGGAACGGTTTATCTTGCCTGATCTGAGCGTTGCGCGGGTATGCAATCTTAAGCAAGGCCGGGACGTAAATTGAAAACCCCGCGTGTCCTTGGTGACACGCGGGGTTCTGATTTGGTCTAACAATTTTCGCTTACTCGGCGGGAACAGCAGTTGCCTCGGTCGTCAGAGGATGGCTGAGCTTGTTCAGCATCTCTTTCGGGCAAACCTGCAGGAAGTTGGCCTTTTCGACCTCCCAATGTTGCAGAATGTCGGCGGCCTTACGGCTGTTGGTTTCAGCCTGATGGGTTTCGATCAGCGATTTCAACTGATTTTCCCAATGGTCGACAGTCACCGGGCAGGTCACCAGCGTTTCCATGTTCATCAGCTGCTCGGCCTTGCCTTCGGGGTCGTACAGATAGGCCATACCGCCCGTCATACCTGCGCCAAAGTTGGCACCAATGCCACCCAAGATCACCGCAATACCACCGGTCATGTATTCACAGCCGTTCGAGCCACAGCCCTCGATCACCACAGTGGCGCCCGAATTCCGAACCGCGAACCGCTCACCTGCGCGGCCAGCCGCAAACAGGTGGCCATCAGTTGCGCCGTAAAGAACGGTGTTGCCGATAATGGTGTTTTCGTCTGCTTTCAGCGGGCTGACCTGCGGCGGACGTACAACGATTGTGCCCCCGGACAGGCCCTTGCCGACATAGTCGTTGGC
Organism: Ruegeria sp. CDSB013; assembly: GCF_059611165.1. NCBI lineage: Bacteria > Pseudomonadati > Pseudomonadota > Alphaproteobacteria > Rhodobacterales > Roseobacteraceae > Ruegeria > Ruegeria sp. CDSB013. Next base: position 27,687 of record NZ_JBXWPA010000020.1, on the reverse strand, counting down.
ATCACCAGATACCTCAAGCTTCAGACCTGGGGCCGCAAAAGCCCCCAACGACTGACCGGCCGAGCCTTGCAGTTTCACATGCAGGTGGTCGGGCTGGAACGTGTTCCGCATCCCGAAATTCTGCACGATATGGCTGGAGACCCGTGTGCCCACGGTTCGGTGCGTGTTTTGAACAGCATAGGACAGCTGCATTTTCTCACCGTCTTTCAGGAACCGTGCAGCATCGCGCACAATTTCCGCATCAAGCGTATCGGGCACTGCATTGCGATCTCTGTCGCGGTTGTAGACGATGTTATGGGCACCATCGACGGTGATCAGCAGCGGGTTGAGGTCCAGATCATCCAGATGCGCTGAACCGCGACTGACCTGCGCCAGCAGATCTGCCCGCCCGATGATGTCGTCAATCGACCGCGCACCGAGGCTGGCCAGCAGCTCGCGCACTTCCTGTGCATAGAAGGTGATCAGGTTGACGACCTTATCGGCATTACCGGTGAACTTTGCCCGCAGGGATTCGTCCTGCGTACACACACCGACCGGGCAGGTGTTCGACTGGCACTGACGCACCATGATACAGCCCATCGCGATCAGAGCAGCGGTGCCGATACCGTATTCCTCGGCCCCCATCATCGCAGCCATGACGATATCACGACCGGTGCGCAAGCCACCATCGGTTCGCAGGGTCACGCGGTCGCGCAGGTTGTTCATCGCCAAAACCTGATGTGCCTCGGTCAGGCCCATCTCCCACGGCAGACCGGCATATTTGATCGAGGTCGCCGGAGATGCCCCGGTGCCACCATTGTGGCCCGAAATCAGGATCACGTCCGCTTTGGCCTTGGCCACACCGGCGGCAATCGTGCCAACACCCGAAGACGCCACCAGTTTCACGGTAACCTTGCAGCGCGGGTTGATCTGTTTCAGGTCGTAGATCAGCTGCGCCAGATCCTCGATTGAGTAGATATCGTGGTGCGGCGGTGGAGAGATCAGGGTCACACCCTTGGTCGAATGGCGCAGTCGCGCAATCAGGTCGGTAACTTTCATGCCCGGCAGCTGACCGCCTTCACCGGGTTTGGCACCCTGAGCGACCTTAATCTCCAGTTCTTCACACTGATTCAGGTATTCGGCGGTCACACCGAACCTGCCCGAAGCGACCTGTTTGATCTTGGCCGACGGGTTGTCGCCATTGGGCTCCGGCACAAAATGTGCCGGGTCTTCGCCACCCTCGCCGGAGTCGGATTTCGCACCGATCCGGTTCATCGCCACGTTCAGCGTCTTGTGCGCCTCGGGCGATAACGCACCCAGCGACATGCCCGGCGTGACGAACCGCTTGCGGATCGAAGTGATCGACTCGACCTCTTCAATCGGGATTGGCTTGCCCAGCGGTTTAAAGTCCATCAGGTCACGCAGATGGATCGGCGGGTTCGACTGCATCTTGGCCGAGTATTGCTTCCACAGCTCATAGGACGCGCGGTTACAAGCCATTTGCATCATATGCATCGAGGTCGCTTCCCACGCGTGGGTCTCACCCGATTTACGCGCCTTATAGAACCCACCGATGGGCAGCACGTCCAGACCGCTATCCCATGCCTTGGCGTGGATCTCCTCGGCCTTCGTCTGAATACCCGTGACGCCGATGCCGGAAATCCGGCTGGTCATTCCAGGGAAGTATTCGGCCACCATCGCACGGCTCAGGCCAACGGCCTCAAAATTCAGGCCGCCGCGATAGGACGAGATTACCGAGATTCCCATCTTGGCCATGATCTTCAACAAGCCCTGATCGATCGCTTCGCGGAAGCGGGCGACATTTTCGGTCAGGGTCCCGTCCAAAAGGCCGCGATCAATACGGTCGGCCAGCGAATCCTCGGCCAGATAGGCGTTCACAACGGTCGCACCACAACCGATCAGAACGGCAAAATAGTGCGGGTCGACACATTCCGCCGAGCGTACGTTCAACGAACAGAATGTCCGTAGGCCCTGACGGGTCAGGTGTGAGTGCACCGCACTTGTGGCAAGGATCATGGGCATCGCCACACGACCTGCGCCCGAGTTCAAGTCAGACAGCACCAGATGCCCAGCGCCGGACCGAACGGCCTCTTCCGCTTCGGCTCTAACACGGGCCAACGCCTCGCTTAGTGCGTTTTGGCCGGGCTCAAAGCTACAGTCGATCTCGGCCAGCGGGGCATCAAAGCTTTCAACCAGCTTGTCCCATTGCGCGTTGCCGACAAAGGGACTTTCCAGAACCACAATCTCGGTCTGGCTGCTGTCCTCATCCAGCACGTTCTTGAGGTTCGCAAACCGCGTCTTCAAAGACATCACGCGGTATTCGCGCAAAGAATCGATCGGCGGGTTGGTCACCTGGCTGAAATTCTGCCTAAAGAAATGGCTGAGCGGGCGGTATTGCTTGGACAGAACCGCCGAGGGCGTATCGTCACCCATCGAGGCCAGCGCCTCTTTACCATCTTCCGCCATCGGGGCGAGAATCTGCTCCAATTCTTCGACTGAATACCCCGCCGCGATTTGGCGCTTGCGCAGTTCTTCACCTGAAAAGATCGGAGCTTCGGTCACGCCCGCCAGCGTGGCATCCAAATCGTGAATCTTGCCGACCCATTCGCCAAATGGCAGCGCACGGGCCAGTTTGTTCTTGATCTGCGTGTCGCGGAACAACTTGCCCTTCTTCATATCGACGGCCAGCATCTGACCTGGGCCAAGCGCGCCTTTTTCGGTCACTGTGGCCTCATCAATCGGCACCATCCCGGCCTCGGACCCTGCAATGACAAGACCGTCGCCAGTTACTACGTAACGCATCGGACGCAGACCGTTCCGGTCCAGACCCGCACAAACCCAACGGCCATCGGTCATCGCCAATGCGGCGGGGCCGTCCCACGGCTCCATCACCGAGTTGCAGTAGGAATACATGTCGCGCCACGCCTGCGGCAGTTCGACCGCCTGCTTGGACCAGCTTTCCGGCACCAGCATGGTTTTCGCCATTGGGGCAGACCGGCCGGCACGGACAAGAACTTCAAAAACAGAGTCCAGAGCCGCCGAATCCGACGAACCGCCTGCGATGATCGGTTTGATGTCCTCGGCATAGTCACCAAAGGTGCCGCTGGCCATGCGAATCTCATGGCTTTTCATCCAGTTGATGTTGCCCTTCAGCGTGTTGATCTCGCCGTTATGTGCCAACATGCGGAAGGGCTGAGCCAGCCACCACTGCGGGAACGTATTGGTCGAATATCGCTGGTGGTAGATGGCAAAGGCACTTTCAAAGCGCTCGTCCATCAAATCGGGGTAGAACACCGCGACCTGCTCGGCCAACATCATGCCCTTATAGATGATCGACCGGCAGCTGAGCGAGGCCAGATACAGATCAGAAATACCGGCAGCCAGTGCCGCCTTTTCGATGCGGCGACGGATCACATAAAGCTCGCGCTCAAACGTGTCTTCATCCACACCTTTTGAGTTCGAGATCAGGATCTGCTCGATCTCAGGGCGGGTGGCGTTGGCTTTTTCACCCAAGCAGGTCACATCGACCGGCACATGACGCCAGCCATAGATGTAATAGCCCATTCGTAGAACTTCGGTTTCCACGATGGTCCGGCACTGCTCCTGCGCACCGAAATCGGTGCGCGGCAAAAAGACCTGACCAACCGCAATCAGTTGATCCAGTCGTGGCTCATGTCCGGTGCGGCGGATCTGGTCATAGAAGAACGGAACCGGGATCTGCACGTGGATACCCGCGCCGTCACCCGTCTTGCCGTCTGCGTCCACCGCGCCGCGGTGCCAGATTGCCTTGAGCGCGTCGATCCCGGCATCCACCACCTTACGCGACGCCTTGCCGTCAATCGAAACCACAAGACCTACGCCGCATGAAGAATGCTCTTCATCTTCGGAATAGAGACCATTTTCGGCCAACCATTTGCGCTTGGCTTCTTCTGCCCGCACCCAATCGGCATCATACTTGGTCATTGGCTGTCTCCTTCTTCCGGCAGGGCATACATGGCTTCGACCTCGGCTTTGGTCATCTGCCGGCGCTCTCCTGCGAACGCGTAGCCCTCGGGCTTTTTATCTATGTAAAGTTCAAGTTTCAGCGGGTTGCCGGTGTCGTCGAATAGACCGGCAGCCATTTGGGTTTGCCCGTGCATCTCGCCGGGCAAAGTGATCCGGTACCATAGCGCCGAGCCGCAGTCCGAGCAAAACGCCCGTTCGGCCCAATCTGACGAGGTGTAAGTCTTGACCGGTCCCAAGGCGGCATAACCGGGCTCGGCCGCGAAGGTCACCAGCATCGAACTGGTCCAGCGACGGCATTGATCACAATGGCAGGCTCCCAGCGATTCCCGCGCCGGGGTTGCGGTCACCGTTACCGCGCCGCACATGCATTGACCTTGCAATTCGGGCATCAGACCCTCCTGTCGCTGGGCTAGGATTATTCGGCTGCGATGGCAGCCTTGGCGTTGAAACGGTCGATAATCGCATCTGCGCAGTCACGACCGTCACGAATGGCCCATACCACCAGAGACGCACCGCGCACGATGTCACCAATGGCATAGACTCCGTCCATCTCGGTCGCGCCAGTCTCGAACGCTGCCTTGACGGTGCCCCAACGGGTGACGGGCAGGTCGGGCTGGCCGAACAGGGTGGGCAGGTCTTCAGGCTCAAAGCCCAGCGCCTTGATCACCAGATCGGCATCTTCGACATAATCCGCGCCTTCGATCACCTCAGGTGCCTGACGGCCGGTTGCATCGGGCTGACCCAGACGCATCTTCTGCACCATCACGCCTGCAACGGTGTCGTCGCCGGTAAAGCCCTTGGGCGCGCTCAGCCATTCGAACACCACGCCTTCTTCTTCGGCGTTTTGGGTTTCGCGCTGCGAACCCGGCATGTTCGCCCGGTCACGACGATAGAGGCATTTGACCGACGTGGCGCCTTGCCGGATCGAAGTCCGTACACAGTCCATCGCGGTATCACCGCCACCAATAACGACCACCTTCTTGCCTTCGGCATTCAAGCGGCCATTGTCGAAATCTTCGACGTCATCGCCAAAACTTTTGCGGTTCGAGGCGGTCAGGAAATCGATGGCTTTTTCGATTCCAGCCAGACCGCTGCCGGGCATAGACAGATCGCGCGATTTGTACACGCCTGTCGCAATGATTACTGCATCATGCTTGGAGCGTATTTCCTCGAACTTGGCGGCATCGACGTCGCAATTCAGCACGAATTCTACACCACCATCTGCCAGCAGGTCATTGCGACGCTGCACGATGTCTTTTTCCAGCTTGAACCCCGGAATGCCGTACATCAACAGACCACCCGCACGATCATAACGATCATAGACGGTGACCTGAATGCCCGCGCGGCGCAGCATGTCAGCCGCAGCCAGACCGCCGGGGCCGCCACCGATGATGCCGACGCTTTCGCTGCGCTCGGCACCCGGAGCGGTGGGCTTCACCCAGCCTTTGTCCCAGGCGGTGTCGGTGATGTATTTCTCAATCGTGCCAATGGTGACCGTGCCGTGGCCCGATTGCTCGATCACGCAGTTGCCTTCGCACAGGCGGTCCTGCGGGCAGATTCGGCCACAAATCTCGGGGAATGTGTTGGTGGCCTGACTGGTTTGGTAGGCTTCTTCCAAACGCCCCGTCGCCGTCAAATGCAGCCAGTCAGGGATGTTGTTGTGCAGTGGGCAATGCGACTGGCAGTATGGAACACCACATTGACTGCATCGGCTGGCTTGCTCCTTGGCCTTCTCTGCTGCGAATTCGGCGTAGATTTCATCAAAATCTTCTCTGCGGTCATCGGCGGCACGCTTTTCGGGCATGACGCGGTCGATCTGCACAAATTTCAGCATCGGTTGCTTGGCCACGGGTCAAACTCCATGAATTGGCTTGGTCACGTCTCTTTAAGAGATGAAAGATTGGATGAAAAGTCAACTGTACTGACCTAAATTCGAAAATCGAGGGAAAATTTGGTGGAGGTTTGAAATTAAATGCGATTTTTAGTTCCGATTCGGACCTATATGCACGCTTTCCTTTTCCACAGAGCACTTATACCCATTGGGCAAACAAAGACGTGACCACAACACGGCGGGGCAGATGGGTCTTTTTCAATTGATTCTCGCGGCGATTATTCAGGGTATCACTGAGTTTTTGCCGATCTCTTCATCTGGTCATTTGATACTGCTACCCAGCCTGACCGGACTGGACGATCAAGGCCTGGCCATCGACGTGGCCGTGCATGTGGGCACTTTGGGCGCTGTGATTCTGTATTTCTGGTCCGATGTGAAACAGGCGGTCTCCGGACTGCCGCAGGCGTTGACCGGACGGGCCGACACACCACAGGCGCAGCTGGCCATGGGTCTGATAGTCGCCACGATTCCCACCGTGATTGTCGGGGCTATTCTGTTCAAAACCGGCCTGATCGAGGCGTTTCGGTCAATGGCGGTCATTGGCTGGACCATGCTGGTTTTTGGCCTCGTTCTGTATTGGGCCGATCAAAAAGGGCCGCAGACCAAAGAAGCAAGCGAATGGGGTCTGCGCGATGCGTTGATCATGGGGCTGTGGCAGGTTCTCGCCCTGATACCGGGAACATCCCGATCGGGCATTACGATCACCGGCGCGCGCCAACTGGGCTATACGCGAGAGGATGGCGCGCGGATCGCGATGTTGATGTCGATCCCGACCATTCTTGCCTCAGGCGTTTTGTTGTCGGTTGACGTGATCCGCGAAGCAGACGCCCAATTGGCCCGAGACGGGGCAATCGCGGCCTTCTTTGCTTTTATCTCAGCTCTGCTGGCTCTGACCCTGATGATGCGCCTGCTGCGCAGTGTCAGCTTTACACCTTATGTGATCTACCGCGTGATCCTGGGTGCCATCCTGCTTGCAATCGCCTATAGCTGATCAGGTCCGCAGATTGTTGGCCGAGTTCTGGATGTCGTCGTACTGACCCGAGGGACGGAACTTCCACAGGTAATCTGGCAGTACGGATTCCAGTGTCGCTGGCTCGATCCCAAGATCGGTAAATCCTTTGGCCCCGTCGGACACAATATTGTCGCGGCGCAGGTTTTTCAGCTGATCGCGCGTCAGGATGTGGTTCGGGAACAACTGGAAGCTGGCGAATTTAACAATGTCCAACACGCCAGCCATTATGCGGGCCACAAAGAAGGGCATTCCGATGATCACTCGGCGTCGGTAAATCACATCAAGCATCTGCTGCATCAACGCGCGAAAGGTTTTTACCTCCGGCCCGCCCAATTCGTACACACCGGGCTCAGCGTGACCCAAAACACCCTGAACGGCTGCCTTGGCCACGTCATCCACATAGACCGGCTGGAACTTGGTTTCAGCTCCGACCAGCGGCAGGAAAGGTCCCATCCGGGTCATCCCGGCAAACCGGTTGAAGAACTGGTCCTCGGTCCCGAAAATTACAGACGGCCGCAGGATGATTGCATCTGGCATATGGGTCAGCACACCGGCCTCACCATGTGCCTTGGTTCGCGAATAATGACTGTCGGACTCGGCGTCCGCTCCGATGGCTGAGATATGCACCATCCGAGAAATACCCTGTTCGGCCGCCAAACGCGCGATCCGCTCGGCCCCATCGGCCTGCACGGCGTCAAAGGCGTTCTTGCCCAGCTCGTTCAGCACGCCGACGCAATTTACCACCGCGTCTGCCCCGTGCATTGCAGCAGCGACCGAGGCATCATCACGGATGTTGCACAAAATGGGTTCGACCTGGCCGACCACACCGTAGGGCCTGACGAACATCGCCTCATTCGGACGCCGCACCGCCACCCGGACACGCCACCCTTCATTCGCCATGCGCCGCGTAATATACCGACCGACAAATCCCGATCCGCCATAAATCGTGACCATTTTAGACATGAGAGGGCTCCTGCTTGTGGGTCCTCTTTCGATGTAGCTCTCTGAGCCTTTTCAAACAAGGCGCAATAACGCCGCGCACCAGCGAAAAAACCAACCAATTCAAGCTGAATTTGGATGCGAGGAAAAAACTTTCAAAAATCTTCCCGAATCTGGTTGACCCTTCCAGCCAGTGGGCTTAAACGCCCCTCCACGACACCTGCCCAGGTGGCGGAATTGGTAGACGCGCTAGCTTCAGGTGCTAGTGTCCGTATGGACGTGGAGGTTCGAGTCCTCTCCTGGGCACCAAATCCCCTTAAAATCAAACCACTGATATTCTCTTACCGGAATTGAGTTTCCGTGGGATGTGATCTGACGCGGGCCGGTCCATTCACCGGCCCTGTCACGCGCCTTAAGTGACGGATTGTTCTGAAACAACTTCGCCAAACCGGGTAAAAAATTTGCCCGACAGCTTTTTCGCCGTACCAGCGATTAGGCGGCTGCCCAGTTGGGCGATTTTTCCACCAACCTCGACCTTGGCTGTATAAGCCAGAACGGTTTCGTCCCCATCTTCAGTCAGCGTCACGTCTGCGCCACCCTTGGCAAATCCGGCGGCACCGCCCTTGCCTTCCCCGGTCAAGGAAAACTCGTCCGGTGCATTGGCAGTGTCCAGCGTCACAGCGCCCGCAAACCGGGCTTTGACGGGGCCGATTTTCAAGACCACCTTGGCCTCCAGATCTTCGGGTGAATTTTGGATCAGCTCTTCGCACCCTGGGATGCATTCCTGCAGGATTTCGGGATTATTCAGAGCCTTGTATACAACATCCCGCGGCGCAGAGATGCGGACTTCGTCACTCAGTTCCATTCAACTTTCCTTTGTTCAACAGCATCTTGGATAAACCAGAAGCGCGGTCTCTGTCGCCTCTTCCGGAGTTTGTTCGGGACGCGCGGGCCACAGGAACCTCAGGCGTTTAAGCACGTTTCTCATCATGGGACTCCGTTTTGGATTTGTCACTGTTTCGCCAAAGCACAATTTCGGCCAGAATCGACACGGCGATCTCATGCGGGTCGATTGCGTGAATGTTCAGACCTGCAGGAGATTTAAGCCGCCCCGCTCTTATCGGGTCCATCCCCTGTGCTATCAGTTTGGCCACCAGCGTTTCGGCCTTGCGGTGGCTTGCAACCATCGAAACGCGTTTGGCATCCGTTCGCAGGGCAGCGGCTAAGGCGGCAGCATCCCCCTTTCCTTGCGAGGCAACAACAACGAAGTCCTGTGGCTCGATTCCAATACCTTCGGTTGATTCCACGTTGAATCGCCGGAAATCTCCGTCTGTTTCGGCCGCTTCGCTTAGAACAACCCGGAAGCCGGCCAGCGCCCCATGTGCCGCCAGCGCAGTTGCAATCGGCGACTCGCCAAATATCACCAGACGCGGTGCATGCTGATACGGCTCGACAAGCAGATCGACTGTGCCACCCGAAGGGCATCCGCTTTTGAACGTCTGAACACCGTCAGGATCGGTCATGTTCACCACCTTTTCCGAAGGTTTGACCCGGATCATTTGCGGCGCACCACTGGCCAACGCCTGCTGGGCCGAGGATCGAACCGCACGTTGAACGCAGCCCCCGCCCAAATGGCCCAGGATCCGTCCATCTTTTGTAATCGCAGCCTTGCCCCCGGCTTTCGCCGAAGTTGCATCCGCAGTCCGCAACACCGTGGCCACGCAAAAGGCTTCATCAGTTGTGCGCAGCTGCTCAATCGTGTCGAATATGTCGAAGCTTGCCATGTGGGCTCCATTCACAGCTTACGGAATTGCGGCTCCAGCGCCGCCAGCGCATCAAGCGTGTTTGCGGGCCGGTGCGCGTCCAGATACGGCTCAGCTGCCTGCATTGCGGCGGCAATGGGCTGGTAGTCGCGCCAACCCTTCAGCGGGTTCAGCCAGACGATCCGTCGCGCCTTGCGTCGAATCCGGGCCAATACATCGCCCAACGCTTGCGGGTCCGAGCTGCAATACCCGTCAGACAGGATCAGTACGATGGTCCGACCGTTCAGTGCGCGCGCGCCATATCCATTTAGAAAATGCTCAAGACTGCCTGAGATATCCGTGCCTCCGCCAAACCCTTCGGCCATCAGCGACAGCCGCCCTGCTGCGCGCAGCGAATCGTGGTCGCGCAACGCATCCGTGACGCGCATCAAGCGCGTATGGAACAGATACGCGTCCGCCTCTGTTCCACTGCCGATCAGACCCTTGAGGAAGGCCAGAAAAACCCGCGAATATACCGTCATCGAACCGCTTACATCGCACAGTGCAACGATCCGCATCGGACGCGGTGGGCGGGCGCGACGATACAGGTCCATCGGCTCGCCGCCTCGTGCAAGGCTGGCGCGCTGTATGCGACGCATGTCCAGAGCAGGCCCCCTTAGCGCTTTTTTCCGCCGGCGCGAGCGGCGGTCGCGGATGGCGCGCGCCAGAGCAGTTGCGGCCTGTTCGGCCTGCTTCAGCGCGTCTTCATCCATCAGCTCACGCAAATCCCGACGCGACAGGTTGGCCGTACGGGTCGCAATCAGTTTCCCGTCTCTCCCCACGGCCTCCCCGTCGCCAGGATCAGGGGTTACGTCCTGATCCGGCGCGGATCCGGCCTCCTGAATGTCTCGGCTTTCTTGCTGCCAGATCATCGGCTTGGCGGATTGCACCCGAACATGCGTGGTTTGCGCCATTCCGGTCCGTTGTTTCCCGGCATTTAGCCAATATGCATCGAAAAGATCGTCAAACCGTCGCCAGTCTTCCGCGTCACCGGCCAGCAATACACACAGCGCTTGCCTGGCCTGCGGCAAATCCGTTGCCTCAACTGCCGCCAGAACCGCCAACGCATCCCCGGTCTCTGCCGGTCCGACGCGCATCCCGTTCATACGCAAATGCGCGATGAAGCCGGACATGCGATCCGCCAAACCAGACGCGCGAGAGGGGAAGCGTGTGACCTGCATCACGCCACCTTTCCAATCAGGCGATCCATCACTTCAGGCGGGGCCGCGTCATAATCGGCTGCGGTTTTCAGAAGACAGACAAGAGTCGCCTGAACCTCTTCGCGGGACTTCGCCATGTCGTTAACACCCATTCCTGAAAGGGCTGCCGCCCAGTCCAGCATCTCGGCAATGCCGGGAGTCTTCTCCAAGTCTTCTTTGCGCAAAGCCTGCACGACGCCAACAATCTGGCGTGCCAACTGCCCTTCAACCTGGGGCATGCGGGCTGTCAAGATTGCTATTTCGGTTTCACGCGACGGGTAGTCAAGGAAACTGTACAGGCACCGGCGGCGCAGTGCATCGGACAAGTCCCGCGTGCCATTCGCCGTCAGAATAACGGTCGGCTTTGTACGCGCCGGGATCGTGCCCAGTTCGGGAATTGTGATTTGGAAGTCCGAGAGGATTTCCAACAAATACGCCTCGAACTCTTCGTCGGCCCGGTCAATTTCATCAATTAGCAAAACCGGAGGGGCATCTTGCGAAATGGCCTCTAACAGGGGACGTTTCAGCAGATATTCATCTGAGAAAAGCTGTGCTTCGCTCGTTCCACCCTGTGCCTCGCTCGCTCGGATCGCCAGAAGCTGACGCTGATAGTTCCATTCATAAATGGCATGACTGGCATCGAGCCCTTCATAACATTGCAGCCGGATCAGCCGGGCGTCCTGCCACGCGGCCAGGGCCTTTGCCACTTCGGTCTTTCCAACGCCAGCAGGACCTTCCAACAACAATGGCCGCCCAAGTTGCTGTGCCAAATGCAGCGCCATCGCCAACCGGTCATCGGAAACATAGCCCTGCGCGGCCAATCCGTTCTGAACATCACTCAAAGTCAAAACCAGGATCCAATCTTCATCTGGCCAAAAATATCCCGGGGGAGGTTAGGAGGGGGTTCTACCCCCTCCGTTCGGTCGGGCCGGCAACAGCCGGTTCGAAACCGTTTACCCGTGCATCCCCAACCCGTTGGCGATCTTCCAGATCCGCCAATGATCATGCGGCATATGGCTTTGCACCAACCCAAAGGGCCGGAACGCATCATGCACCGCGTTCGAGAACGCAGGCACGCCGCCGACATTCGGACTCTCGCCCACGCCCTTGGCACCGATCGGGTGGTGCGGAGATGGCGTGACCGTGTGATCGGTGGTGTAGTTCGGCGTCTCCCATGCCGTAGGCAGGAAGAAGTCCATCAGCGTCGCGGTCTTGACGTTGCCCATCTCGTCATAGGCAATCTCCTGCCCCATCGCGATGGCCAGCGCTTCGGTCACACCGCCATGGACCTGCCCTTCGATGATCATCGGGTTGATCCGCGTGCCGCAATCGTCCAGCGCATAGAACTGCCGAACATCCCATTCCCCAGTATCCACGTCGATCTCCATGACACAGATATAGGCCCCGAAAGGGTAAGTCATATTTGGGGGGTCATAGTAGCTGACGGCCTCCAGACCGGGTTCCAGCCCCGGAATAGCCTGGTTGTAAGCGGCAAAAGCGATCTCTTTCATGGTCTTGAACCGCTCAGGCGCGCCTTTGACGGCAAACCGATCGACATCCCATTCGACATCATTGTCATGCACCTCGAGCAGATAGGCCGCGATCATCTGCGCCTTGGCGCGGATTTTGCGCGCGGCCATGGCTGTCGCAGCACCGGCAACCGGTGTGGACCGAGACCCGTAGGTCCCAAGGCCATAAGGCGCGGTGTCGGTGTCGCCTTCCTCCAGCGTGATGTCATCGGCTGGCAGGCCGATCTCACTGGCGATGATCTGGGCAAAGGTCGTGGCGTGGCCCTGACCCTGGCTGATTGTCCCCAGCCGCGCGATGGCGGAACCCGTCGGGTGAATCCGGATTTCGCACGAGTCGAACATGCCCAGCCCGAGGATATCACAGTTCTTCACCGGTCCGGCCCCGACGATTTCGGTGAAATGCGTCAGGCCGATGCCCAGCAGTTTGCGAGTCTTACCAGCCTTAAAATCCTCGATCCGTTGCGCCTGTTCTGCGCGCAAGCCGTCATAATCGACGGCCTTCAGTGCCTTGTCCCAAGCGGTGTGATAGTCGCCCGAGTCATATTCCCAACCCAGCGCCGATTGATACGGGAACTGATCTTTGCGGATAAAGTTGATCCGGCGCAGCTCAGCCGCGTCCATGTTCAGCTTTATGGCCAGAACCTCGATCATACGTTCGATGAAATAAGCAGCCTCGGTCACCCGGAACGAGCAACGATAGGCGACACCGCCCGGTGCCTTGTTGGTGTAAACCCCATCCACAGCCAGATAAGCGGTGGGAATGTCATACGACCCGGTGCAGATGTTCATGAACCCTGCTGGAAACTTGGTTGGGTCCGCACAGGCGTCAAATCCACCATGATCCGCCGTGGTATGACACCAGAGGCCAGTGATTTTGCCATCCTTGGTTGCCGCGATCTTGCCCTGCATCCAGTAGTCCCGCGCAAACGCGGTGGACATCAGATTTTCCATCCGGTTCTCGACCCATTTCACCGGCTGCCCGGTGACAATCGAGGCGACAACCGAGCAGACATAGCCCGCATAGGCGCCAACCTTATTGCCAAAGCCACCGCCAATATCAGGGCTGATAACCCGGATATTGTGCTCGGCCAGACCCGAGATTAGCGACACAACAGTCCGGATCGCGTGAGGGGCCTGGAAGGTGCCATAGAGCGTCAGCTTGCCGGTCACCTTATCCATCGACGCGACACAGCCGCAGGTCTCCAACGGGCAAGGATGCGTGCGGTGGTAATAGACCATCTCTTCGGCCACGACATCGGCCTCACCCAGAACCGCTTCGGTCGCGTCCTTGTCGCCCTGTTCCCAAGTGAAGATGTGGTTGTGGTGCTTTCGCGGCCCATGTGCGCCCTCTGTCTGACCCGCAAGGTCTTCGCGCAGGACGACATCTGATTTTAGCGCCTCGAACGGGTCGGTCAGAACGGGCAGCTCTTCATAGTCAACCTCGACCAGCTCGGCTGCATCCGCCGCGATATAGCGATTTTCAGCGACGACATAGGCAACTTCCTGGCCCTGGAACAGAACCTTGCCATCGGCCAGCACCATTTGCATGTCGCCCGCCAGCGTCGGCATCCAGTGCAGACCCAACGGCGCGAGGTCTTCGGCAGTCAACACAGCAACAACGCCAGGTATCGCCAGCGCAGCCTCTTTGTTCACGCTGACGACGCGGGCATGGGCATAGGGAGAGCGGACAAAGGCGCCAAACAGCATCCCGTCCATCTTGATGTCATCGACATAATTGCCCTTGCCCTGGGTAAAGCGCACATCTTCGACGCGTTTGCGCGAACTGCCCATCCCTTTGAGATTGGCGACGCGTTCTTCGGGGGTCATGGTTTGATCGTTCATTCCGCGGCCTCCTTCTGAGCGTTCAGCATGTCAGCCGAGGCCGAGATCGCCTTGACGATGTTCTGATACCCGGTGCAGCGGCACAGGTTGCCCGCCATACCAAAGCGGATTTCCTCTTCGGTCGGGTTCGGGTTTTCCTGCAACAATCTGTGCGCACGGGTGATCATGCCCGGCGTGCAGAAGCCGCATTGGAGCCCGTGATGTTCGCGGAACATCTCTTGCAGAACCCCAAGGCTTCCATCGTCATTGGTCAGCCCTTCAACAGTGGTGACATCGGCGCCGTTCACCTGTGCCACGAATGTCGTGCAGGATTTGACGGACTTGCCATCGATATCCACGGTGCAGGCGCCGCAATGACTGGTCTCGCAACCGATATGAGGACCGGTGATTTTCAGATCTTCCCGCAGGAAGTGGATTAGCAGCGTGCGCGGCTCGGCCAGACCTTCGACCTGTTTGCCGTTCACTGTTAGTTTTACGTGCATTTTTGACATGGTTGTTCCTCCCCTCAACTCGCGCGGCTTTGCGCACGGTCGATGGCACGGCGCAGCATCACGGCGGCCACGTGTTTTTTGAATTCGACTGGGCCGCGATTGTCGGCCACCGGGTCGATTGCTTCGAGCATCGCGGCGACGCAGCCGCTGACGTCTCCGTCGGCCAGCGCATTGCTTGCGCTTTCGGACCAGACGGGCGTGTCCGCAAGGTTGGTCATCGCGACCGAGGCCTGACCGTTGCCAACCATCACCGCAGCCGCGGCTGTCGCGTAATCGCCGATCTTACGTTTCTGCTTTTCGTACGCCTGACCCACCCCGGCGCCCGGCACGGGGATCGAAATCCGCGTCAGGATTTCCTCATCCTCACGCGCAGTGAAGTACGCGGCCTCATAAAAATCCCGTGCTGCCACACTGCGGGTGCCGTCAGGACCCGATAGTTCAAACGTGGCGTTCAGGCATTGCATCAGGCCCGGCATATCATTGCCCGGGTCGCCATTGGCGACGTTCCCACCAACAGTGCCAACATAGCGCACTT
The DNA here is from genome assembly GCF_059611165.1 of Ruegeria sp. CDSB013. Classification (NCBI taxonomy): domain Bacteria; kingdom Pseudomonadati; phylum Pseudomonadota; class Alphaproteobacteria; order Rhodobacterales; family Roseobacteraceae; genus Ruegeria; species Ruegeria sp. CDSB013. The sequence continues at coordinate 12,442 of NZ_JBXWPA010000020.1, read as the reverse complement.
GAGGGTCCGCGATCTGCAAGGCCGCCTCGCGGATCAACGGAACGGCTGAGGCCAGACCGTCATGCGTGATAAGTTCATGCTGGGTTACCATCGCGCCGAGTGTGACAGTGTCAGAACCGACCTCGATGCCCTTCAGCTCATCAATGGCTTGCAGATCAACCAGATGGCCCATCTCAGCCATGCGCAACTTCATCATCGGAATCAGGCTGTGCCCGCCTGCGATCACGCGCGCCTCGTCTCCATGTTCCTGCAAAATGCCAATGGCCGAGGCGATATCGCCTGGCCGGTGATACTCAAAACCGGCTGGTATCATGTTTTTCCTCCCTGGGTCCGGACGTTGTGCCTTGGGGGACCTGCGGTAAGAAAAGTACGGTAAGCTTGGCCATTCCAGCCAGTGAAAACGGGGCGCGCAGCTTGTTTCACCAAATGCGAATGGGCTGCACGAACTGCGACTACAGGCCCAGCGCTTCGCGTATGTCTGTCAGACGTGATCTGCTGACCGGCACCTTGGTCAACGCATCGACCCCGTCGAAGTAACAAGTGCCGTTGTCCTTGTGTCTTTCAAACCGCGAGACATGTTTAGGGTTCACCAGATAACTGCGATGAGCCCGCAAAAACCCGTCAGGCACCAGGCGCGATTCAGCTTCGGTAATAGACCACGGGCAGAACAGTTTCTCGGCGTTCATGTAGAGAACGGTATAGTGTCCTTCGGCCCGGATGGCGGCGATATTGGAAGGCTGGGCGAAAAAGGTTTGTCCTTCCCGCTCAAACGGAACCCCGGCCCGCAATGTGGGCTCTGGTTCCGGGGCAGGTGCTGGCGCGCTGGGCAATACGTCTGCTGCCGCAGGTTCGATGAAGGTGATGCCCGTTAGCAGGAATGCACCACAGATCAGGAACACGGAAACCGTGACCCCCATCGCCAGCACCTGATTGTTTAGCGCGGGTCCGGCGCGACCGGCGGTATCGCTTGCGACAAAGTCAGTCAGGCCGGTGGCGACGAAATGCATGGTGAAGACCGCCAACCCGAAACACACCGTTCCCAGCAGAATATTGCGTTGCGTTCGGTTGTCATAGGCCGCCCAGATTGCCAGCACCGACAGAACGACCGAGGCTAGGGTCGAAATCACCACGTCCCAAACATTGTAAACGGGGCGGCACAGCTCCATCCCGGCCATGCCGACGTAGTGCATGACAACAATCCCCAGACCCACGATCACGCCCGCACCAACAATTGTTCCCATTGTGCGGGGACGGAAATGCAGGATCAGCAGCGCAAGGCCAACCATCAGGATCGCGACCAGGGCTGAGATCAGGGTGATCAAAGCATCGTAGTAAAACAGGATCGGCAGTTGCAGGCCCAGCATGGCCACGAAATGCATCGACCAGATGCCACCGCCCAGAATGATCGCAGCCAACGCCACGACCAGTTTGCGTTTCTGATCGTCGAGTTTTGAGGCCCCATGCGTCAGATAAAGCCCTGTGAATCCAGCCATCATCGCAACAGCCAGAGACGCCGCCACAAGCCAAGCGTTATGAGAATAGTCCAACATTTGGATTTACACGCCCTCCCCGACGCGTGGGTGACGTTAGCAAACGGAATTGATTGCGACAATTGATGTTGGAAAGGAATTCCAACAGCATCGGTGCCGGTTTCAGTTTTTACCGACCCGTCGGGCTTAGGTGGCGGTCTTATTACTGAATAACGGCATCTTCCCATGCAGAAAGAAACTTTGTTCGTTTCAACCCGTCAAGAAAGGTCAGTAACGCGGGATCAAGTCCGATTGTCTCGCGCCCGTCAGAACCATCGCCTGGCTGCAAAAGAGGAAGCGGGCTGGCCCCTTCGACCACGGCTGGTCGCTCAGTTACGAGGTAACGTAACAGCATCTCCGCAGCTTTGGGTTCTGGGGTGGCATTCGAAACCATTGCCGTGCGCATCATAATTGTTTGAAAATCAGACGGTAACACGACCTCAAGTGCGTCTTTGCCCTCGGTGCGGACGGCGGCGTAACTGCCCAGAACATTGTAAGCAACCAGGATCGAGCCATCCGCTAGGTCATTGATCATTTCGCCCGAACAGCAATAAAGCCGCACATCCAGGCCGCCCATAACCTCCATCAAGCGCCAATACGTCTCAGACGCGCGCGCATCCTGGGTTGCAAACAGATATCCCAAACCAGACTGGCGCACGTCATAGGTGCCGACCTTGCCGCGAAATTCTTCGGGTCGTTTGCGCAAGGCCTCGATCAGACCTTGCCGGGTTTGGGGGATAGGCTGCCCTTCAAACGCAGCTCGGTTGATCACGATTGTCGCGGGTTCCGAGGTGAATGCGAAAAGGCTGTGGTGCCATTGTGCCCAGTGTGGCACCTGTACATCGTCAATAGGCAGGGCAAAGCCGTCATTTGCCAACTTCAATTGCAGGTCCATGGCACTGGAAATGATCACGTCGAAGGCATCGGGCGTTGCGCGGACCCGCCTGTTTATGTCAGCGGTTCCGGAAACGAGGTATTCGACACTAACCATAGGGTTTTCAGTGACAAAACCCTCGATCACCGGAGCGAACAAAACAGTATCGGTGCTGGAAATCACACGAAGGCTTGGTCCTTCGGCGCTTTCATTAAAGACCAGACGGTCTTCCCAATCGTCGGCCCATCCGAAGCAGGGAACAGCCAACAATATTAAAGCGATAAGATAACGCATGCGCCCCCCTTTGATCGGTTTTTGAGGATCAACGAACCTCCATGCGCCGTTGCCACATCCTGCGCGATCGTCAACCCCAGCCCGGACCCGATGGTCCCAACCGCGTTTTGTCCGCGTTCGAACCGGCGCGTCAGCGTAGCGATTTCATCGGGCGGAAAGCCAGGACCCGAGTCGCGCACCTGTATCTGGGGTTCGGGATGCGCGATGATCGTGATCTCAACAGCGCTGTCAGATGGCGCGTATTTCATCGCGTTATCAACCATATTTCGCACAGCATTCTGGATCAGAATCGGATCACCCGAATAGGGAACTGACGGCTCACCCGTCAGGGAAAGTGTCAGTTCTTTCATTTCGGCAATCGGGATCATGCGCTGCACCAGATCGCGGATCAGGACGACCAGATCAATCTCTTCCCGCTCCAGATGGTCCGCCCGAAAGGTTATCATGGCGTGATCCAGCAACTGCCCCGCCGCGCGCGAGCTTTCGTCGATGGCCCGCACCATGGCCTTTAAGGCCTCGCGGTTATCTTCGCGTTCAACACGATGAAGGGTTGCTTCGGCATATGACCTGACGGTCGCAAGCGGCGTTCGCACCCGGTGTGCGGCTTCGGCGATGAAGTCCTCGGATTGGCTAAGCGATTGGTCCAGACGACCCATGAGCGAGTTCAGCGACGTCACCAGCGGTGCCATCTCTTTCGGTACGGGTTTTTTGAACGGACTTAGATCCTGCGGACCTCTGCGTGTGACCGAGGTCGTCAGTTTGTTCAACTGGCCGATCGTTGAGGATGTCACCCAGAACGATAGCGCGGCGGTCAGCAGAAAGAACCCGATCCCCAAATATGCCGCGTTGCGTGAAATCTGGTCCAGCGTATCCGACAACGCGTCTTGTGTTTGCCCCAACGCGACCTCAATCTCAGTCTGGCGGCCCAACCCGACAAGCGTTCGGCTGGCGCTGACCTGGCGGATGCGTTCGCCGCGCACCTCGCCGGTTTGAAAGGCCCATCTACCTTCAATCGGGCCATCTGTTAGGCTCAGATCATCGTAGCCGGACAGGAATTCTCCATCCTGATAAATGGCATAGAACACCCGGTCATCCGACGGCGTGCTGAGCATAGAAAACGCGGCATAGGGGATGTCCACCTCAAGCTGACCATCCCTGAGTGCGGCAGCATCAAGGATCGAAGAGACGGACGCCCCCAATATATCGTCCTGACCCTGCTGGGCGACCTTTGCAGCATAGCTGCGCACCGTCAGGAACAAGAGGATCGCCAGGACCGCCGCTCCGCCGATCAGCGTCAACACCAGCCTATTTCTTAGTGATCCCGAAACGGTTGGGCTAGTCGTCATGATCCAACCTGTATCCCAGCCCGCGCAACGTAGTGATTTTCATGCCGGATTTTTCAAGATGCTTGCGCAGGCGTCCGACGTAGACCTCAATCGCGTTGTCCGACACGTTGTCATCATAAGAAAACAACCTGTCCGCCAGCTTCTGCTTGGAAAACACCTGACCCGGCGCGTTTATGAACAGCTCGATCATTCTCAACTCGCGATTTCGTAGAGAGAGCGTGACACCATCGACGGTCAAATGACCAGCAACCGGATCAAAGATAATTCCGCCAACTTCAATCGTCGACTTTGAGCTTCCGGACTTCCGACGCAGAACAGCGCGGCAGCGGGCCTCAAGTTCAGCATGATCGAAAGGTTTGGTGACGTAGTCGTCCGCCCCCAGATCGAGCGAACCGATTCGATCCGAAACCTGACTGCGCGCGGTCAGAACGATCACCGGCGTGTCCAAACGGCTTGCGCGGTGCTGCCTTAGGAACTCGCGGCCATCCCCATCGGGTAACATGATATCCAGCAGGATAAGGTCGTATTCTTCGGTCGCAACAAAGGCGCGCGCATCCTCTAAATTTGCTGCGTGATCAACAACATGACCATCCAGCTGCATGCGGGAACTGATCGCGTTCGCGAGGTCGAGATTGTCTTCGACAAGCAGAAATTTCATGGGCGGAAATCAGTTTCTTTTTGCATGACAGGTTGATGTCAGGTTGGCGTGTTTAGGTGCAGGATAATCTGTGCCGCTGAGCGGCCAGTTGTCAAATGGGAGGACATAATGAAAACATTTAACCTGGGCCGTCGGGCCCTGATCGCAGCTGTTGCAGCAATCGGTCTGGTTGGACCTGCCGCATCCGAAGAAGTCGTCGACAGCATCCACTTTCTGATCCCCGGCGGCGCCGGCGGTGGCTGGGACGGAACCGCCCGGGGAACGGGCGAGGCCCTGACCAATGCAGGTCTTGTGGGCACAGCGTCCTACGAAAACATGTCGGGCGGCGGCGGTGGCAAGGCCATCGGCTTCCTGATCGAAAACGCAGACAGCAACCACGGCACACTGATGGTCAACTCGACCCCCATCGTGATCCGCTCGCTGACTGGCGTGTTCCCACATAACTTCCGTGACCTGACGCTGGTTTCAGGCACAATCGGCGACTACGCGGCGATTGTTGTGGGCAAAGACAGTCCTATCAACTCGATGGCGGACCTGCTGGCCGCCTATGACGCTGATCCGGGTGCGACCGCAATCGGTGGCGGCTCGGTTCCGGGCGGCATGGACCATCTGGTCGCTGCAATGGTTATGGAAGCCGCTGGCAAGGACGCGCTGGGCGTTAAATACATCCCTTATGACGCGGGCGGAAAAGCTATGGCTGCCTTGCTGTCGGGTGAGATCGCCGCACTGTCGACCGGTTTCTCGGAAGCCGTCGATCTGGCCAACGCGGGAGAGGTTAAAATCATTGGTGTGACCGCAGAGGAACGCGTTGATGCAGCACCTGACGCACAGACCATGAAAGAACAGGGCATCGACACCACTTTCGTGAACTGGCGTGGATTCTTTGCTGCCCCCGGCCTGCCCGAGGACAAGCTGGCCGCTTATCAGCAAGCCATCGCCAAGATGTACGATACGCCCGAATGGGAAGAGGTTCGTGCCCGTAACGGCTGGGTCAACATCCACAACTCGGGTGCCGATTTCGAAGCGTTTCTGGAAGGTCAGGAACAGCAGATCAGCGACCTGATGAAGAAGCTGGGCTTCCTCTAAAGCAATCTACGGCAGAGCGTTCGGTCGCTCTGCCGTCCCAATGAACCAAGACACATGGGAGGGGACGTTATGGCGCTGGATCGCTGGATCGCGCTTATTTTGCTGGGTGTTTGCCTGACATATGGGTACACCGCCTGGTTCACGATGGATGGAAGTCTTCCTCCTTTCATGCAAAGAAATCCGATCTGGCCCAGCACGTTTCCAAAGGTGCTGTCTATTCTGGGCGTGGTCGCGTGTTCAATCATCCTGCTTGGCTTGGAAAAGAGCGAAGTCAAAGAGGCCGATATCGATTACCGCAGACTTGGGGAGTATCACCTGGGTCAGGCAATTTCTCTTCTTGTGCTGATGGTTGTCTATGCCCTGTGCCTGCGCCCGGTCGGTTTTCTGATCGCGACATCCAGTTTCCTGATTCTCGGGTCCTTCATTCTGGGCGAACGCAAGTGGCACATCATGCTGCCTGTCGCGTTCGTGGCAACCGGATCCGTCTGGTATCTGGTTCAGGAAGTTCTTGGAATTTATATGCGCCCCCTGCCGGGCGTGTTCGGAGGCTGACATGCTAGAAGGACTTCTGATCGGCCTGCAAACGGCATTCTCAATTCAAAACCTGCTGATGGTCGTAGCCGGATGCCTGATCGGCACGTTTATCGGCATGCTTCCGGGTCTGGGCCCAATGTCGATCATCGCAATCATGATCCCGGTTGCAATCTCGATGGGCGATCCATCCGCCGCACTGATCCTATTGGCGGGGGTTTATTATGGCGCGATCTTTGGTGGTTCGACCTCGTCCATTCTGTTGAATGCGCCGGGGGTCGCGGGCACCGTGGCCTCAAGCTTTGATGGCTATCCAATGGCCCGGCAGGGCAAAGCGGGCAAGGCCCTGACCATCGCGGCAATCGCCAGTTTCGCAGGCGGCACGATAGGGGCAATTTTGCTGATGGTCTTTGCTCCGGCACTGTCTTCGGTCGCTCTGCTGTTCCATTCCGCAGAATATTTCGCATTGATGGTGGTGGGTCTTTCGGCCATCGCAGCCTTTGCCGGTTCGGGGCAAGTGGCCAAGGCCATCATCATGACGACCATGGGATTGATCATGGCCACCGTCGGAGAGGGGGCGCTGTTCAATCTTCCGCGTTTCACAATGGGCATCATGGACCTGCAATCCGGGTTTGGCTTCATCACCCTGGCCATGGCGATGTTCGCCCTGCCCGAAGCGTTGTTCCTGGTGCTTAAACCCAAGGACCTGAAAGGTGATGACGGCAAGATCAAGGATCTGCGCATTACCAAGGCCGAGGCGAAGGCCATCACCCCGGTCATCGGTCGCCAATCGGTGCAGGGCTTCTTTATCGGCGTCCTGCCCGGCGCGGGCGCGACAATTGCCAGTTTCCTCGGCTATGCGGTGGAACGGAACATTGCCCCCAAGGATGAGCAGGAGGAATTCGGCAAAGGCTCGATCAAAGGTCTGGCCGCGCCTGAATCGGCGAATAATGCGGCTTGCACCGGATCTTTCGTGCCGCTGCTGACACTGGGCATTCCCGGTTCCGGAACGACCGCGATCCTGCTGGGTGCCTTGATTGCCCTGAACGTCACCCCTGGCCCGCGCCTTATGCTGGATGAACCTCAGATCTTCTGGGCGGTGATCATGTCGATGTTCATTGGCAACCTCGTCCTGCTGATCCTGAACCTGCCGCTGATCCCCTACATCGCCAAAGTGCTGGCAGTTCCGCGCAACTATTTGATCCCGTTCATTTTGTTCTTCACGCTGATGGGCGCCTATATCGGGCAGAACAATGCCACCGAATTGCTGATCCTGGTGGGTTTCGGCGTATGCGCAACGGCCTTGAAGTTCGCTGACTATCCGCTGGCACCCCTGCTGATCGGGTTCATCTTGGGCGGCATGATGGAGGATAACTTTTCGCGCTCGATGCAGCTGTATGATGGCATCGCGTTTATCTGGGAACGTCCGATGACCTTGGGACTGCTTGCCATTGCCGTTCTGCTGGTTCTGCTGCCCAGCTACCGCGCACGTCGTGCACGGGCACGGGCCGCTGGTGTGGCTGATGGGGACTGAACCGCTCAGGGGTGTTCGGGTTCTTGATCTGACAAACGTGCTTGCTGGCCCGTATTGTTGTTACCAACTGGCTCTGATGGGGGCCGAGGTGATCAAGGTCGAACGCCCCAATAGCGGTGATCTGGCGCGTGTACTTGGGGCTGACCCTGACCGGAACAACGCCGGTATGGGGATCAGTTTTCTGGCGCAGAACGCGCAGAAGAAATCGGTCACGCTGGATATGAAATCCAGTCGGGGCAAGGCTCTGCTAAAGCAGCTTGTTAAAACGGCGGATGTTCTGGTTGAAAACTTCCGGCCCGGCGTGATGGATCGGTTGGGTCTGGGGTATGACGTTCTTCGTACCGAAAACCCTGCCTTGATCTATTGCGCAATAAGTGGGTTCGGGCAGGACGGTCCGCGCCGCGACGACCCGGCCTATGACCAGATCGTTCAGGGCATCAGCGGGGTCATGTCGATCACCGGCGCACCAGACACCGCGCCCTACCGCGTTGGCTATCCGCTGGCTGATACGGTCGGGGGGCTGACGGCCGCCTTTGCGGTGAGTGCCGCATTGAACGCAAATCCCCGTGGCGCGTTTCTGGATATTGCCATGTCCGAGGCCGTGATCTCGACCATGGGATGGGTTGTGTCCAACTACCTTGTCGGCGGTGTGATGCCCGGCGCGCATGGCAATGAAAACACAACCTCGGCACCGTCCGGTACCTTCGCCACATCCGACAGCCCGATCAACATCGCCGCCAATCGCGATGAACAATGGCAGGCGCTTGCCCGGCATCTTGGCCGCGAGGACCTGTTTGATGACCCTGACTATACAACACGCGAAGATCGCAAACGAAACCGCCACGCTTTGCGGGGTGAGCTGGAGAAATCCCTGAAATTGCGTCCCGCGAGCGAGTGGGTCAGCGAATTGAATGGCTTGGGCGTTCCCACGGGGCAAGTGCTGACAATCCCCGAGGCGTTGGCGGACGAACAACTCTCTAACCGGGGGCTGATTGGATCTCTGCACGTGCACGGAGAGGACATGCAGCTGGCAGGCAGCCCCGTGGTGATGGACGGGCAGCGAAATTTGCCGAAAGTCTCACCGCCGGAATTGGGCGCGGACAACGATTCAATCTGGTCCGAACTTGGCTTGTCACCGAATGAGATCAAGGAGCTGGCTAAGGATGGTGTGATATGAGCGATGTTTCCGACTGGTGGAGCACATCTATCATTGACATGGAACCCGGACGCATCGCCCTGCGCGGTGAACCCATCGAGGACCTGATCGGCAACCTCAGTTTCGCTGAAATGATCTGGTTTCTGGTTCGCGGCAACCGCCCGTTACCCGCACAGGCAGATCTGTTCGAAGCGGCCCTGGTTGCCGCCGTGGATCATGGACCACAGGCACCTTCTATTGCGACGGCTCGGATGGCAGTGACCTGCGGTTTGCCTTTGAACAACGCAATGGCCAGCGCGGTGAACATGCTGGGCGACATCCACGGCGGCGCCGGTGAGCAGGCGGTTGAGCTGTATCACTTTGTCGGGTCCCACTCGGGCGGGATCGGTGCAGCGATTGACAACTGGATCGACGACCACGGAAAGATACTGCCGGGTTTCGGCCACCGGTTTCACACACCGACCGATCCACGCGCACCGCGACTGATGGCTCTGGTCGCTGAGGCCGTAGAACGCGGCGCCTGTGACGGACGTTTCCGGAAAATCGCGTTGGATATCGAAGCAGAGCTTGCACGTCGCAAAGGCAAACCCGTCCCGATGAACATCGACGGGGCCACGGCTGTCATCTACGCAGAGCTTGGGTTCGAACCACCGCTTGCGCGTGGTTTGTTTTGCCTCTCCCGGTCAGTCGGCATACTGGCACATGCGTGGGAGCAAATGCAGCAAGGTGGCCGCAACAAAGGCCCCACACCTCCGACGTACCGCTGGACTTATGTCAGGAACTCGCCTGAGGAATAGCGCGTCAGGCCTGTTTCTCGACCACGGGTTCGACGTCGGGGCGGACTGGTTCCACATCCAATTCGATGATCTCGGGATCAACCGGTTCCTCGACGTCTTCCACTTCAACCTCGACCTCAGCTTCCGGCTCGCTGCTGTCTTCCAACGCACCAACGATCAGAGGCAGCATATGGACACCCGTCGCGCTTGCGATTTCCGGCGTTTGCGGTGTTTGCCAGCTTAGCGTGTCAAAGCTGCTGCAGTTCTGACAGACCGGAGCCCACTCGGGCTGAATGTCATGACAATTGTCGCAGACCCATTGTGGCCCGCGCGGAGCAGTCAGCGCCTTGGCCAGCCAACCCTGTACCACTGCGTCCGAGGACCCCTCGCCCCGTTCAATAGCGGCCATCAACGTGTAACCGCGCGCATCCGCCTGCTTTTCGACCACATCGCCCAGCGCGCGGCGCGCCTCGGGGAAGTCTTCGGCCACGATGTTCAGCTCCGCCAAAATCAGACGGGTTTCCATATTCTCAGGGTGAATGCGGGTTAGCGCGGTAAAGCGTTTGATCCGTTCATGTGGCGTTTCATCCGGCGCAATCTCGGCAAAGACATGGGCCAGATCGGGGTGCGGCTGCACCTCCCACGCTTTTTTCAGGATCTTGGTCGCATTGCGCGGTTTGCCTTTCTCGATATAGGCGCGCGCTGCCATTGCAGCCGCCGGCACCAGATCAGGAGACAGGCGGTTCGCCTCAATCGCGCGCTCTTGCTGTTCAACCGTGGCGTTCTCGTCCAGAATCCCCTTGGCCTCGGACAGGGCCAGCACAGCATCACGGCGCTTGAACACGTCACGCGGCAGGTGGCCGGATTTCAACTTGGCTGTCAGTGTCGACCGCGCGCCTGCCCAATCTTGCGCCTTGGTCTGCAGACCCAGCAGAATGTCCTGTGTTTCCAGATGACGCGGTTTCATCGCCAACGCTTTTTCGGCCAGTTTGCGGGCGGTTTCGTCATCCCCTTCGGCCAGTTTCTGCTTCATGATCCCGCGCACACCGACAAAGCGAGTTGCATTATCCGTCACCAGTTTCTTGTAGGTGTCAGCCGCCTTTTGGGTATCGCCGTTCATCTCGGCAGCCTGGGCCACCAGCAGGTTGGTCAGCTCGGGTTTGTTCAAAAGCCGCTCCGCCTTGGTGGCCTTGTTCAAAGCCACACGACCTTCGCCCGAGGCCAGCGCCATCAGCCCATCAGACAACGCTTGATAACCGCGCTGCTCGCGGCTGCGGTCGAAATAGCGCGACAGGGCGGTTTCGTCCCCGTTGAGGAACTTCAGCGTGGCGATCAACAGGGTCAGCAGCTTGAACAAAAGCCAAACTGCAAAAACCAGAACGCCCAGCGCGATGACCGATTGCAACGGCCCCAGAGTGTACTCCGTCCCGCCAGCTGTGATCTGTACACCACCGCTGGTTTCCATGAGGAGCCCGGCACCCACGGCCAGAAGACCGATAATCGCAACAAAAACTAGAATCTTAAACAGTGACCACAGCATGGCAGGTCCTTCAGTTCGAGTTCACGCTAGGCTGAAGCGCATTGGCAGCATCCACCGCGGAAACCCGCGCCTGTGCTGCCTGCTCCCAATCAGCCATAGCTGCCTGCGCCGCTTCGGGCAGGGATTTAAGTTCGGTCAGGGCCGTTGAGACGTCGCCACTGGACAGAGCCGACTCGGCACGAGACAGGATCGCATCCGGGCCATCGCCATCTTGTGGGGTGACCGAACGCGCCCCGGTCTGTCGCTGCAGGAATGCCACCAGACCGGTGGCTTTGTCCGCATCCCGTGCCTCCGCCAACGCGGTTCGCGCAGCAGGTGAGAACGATGCCCGCAAGGTCGATACGCTTGCAACGCCCTTATCGGCAGGGCCCGATAGCGCCTCAGGCACATCAACGCCGCCTGCCTTCAGTTCGGCGACAAGGTCTGCGTAAGGCTGACCAGCATCCAGTTGACCATGCAGGCGCGACAGGATCGCCGCGTTGGTCGCTGCCAGAGCCTCTGCCGAGGCTTTCGCCTCAAGCGTTTGTGCGTCCGACACCATTTTTTCCACTTCGGCCCGCTGCGCCGCCAGTGAGTCCTGTAATTTCTTCAGTTCGGCCTCAAAGGCTGCCGACGCTTCGGGGGACGCGCCTTGGGTCAGCGCGTCGCTTTCAATTTTACTTAGGCGGCTGGCCAAAGGATCAATCTTGCCCGCCAACTCATCGACACTGGATTTGAGCGTATCCAGATCGGAGGTGATCGGTGTCACCTGATCGGTCAGCGCTGCAATCTTGCTGTCGACGCCAGATGTGTCGGACAGGGACTTGGTTAGTGCCTCGATCTGTGTGGACTGATCGTTGAGCTTCGCCTCAAGCGTGGTAAGCGCATCTGTATCGCCAGATCCAAACAAGCCCGCGCTGCCAGCTGCAAATCCAATTCCCGCCGCGATCACACCACCGAGCAAAGCGGGGACAAATCCACTGCGTTTTTCTTCCTGCTGCGGCTCTTCACGATGCGCTTCTTCCGGCGGAGCAGAGTTCTCTTCCTGGGTCAATTCCACAGCGGCTTCGGCTTCGGCTTCGGCTTCGGCTTCGGCTTCGGCTTCGGCTTCGGCTTCGGCTTCGGCTTCGGCTTCGGCT